>JADHXE010000165.1 GCA_016783125.1 Anaerolineales bacterium
GGGGATTCGAAGCGAGAGAAAAAGAGTAAATCAACCCCAGAGCAAAAACTCAATAATTAGCTAGCATAGGGTATCTCAACCAGATAGGAGGTGCCCTATGAAGCATAGAAAAACAAAGGAAGGTGGTCCCAGTCCAAACACCGAGACCACCGAGTGGCAACAAGCGCAAGGGGGTTGCCGTCAGAGTCTGAACCAGTTGATGAGCAAACACGACGGCCTGGTACATGCGGTCGTGCGTCAGCAGGTTCTTGGCGATCTACCCTATGAGAGAGCGCTGCACACAGGCCGGACTGGCTTGTGGCGGGCCATCATGGGGTACGATCGCCAACGAGGGACAGCCTTTTCCACTTACGCCTGGATAGCCATTATGCGGGCAATTTGGGCGGCTGTCAAGAAGTACCATCAGGGGGAAGAGCGATTGCCCCTGAGCGAGACGATAACAGACGAGCAACAAGAGCCAGACCGGCGGTGGGAAAGGAAGGTGATCCAGGCCAGTACACAGGTGGCTGTAGCTGCATTACCGGTACGGTTACAACAGGTGGTGTATTTCCGGTATGGTTGGGAGGGGCAAAAGCCAGTCACTTTTCGTGAGATTGGCGAACAAATGGGCATCACGAAACAACGGGCGCACCAATTGCACCAGGAAGCCCTGATGCGCTTGCGTCAACCAGCTCTCAGCTACCAACTGCGGAGCTTACTGGACAAGCAGTCGCCAGCAGATTACCAGGTTGTGGCTTCCGAGACGGCAGTCTGGTTACAACGCCGGGGAGGGCGACGATGACCATTTCCCATCTCTCTCCATCCCAAACTCGCATCCAAGATGCCGATCTGGTAGAGTGCATCCACTTTGCCAACTTGCAAGGCAGACTGCCCCTGACATGGCCGACACCGCCCAATACCCCACCCTCGCCCAAAATGCAGTATCGTTCCCACTACGATTATCCGGGCTATGAGAAACTGACCGACCCAGCCGTATGGGAATACATCTCATCCTTTGAAGTCCTGCTCTACCTGATCGATTTCAGCGGTCTGCGTCCTGTTTTGGCTCAACTGTTAGGCTGGGGAACGGCCTGTGGCCAGGTACCCTTCGACCCGGTCTCTATGTTTCTATTGTTCGGCTGGCAGTTGACCAACCAGTGGAGCCGCGCAGAAACGCTGCGAAAGTTGGCCGATCCTCGCTACGCTGACTTGGCGGCCATTTTTGGCTTTGAAGAGGGCTTCTATCCCACGGAGGGGGGAATGCGCTATTTTCTCACCACCTTGGGTCAAAACTCCCCTTGCGATGATAATCCAATTATCCTGGGTGAAGAAAAGGCGGGAACGATCGCTCGACAACGTCTCAATGAACTCATCGCCCAATCCGTCCATCTCTTGCGAGATGCCGGTATCATCAGTCCTCAGGCCTGGGAAAAGGCGCAGATTTGTCCTGATGGAATGCTGCATTCTGCCGCTTCTCGCCTGCGCTGTGCCCATGTGCAAGCCAGTTGCTATGAACCCATTTCGCCGGAGATGCTGCGCCCCTGTCCGGCTCAAGAGAAAGGCAAACAAGGCTGTGACTGCGACACCCCCGCTTGCGTCACCGCCTGCCGTTCCGCCACACCCTGCGATGCCGAAGCGCGGTTTATTGTCTACTCGGGACGCAACCAGCCTAAGAGCAGTCCCAATAAATCAACTGACCCGACTAAGCAGAAGAAAGGCCGCGGCCGTGCTGTTTACGGCTATCGTTCTCTCCCGGTTCTGCTAGTTGACCCTGACCGCCGCTTCCATGTGGTTCTGGCTGATGATTTCCATCCGGCCAATCAACCCGAACCGCCGCCGGTGGCCGCCCTCTACAAGCAGTTGCTGGGTTGGTATCCTTCCTTGAATGTGGATGTCGTTTCGGGCGATGCCGCCTTTGGGACAGCCTTGATCCTCCAGACCGTCTACCATGATCTGCGCGCCCGGCGCGTGATTGACTTGCGCACTCACGATACGGACAAAGACCCCTTCAATTGGCTGCTGCGTGGTTATGATGACAAAGGGCGTCCGCTTTGTCCTTTCGGCTATCGTCTCATCTCCAATGGTTACGACCCAGAACGACAACGCCGCAAATACTTCTGCAATCGTCTCTGTCAGCAGGGCGCAGAACCGGATGTTGCTCTGGAGATGGTTCCCCAACCGCCGATGGACTGCCCTCATCTCTCTTCTGACAACCAGCACGGCCTTATCATCAATGTAGGTGAACGCTTTGCCGATGGCTCGATACGTCTGGTGCGCGATGTCTTGGTGGGCAGTCCTGCCTGGAAGCGACTCTACCATCGTCCCCGCAACGCATCTGAAGGGCGCAATGCCACCTTGGAACACTGGGGGCTCAAGCGGCTTTCCGTTTACGGTCAAGCACGCGGGCGGGCTACGATCATGCAGGCTGATGTCTGGGCCAATTTGACCACATTGGCTCGTTTGGTTCGGGAAGCTACTCTGTCGACACCCCCGCCCTAGCTGCTCCCCCTGGCTCAATTTGCTGCCTTCATTTGGCCTCGTCCCAGCGTGGCCTATTTCCCCTTGCCTTGGGCTGACCCATCAACCCCACCTTTTCCTGTTTCCGCACTTCCGCTTCACCATTTGCCCTTTTTCTGGCTAATTTGGCCTGCCCTGACCCATTTTTCTACCCTTCTCGCTTCGTTTTTCTAGCCACCCTGCTGCTCTTTTACCCCCATCAACCCCACCTTTGCTCCTTTTCCCCCTTTTTCACGCTCCTCTCGCTTCGAATCCCCATAATCTTTAATGTATAGAGAGGGCTATTTTAACTCTTACCCCCGGCGAAATTGCTCAATTGCGAAGTATTTCTCAACCCCCAGAAGCGTCATCTCCCATCGAAACCTGATAAATCAACCGCCAAATATGAAGTTGGTCATAAGGGGCGGTTTGATCTAAGGCTTCGAATATGGGTTTCAGCCGCAGCGTGCCGAATTCGTCGAAGGCCTCGATTACTTGTTTTGCTTCCGCTTCCGACAACTCGCTCAATTCCGTCAAGCCGTCAATTCTCAGATGACGGCCATCTGAGAAAGCTTTGTTCAGATGTTTGAGAATGGTACTCTGGGTAAAACCCATATCAGCGGCGATGTCGGGGATTGGTGCGCCAGCCTGATATTTCTCCCAAACATAATCGGTGCGCTTTTGGCCGGAAGGAGAGACACTTTTTTGCACAAGCACCATCGTCTTCTGAATTGGCTCGATGCCTTTTTCTTTGCAATAGGCCTGGATGACGGGCAGGAAATGCGGGCCGTATTGCTCCACCTTGCGTTGGCCGACCCCGTAGATTTGGGGCAGCTCTTCGGGTGTGCGCGGGAACCAGGTGGACATCTCGATCAGGGCGCGGTCGTGGAAGATCACGTAAGGCGGCAGGCTGCGCTCCCTGGCCAGGGTTGCTCGCAGGGCGCGCAATTGCTCGAATAAATCCGGATCGTGTTCTTGGGCGGCAGGAACCATAACTGTTCTCGATAAAGCCCCGGGCATTTCTCCGAAAACACTTTCCCCCTGCAACACCACCTTCCCCTGATCGGTCACGACGAGGCTGCCATGGAGTTTGGTGCGCTTGAGCAATCCCAGCCTGACGAATTGACCGGCGAGATGCCGCCATTGCCCTTTGGAATACATCACCCCAACGCCGTAAGAGGGCAGTTGATCGTGTTTGTTGTTTAGAATTTTTTTGGCTTTCGATCCCCGTAATACATCGATCAGATGCATCATTCCGAAGATTTCCCTGGTCTCCTGGGCACAGGTCAGGAGTTGACGCGCGGGAATAGATAAATCTACTTGAGCAGAAGCAGCCCCCTCGGTCGTCTGCTCGTCCCGCCCGGGGGGCCGGACAAACTTAGAGCGTAGATTCAGGCAATTATCGCAGGCTTCACACCCGTCGGCAGGATAGGTTTCCCCAAAATAATCCAGCAAGGGGGTTCGGCGGCAGGTCAGCGTATCCATGAAAGCCAGGAGGGACTCCAGACGCTGCTCGGAGCCGCGCCGCAGATTGGGGGATTCCTGGCGGATGAAATAGCGGATGGTGGCGACATCGCCGTAAGAATACAGCACCAGGCAGTCGGCGGGCAGGCCATCGCGACCGGCGCGGCCGATTTGCTGGTAGTAGCTCTCGATGTTCTTGGGCAGGTCGTAGTGCAGGATAAAACGCACATTGGGCTTGTTGATGCCCATGCCGAAGGCGATGGTCGCCACCATGATGATGCCATCTTCGAAACGGAAGCGGCGCTGGTTCTGGCGGCGGGCTTCGTCATCCATGCCGGCGTGGTAGGGCAAGACCGGGTAGCCGAGAGCAGCAAGTTGATCCGTAAGCACATCGACCTGATCGCGGGTGGCACAGTAAATGATCCCCGCCTGACCGGGGTGGGCGTCCAAGAAATCCCGGGCTTGCACCACAGCGGCGATTTTGTCATCCACCGATAGAACCAGGTTCTGGCGGTCGAAGCTGCTGATAAATTCATTGGCATCCGCAATCACCAGGGAAGTCTTGATATCCTGACGCACGCGCCGGGTGGCAGTGGCGGTCACGGCCAGGGTAACGACCTCGGGAAGCCGCCCGCGCAGTTCGGCAAGCTGTCGGTATTCTGGCCGGAAATCGTGACCCCACTCAGAGATGCAATGCGCCTCATCGATCACCAGGCAATCCACCGGGCAGCCTTCCAACAGGACGATAGTTTCCGGGCGCAGCAGGGTCTCCGGCGCGGCGTAGAGCAGCTTGGTCTCGCCCGACTTGATGCGCCCCACTCTTTCCAAATACTGGCTGTGGGTCAGGGTGCTGTTGAGATACGCCGCCGGGATACCCCACTCTTTCAGTTCCAGGACTTGATCTTCCATCAGCGAAATCAGCGGCGAGACCACCACGGTCAGCCCCGGGAACAGGATTGCGGGCAGTTGGTAGCACAGCGATTTGCCGCTGCCGGTGGGCATGACTGCCAGGGTATCCTGCTTGCTCAAGATTTGGGTGATGATTTCCCGCTGCAGGGGGCGGAACTGGGGATAACCGAAAACCTGTTGGAGGAGGTCATCCATTTGGGGGGCGCGGCCCGCGTAGCTCTGTTTCTGCGCCCGGGCAGGGAGCTTCGTATCTGGACTTAGGGGTGATTCTGTTTCCCCGGGGAACCAGCCGGAAATCTGCACATAACAGCGCAGCTCGCCTTCGGGCATTTCCTCGGGCCGCCACCAATGCGCCAGAGATATGCGCATAAGCGTCCCCGCCGGGATTTCGGGCAGCGGCTCCTGAAAGCCAACCAGGGTCAGCGTGCGCCCGCCATCTGCTGTAGGGTAGCGATAGCGGATGCGCTTGTGATCGTCATCTCTTGTCAGAGCTTGATCGGGCTGCCAGAACATGGTGCTGCGCGCGGGCACCCCTGTGCGTTCAGCGATATAGAGCGAGCCTGCTTTGGTGGCTTGTGTCAACCCCTCGAAGACCGCTTCCAGTCCTCCGGAGATAGGCGGCATCTGCCTGGCAATGAATTCATCGATCTGCGACATAGGCCCCATTCGGCGATTGCGATGCACGATGACATTTTCGACATGGGGCGGAATGATTTCCTGATCTGCCCGGGTTTCGATCTCCCACACCTCGCCGACCTGATAATCCATGTTGAAGCGGTCATTGGTGGCGCGGTCAGCAGCGAGCAGGCGCAGGGAACGCCCCTCGAAGGTCAAACCCCCGATGCAGGCGCCGCTGCCCATGCGGGTTTTGGCTACGATGACGACTTTCACAATTTCCGTCCTTTTTTCTACTTCTCAGGCCCCCCGGCCCCCAACGCCAAAGGCGCGCCTACGGCGTGGGGGAGCTACAACCCGGACTTCGGTTCACTCAGCAACAACTGCTCTGACCCCAAGAGAAGAGTGCAGAGCATGTTCCCCCAAAAGTTGGGGGGTTAGGGGGGCAACTACCTGAATAAATCGGAATGCGTTCCTGTGCGAATCAACACCAACTCAGATTCGGTGACTTCGTAAATAAGCAGCCAATCCGGTTTGATATGGCACTCCCGGCTTCCTTTATATTGACCTATCAAAAGATGATCTCGATACCTGGCTTCTAACTTTTCACCAGTTGCCAGCTTTCGGATGATTTCTTTGAAGGTCGAGAAATCCGCCCCGCGTTTCTTCATCCGCTTTACATCTCTTTTGAATTGGGATGTGCGCTGGATGATCTTCATCAAATTCCCAGGTCATCAAACAAATCTTCTACCGTGTTGAAGTCTTCGAGATCATAACGAGACCTGGCTTCTCTCAAAGCCTGCGAAGTGACATCATTAGGGATTTTGACAATGAAGGGCAAACCCCGTTGAAGTTCTACTTGCTTATAGAACATGGTAATTGCTTGTGTAGCTGTCAGACCTAATTCTTGAAAGACTTGTTCAACATTATTCTTTAACTCAGGGTTAATTCTTGCTGAAATTACAGACGTTTTCGCCATTGGATGCTCCTTCTCAATAAATAAATGTATTACGAATGTGTATTCATTGTACTACAAATTGGCGAAATTATGATCTTGGCTGAAGATGTTCTACTTCAATTCCTTCCACCCGATGCAGCTTCTCAGCCAGCAGCGAGCGGTGGCAGGCCGCCGGTTCTCGCTCTACGCAAAACAGAGCCACCACCCTGGCACCCTCGGGTAGTGCGGCGATAAATTCATGAGGATCAAAGTCAGACAGAATTTCAGCTTGATACGCCGATACAAACTCCGCGCTCAACGAAGCGCGTTTTCGCTTGGCGACCCGCCCGCGGCGGTCGGCGTCACTTTGCCTTTGGCGGATTTCTGGGGTGGGGGCCAGGTCTCGGCGATGATGGTAAGCGATCCCCAAAGATTCCAGGCGTGCTTGCAGCCGTTTGTGATTGGCAAAGGCATAGGCCGCCCCGCGCACCCCGCGCCGCCAGCGCACATCGCAGAAGAACTGCACCCCGGCAGTTTGCAGTGTCTCGAAAAAAGTTTCTGCTGTGAAACCGTAGACGCCAATGGTTACGATTTTGAGCATGGTTGCTTCGCTTCCTTTAACTTGGAGGGGAAGTACACGGTAGGCAAAGTAGACAAGGTAAACAGGTATGCAAGTGATACAGTGTCTACCGTGTATACTTGTTTACCTGTTTTCATCCCCTCCCTCATTCCGGTATCGCTTTCTCGAAGTAAAGCTAAAAAATTCATCCCCGAACAAACTGGGCTGACCATCCGTCAGACGCAGAAGCACCTGCTTCTGGGTGATGACATCATCATTCTCGTCAATATGCAGGACTTCCAACACCTGCGCGGTGAGCGTCTGGCCGATCAACTTCGTGCGGTGACAATTCTCCGGCTTGCCCTCACTGCACATCAATACCACGCGTTGTCCCTGGCGGCTGGCTTCATGCAGGCGCGCAATACCCTCCTGGTAAAAGGATTGTCCGGCCACTTTTTCGTAATCTACTTTTCCGTTGGTATAACAACCGGGGTCGTCCGGCTGCCCTCCCAGGGTATCGCCCATAAAAATATATCGAATGCCGTTAGTCTCCAGGGCTTTCTGTAGAGTTGCTTTAGAGAATTCGGGTTTATAACTGGAATACGGGCTGGTACGGACATCGATCAGATATTGAATCTGCTGAGATTGCAGGGCTGCCAGAAAGGCATCCATATCGCGTGCGCCATATCCAATTGTATGTATCGGGGTAATACTCATAGAGCGGCCTCCTGCCGCAACCAAAAAACTCACCGCGAAGACGCGAAGATCGCAAAGACAGAATATATAAAAAACTTCGCGAACTTCGCGTCTTCGCGGTTCAAAAATTCTCGCGAGGTGCGCAAACTTTGTTGGGTAATTCTATAGAATATCCCTTCGAAAACACATCATCGAAATTATAGCATGACCGCAAAAATATTGTTATCTCAAACCTTTTCGCAATTAGATATTGACATTTCGCTATCATCCACCCACACTTGACTCATGCTTGCCCGTGTTTTCTCCTGCGCCGTGATTGGACTTGATGGGGTCGTCGTCGAAGTCGAGGTCGATACCAGCAGCGGCTTACCCAAAACAACCATTGTAGGCCTGCCCGACGCCGCCGTACAAGAAAGCCGCGAGCGCGTCGAAGCCACCGCAAAAAACTCCGGCTTCATGTTTCCACGCAAACGGGTGACGGTCAACCTGGCCCCAGCCACGGTGCGCAAAGCCGGCCCGGTCTACGATTTGCCGATTGCGGTAGGGGTGTTGATTTACGACTACTGACACGGCGCTGGTGATTGCGCAAACGATTGAATAAACTCTCCAACTGAAGATTATCCGGCGGCAAGCCAGGAATATCGTAACAGTGCAATAGATCAGGGCCATACAGTTCCCAGCGATACTTCGTTGCACCATACAAACGCATTAGAACTGTTTTGTGTTGCGCTTCTTGGGAGAATTCCTGAAGAAGCACTTCCATCTCTTGGGCAATCTCCTAGCTGGTTACTGAGCTTTCTTCATGAGTAGGGTCAGCGTGTGAACTGGGAGGATACCGCAAACAGGCCGCAATATGGCGCAGCCAGGTATGTGTCTGCGATAATTCCTCAGCCAAAGACTGGTTCTGTTCCAAGGTTCGCTTGACCTGTTTGAGCAATTGTTGAAGGCTCTTACCTGGTTTCAAGGAGCTACGAGAACAGAGAGGAGTGAGTGAAGTAAAGCTTTACCACGGCGACGAGCATTATGAATAAATTCAAAGAAACCGAGATACCAAGGCAATTTCTCTTGTGATATTCCTCGGTGAGGTCACAGCCAAGAACGCAAAAGTGACCAAAAGCCTTCTATCGTGTTGACATGAACTTCATGAAAGCCATCTCCGTCTTCGTCTCGGGCATATTCACCAGCAGAATGGTTGACAGTTTTATGCTCATAACCCCATTCGGGCAACCGGTTGTAAATGTTGTACTCATCGGTGTAAATCAAACTGCCTGGTGCGACAATACTCGTGATCACAGGCTTGATTGTGTCCTGCTACACATTCGGTAACATACAGATGGCAACATCACCATCTCTTTGCAATAAACCCAAGATCGGTGGTTTATCTCCCGCAAGAGTACCGCGTCCACGTTTGCCTTTCAATCGCCGCCGCCGAGGCTTTCGGCCAGCTTTAGCTACCTTGGCTGGTTGTCCCTTGTGTCCAGCAACAATGTACACTTCATCGCCTTCAATCTCACCCGTCAACCGGGTTGACTTTTTTTGACACAATTTCTTCTCGCAACTGCGTTGTCATCTCCTGAACAACACTCTCTGCTAAATCCAGTTCAGCCGCTATCTGCCGATTGGAAAGGTTCAGCCCCATCAAATACAAGCACAGCACCCATGTTTTCAGTGACTGATGATGACCTTCAAATATCGTGTCGCTCAAATCATCAAATTGTTTTTTGCAACTCCGACATTTGTATCGTTGCCGATGAGCTTGCGTATTGTGAAAACCACGCTTACTGATTGTACTGGCTCCGCATTTGGGACATCTTATCCCTTCCGGCCAGCGCAATTCACGGATTACTTCGAAACATTTCGCATCGTCTATGAGGTGTTGTATGTTGATCATCTCCAAGTCTTATCAGACCTGATCGCTTTTTCCCTCACCTCCTTGAAACTGGTAAAGAGCCTTTGGTAAATTGACCGTCAAACTCTATACCAAGGGCGAACGCGTGCTTCGCTGTGAGGCTGTTGTCCACAATACCAAAGCGCTCTCCTGCGGGCGTTCCCTCCCAAAGCTGTCGCAGATTGTTGCTGAGTTGAAACAAATCCTGGAGCGCTTCCTGGACGCTTTGCATTGTGTGGACAGTTCTTTTCTCCCAGATGGCATCTTGGATGAATTGTCTCAACCTGGTTACTGAACGTTCGCTCATTTAGAAACCGAAAAAGCAGAATTGGGTCACAGGCTGTACAAGGCGAAACAATAGAAGTCAGGAAGTAGCCATCAAAGCCAGGTAAGGACCCAATAGAAACAAGAAAAACAGGACATTAACAATCGCATACAGGTCAAGACGCACTACTCCCTTCGACCACCTGCGGTGTCAGGGTAGGCTCCTGGGTGATTACGTAGAGAGGTGCGTGTACAGAGTGACGGGCAAATCCCACAGTTCCAAAATACGCATTTGCACTTCTGTTAGTGGCGTGACCTGGTAGTGAATTTGCTTGGCCACAGGCACCAACATGAAATTGATGTTGTCAAAAGCTTCCAACATGCGTTCGGTCGTTGGCGTAGCGGTGCTGCGTTTAGGATTGCCGGGATAGATGCCATCCAGGGTTAGCAGATGAAACAACCCTTTGGCGTGGTCGTCGCACTGCACGTAGACCGGGGTAATCGAGAGGATTTTTCCCTTCAATCGTCGGAAGATGTTCTCTTCGATGTACTGATCCCGATAGGCCAGCACCGCCCGGGTCAGGGGAAGTTGTTCTGCCGGTGCGTTGGTGGCGTAGATACGCCAGCCCGCTTTGAATTCTTCTTTGGCGATGGCCGCTTGGTTGCGCGTGACCGTCAGTTGGAAACGTACTTTGCGTTCCGTGCG
>JADHXE010000008.1 GCA_016783125.1 Anaerolineales bacterium
CTAAAGAGCATGACTCCCCCCTCTCCTGCCAGGGGAGGGGCCGGGGGTGGGGTCGGGCGCTGCGCCATTCTCTTCCTGCATGGGGTACTCTTCCGCAAAGAAGAAGCTGAAATGCGCCAGAAGTTAGTTGAAGCCGATTTAGTAGAATGCGTATTGGGATTGGGGCCGAATTTGTTCTACAACTCGCCGATGGAAGCCTGCATCGTGATTTGCCGCAGCCAGAAACCCACAGAGCGGCAGGGCAAGGTGCTTTTCATTGCTGCGGTCAACGAAATTGCCCGTGAGCGCAGCATGAGCTTAATCAAAGCCGAACATCAGAAACGCATTGCGGATGCTTATCGGGCTTATGCCGATGAAATTGGCTTCGCCCGCGTGGCTTCACTAGAAGACATTGCCGCACAGGATTACAGCCTGTCTATTCCGTTGTATGTCAAACGAAATGCGGGGATTCGGGAATCTCAGGCAGGTTATGAAACTCGCAGCCTGCATCAGTTGTGGCAAGATTGGGAGCAGGGTGGCGCCCAGTTCTGGCAGGAGATGGATGCGTTGGTGGAAATGCTTGACTCTCTCTAATCTTTTTTACACAATAAAACACATGCTATAATATGTATTCAAGTACATAGAGAAGGAGCATGTGATGCAAGAAATTGTTGGTGTAACCGAATTGCAGCGTCATTTCCGTTCGTTCTTTGATCAGGTGGCTCGCGAGCGCACGCGGATTGTGCTGACGCGCGGCTCGCGTCCTGAAGCCGCTTTGATCCCCTACGAAGACTATTTGCGCTTTCAACAGATGCAAGAGAATGAAGTTTTGGCACGCTTTGATCAGGTTTGGGATCGCCTGGATGAACTCAACGCTGCTTACAGCGATGATGAAATCGCTGCCGATATTGCCGCAGCGCGACAAGGCTAAGCGATGCGTGCCGTAATTGATACCGGAGTTTTTGTTAGCGCGTTGATTCGCCCTCAAGGAACGACTGGGGCGGCATTAAAAGCGCTGCGAGATGGTCGCTTTACGGTCCTGTATTCGACGGATATGCTCGTGGAAATTATTGATGTGCTGGGGCGAGATAAATTTCGGACCAAATATCATATCCATCCCGATGACATTACTGCCCTGGTCAACTTGATCCGTTTGCGCGGGGAGTTAGTCATTCCCTCCCAAAAGGTGACCGCCTGCCGCGATCCCAAAGATGATAAATTCCTGGAAGCCGCGCTAGCCAGCGATGCGGATTGCCTGGTTTCGGGAGATTTCGATTTGCTCGATATGGTTTCTTTTGAAAACATTCCCATTTTGCGCCCAGCGGAATTCTTGGCCCGGTTATAACCAAAAAATGGGGAGCCTTCAAGCCGAATGGGGGCAGGATGGTGGCATATTTTGGCAAGAGATGGATAGATTAGTAGAGATGTTGGATAATATAGGCAACCCAGCTTCAAAGCAATGGTTCTCATAAAAAATTAACGAAAAGTCTGCTATAATTTCATTAACCCTTTTCGTTAATGAAAATATAGCTTGATAGTTAAAAGGGTGAAACTATTGATCATTCAATTTCAAGACCCAAAATTCCGTGATGAATGTAACAACCAAAAACTTCTGATTAGACGCCAAGGAAACGTGCGTGCTAAAAAATCCGCCAACGACTGGATGATTTGAGAGCCGCTGATACCCTCAGTGTGATGAAGTTTCTACCTGGCAGGTGCCATGAATTATCCGGTGACCGGCGTGGTCAATTATCACTCGATCTAGATCACCCATGGCGGTTAATTTTTGTACCCGTTGATGATCCATCTTCGCTAAAAGAAGACGGCGGGATAGATTGGCAGAATGTACGAGTTGTAGAAATACTCGGGATAGAGGATACCCATGGATAAGTTTATTCAAAATGAATATTTGCCAGATGTTGTATCGCCGCCCGGTGATTCTTTGTTGGAAATTATTGAAGGACGGGGCATGTCACAAGCTGAACTTTCCGAACGAACGGGTCGTCCCAAGAAGACGATCAATGAAATTGTCAAAGGGAAAGCGGCTATAACCCCTGCCACTGCGCTCCGGCTGGAGCGGGTACTTGGCGCGCCTGCCAGTTTTTGGAATGATCGCGAGCAGCACTATCGTGAAAGTCTGGCCCGGCAAGCTGAACGCAATTCATTACAAGGCCAGGTAGACTGGCTAAACCAGTTCCCTATTAAAACGATGGTGGAATTTGGTTGGCTGCCAGCCGGTGATGATCCAGTGGAGATGCTTCGCAATGTGATTAGCTTTTTTGGCATTGCCTCGCCAATCCAATGGCACGAAATTTGGCAGAAGCCAGGTGTAGCATTTCGTAAATCTCCAGCCTTTGAAAGTGATCCTTTTGCCATCTCTGTCTGGATTCGTCGCGGAGAAATTGAAGCCCAACAAATAGACTGCCAACCCTATGATGCTGACCGTTTCATTACCGCACTTCATTCAATACGCACTTTGACAATGCAATTGCCTGAAAACTTTTATCAAGAAATTGTGCGCCTTTGTGCGAGTGCAGGTGTGGCGGTAGTTTTTATGCCCCAGTTGCCAAAAGTTCGTGTCAGCGGTGCAACTCGCTGGTTGACCCCCACTAAGGCAATGCTTCAAGTATCCATCCGATATAAGACTGATGACCAGTTGTGGTTTTCATTTTTCCATGAAGCTGGGCATATTTTGAAACATGGCAAACGCGATATTTTTATAGAGGGGAATGGTGATGGCAATGAGAAAGAAGCAGAAGCACACCGTTTTGCAGCCGACTTTCTCCTTCCGCCATCGGAATATCGCCAGTTTAAACCTCGGGGAAAATATTATAGCAAGGCAGAGATTGTTGAATTCGCCAGACAACTTGGCATTGCTCCGGGGATTGTCGTTGGACGGCTCCAGCATGATGGTAAGCTGCCAAATAAAAATTGCAATGATTTGAAACGCGCTTTACGTTGGGCTGACCATTGAACCAGGCATTCTCCACCCTCAAACCCGGCTGGAAAACCGTCAAATTCAGCGACGTTGTCAATCTCAACCGCGACCGCGTCGCTGACCCTCTAGCCGAGGGAACTGAACGCTATGTCGGACTGGAGCACATCACCCCCGAAGACCTGCGCATCCGCAGTTGGGGACTGGTCGCTGAAGGCACCACCTTCTCCAACTACTTCAAGCCGGGACAGGTGCTCTTCGGCAAGCGCCGCGCCTACCAGCGTAAAGTCGCTGTGGCGGATTTCGATGGCGTTTGCTCCGGGGATATTTACGTGCTCGAACCCAAAGACCCTGCCGTGCTGCTGCCCGAACTGCTGCCTTTCATTTGCCAAACGGAAGGATTTTACGAGCACGCCGTAGGCACTTCAGCCGGATCGCTTTCGCCGCGCACCAACCGGACCCAGCTTGCCAAATACGAATTCCCCCTGCCGCCGCTGGATGAGCAGCGCAGGATTGCGGAAGTATTTTCTTCTGCAGATCAGCTTATTTATTCTCTGATGGAGTGTTTGATATCTGCTAATTCTTTGTTAGCATCAATTCGTAAAGCAGAATTTGACCCGGAAAAATACCCACCTCGTATGCTTCGCGAATTGTGTTCCGATGGAGCTGGTATTCAGATAGGTCCTTTTGGAGCGCAATTACACAAATCTGATTATGTTGAAGAAGGTATTCCAGTTGTAATGCCTGCGAACATGAATGATGAGAAAATTGATACGTCCAATATAGCGCGTATCACTGAAGAAAAAGCGGATGAGCTAAAGACTCATAGAGTTCTAGTTGACGATATTCTCTTACCCAGACGTGGTGAACTAGATAGAAGAGCATTCATTGAAAAAGAAAACGAAGGTTGGCTTTGTGGAACTGGTTCTTTACGTGTAGGAGTAGATAATTCAATTTTACCCAGAGCGGTATTCCATGCTCTTGCTTCTTCTCACGCTGTTCGATGGTTGATTGGCAATGTTGTTGGCACCACAATGCCAAATTTGAATAGCAAAATTGTTGCAAAAATCCCCATTGCTCTACCGCCAGAACCGCGCCTAACAGAAGTCGTTGAAAAGCTAGTTGTCTTGAAGAGACAAATTGGAATTTTGGAAATCCGCTTCGAAAAGGCTCAGGAAATGAAGAACAAATTATTGCTCAGAACTCTTGGAGTTTAGCAATGTCTTTTACTGAAGAAAACACCGTCGAAAACTTTCTCCGGGATACGCTCTGTGGGCAGCAGCCCAAAACGCAGAAGTCCGACTTTTTCGAAAAAGTCGGACTTCTCAGCAGCCGGGGTAGCAGTTGAACTCCTGCTGGATAGAGCTTTTATGTTTCGATCAGACTGGCGATTTCAGCCAGCACCCTATGCAAATCAGGCGGTGATGCTGAAATGACTTCGTCTTCACCGATATGCTTGTGGTGCGGTGCTTTGGGTAAGTCAGGATAATGCGGCGAGTTATCGTAACGGAATATCAGCGTTCCATCGGCTTTTTGGTAGTGATATGTATAGGTCTTCTTGTACGGTTCATCACGCCGGATATACAATTCTCGAAAGTGTAGGCGTGTGTTGTCAATGAAATAAATATCGCCGCGCAGAAACCAGACTTCGCCGCGATCATCTACCGAGATTTTTGGCTCATGGACAAACGGCGAATCTCGCAATGCCGCCTGGATGGCTTCGATGTAAGTGTTAATCGAGTCGGGCATCTTCAAGAGAATGGCGCTGTTCTTCCAGGTGATGCAAGGCTTCGATTTCCATCCACCAGTCGAGATAATCGAGGGTTTCTTCGATCTCTCTGGCCTTGAATTGGCGTTCGAATTCGCTGGAATTCAGGCCATAGCGTTCTTCATATACCTTGAGGGCTTCCATTGTGCGCTGGATCGAAAAATCCAACAACCTGGCTTCCCGCACTAAGGCAGAGCGCAGCAATGGCTTGAACTTTTCAGCATTTTGCGTAGAGATTGTAATTTGCTGGAACATCAGGTTTCTCCAGGTTTTGCGTGGTCACGGTCTATTTGATTATACTCTATCGCGTTTAGATGTCCGGGAGTTTATTCATGTTCAATGAATTGAACACCGTCGAGAACTTCATCCGGGATACGCTCTGTGGGCAGCAGTCCACCTCAAAGAGGGGGGATCAGCGAAACCCCCGCGCCGTACTTCCCTGTCGGGCGCAATTCCAAAGGCGTCGGCTGGTATTCCGTCCCCGCCCTCAGCCTGCCGCGGCGCATCAGCGATGTTTTCATCGAAGAATACGCCCACCAGGCCCTCATCCGCCTCAACCCCAGCATCGCCGAGAAACCCGACCGCGTCGATGAAGTGCTCTACAAGCTGCGCGCCATCGTGCTTTCGGTGCGTTCCGACGGCCTGATCCGCGCTAACGAAGAGTTCACCGCCTGGCTGCGTAACGAGCGCTCCATGCCCTTTGGGCCGGGCAACGAACACGTCACCGTGCGCCTGATCGACTACGATGATCTGGATCAAAACCAATACATCGTCACGACCCAATATACTTTTAGAGCAGGGAGCGCCGAACGTCGCCCCGACCTGATGCTCTTCGTCAACGGCTTCCCCCTGGTGCTGGTAGAGGCCAAAACCCCCGTGCGCCAGTCCGTTAGTTGGTTCGATGGCGCCAAACAAGTCCACGACGATTACGAGCGTTTCGTCCCCGAACTCTTCACGCCCAACATCTTCAACGTAGCCACCGAGGGCAAAGACCTGCGCTATGGGGCCATCCACACCCCGGTCGATAAATGGGGACCCTGGCGGCCTGCCGAGGCACTCGCTTCCGGGGGGCTGGTCGACATCCAAAAGGTCGCCCAATCCCTGCTGCGTCCCAGCGTGGTGCTCGACATCCTGGCCCACTTCACCCTCTTCGCCACCGACAAGCAAAAACGTGTCCTGAGCGGAGTCGAAGGGCGCCGTCTCAAAATCGTCTGCCACTACCAGCAGTACGAGGGCGCCAACCAGATCGTGCAGCGCCGTCCTGGCCGGTTTCCCCCGCAAAGGGCTGATCTGGCATTTCCAGGGGTCGGGCAAATCCCTGCTGATGGTCTTCGCCGCCCAAAAACTGCGCCTGCAACCCGCCCTGCGCAACCCCGCCGTCCTGATCGTCGTCGACCGCCTCGACCTCGACACCCAGATCAGCGCCACCTTCCACGCCTCCGATATCCCCAATCTGATTAGTGCTGATTCACGCCAGGATTTGGAAACCCTGCTGCGCCAGGACACCCGCAAGATTATTATCACGACGATTTTCAAATTCGGGGAAGCCGAGGGAGTCCTGAACGAGCGGGAGAATCTCGTGGTTTTGGTGGATGAAGCCCACCGCACCCAGGAGGGGGATCTGGGCATGAAGATGCGCGCCGCCCTGCCGAATGCCTTCCTATTTGGGTTGACCGGCACCCCGATTAATCGCCGTGACCGAAATACCTTCTACGCCTTTGGGGCCGAAGAAGATGAGCGCGGCTATATGAGCCGCTACGGCTTCGAAGAGTCTATCCGCGATGGGGCCACCCTGCCGCTGCACTTCGAGCCCCGCCTGGTGGAATTGCATATCGACAAAGACGCCATCGACCAGGCCTATGCCGAACTCACTGGCGGCCTGACTGATCTAGACCGTGAGACCCTGGCGCGTGCCGCTGCCAAGATGGCCGTGCTGGTCAAAGTCCCCGACCGTATCGAGGTAATCTGCGCCGACATCGCCCACCACTATATGGAGAAAGTCCGCCCCAACGGCTTCAAAGCCATGGTGGTGACCTACGACCAGGAGAGCTGCCTGCTCTACAAAGCCCAACTCGACCGCTACCTGCCCGAGGAAGCCAGCGAAATCGTCATCTCCGTCTCCGGCAAAGAGCGCGAAGATAAGCGCTACCGTCCGCTCAAGCGCGACCGCGACGCTGAAGAAAAGCTGCTCGACCGCTTCCGCGACCCTAACGACCCGCTGGAGATCCTGGTGGTCACCGCCAAGCTCCTCACCGGCTTCGACGCCCCCATCTTGCAGGCCATGTACCTCGACAAGCCTACGCGCGACCACACCCTGCTGCAGGCCATCACCCGAACCAACCGTACCTACGGCGACCGCAAAACCCACGGCCTGATCGTCGATTACCTGGGCGTCTTCGATGATGTCGCCAAGTCGCTGGATTTTGACGAGGCCGGTTTCCGCCAGGTGGTCTCCGACATCGTTGGCCTGAAAACCAAGCTCCCCGCAGCGATGCAGAAATGTCTGGCCTACTTCCCCGGTGTGGATCGCACCGTGAGCGGCTACGAGGGCCTGATCGCTGCCCAGGAATGCCTGCCCAACAACCAAGTCCGTGATACCTTTGCTGCCGATTACAGCTACCTCTCCAAACTTTGGGAAGCCATCTCTCCTGACCCGATCCTGAGCGAGTATGAAACCGACTACCGCTGGCTCTCACGGGTCTACGTCTCCGTGCAGCCCACCACCGGTACCGGCGCGCTCATCTGGCACTCGCTGGGGGCCAAGACCATCGACCTGATCCACCAGAACATCCACGTCGAAGCCGTGCGCGACGACATCGACGAAATCATCCTGGACGCCGAACTGCTCGACGCCGTGCTCAACTCCCCCGATCCCGACAAAAAAGCCCAAGAACTGTCAATCAAGGTTGCTCAACGCCTGCGCAAGTATATGGGCAACCCTCGCTTTAAGAAATTATCAGAGCGTTTAGAGAAACTCAAAGAGCAGCACGAAGCCGGGCAATTGCTCAGCATCGCCTTCCTCAAAGCCCTGCTCGACCTGGCCCGTGATGTGGTCAATGCGGAGAAGGACACCCCCCAAGAAGAAGACGAAGACCGCGGTCTGGCTGCCCTGACCGCTCTCTTCGAAGAAGTCCGCAACGAGGAAACCCCCATCATCGTCGAGCGCGTCGTTGAAGACATCGACGAAATCGTGCGCCTGGTGCGCTTCGATGGCTGGCAGGCCACCAGCGCCGGAGAAAGAGAAGTGCGCAAAGCGCTCAGGAAGACATTGTTCAAGTATAAGTTGCATCAGGATAAGGAACTTTTTGAGAAGGCGTATGGGTATGTGAGGGAATATTATTAGAAACTGCGATCAGATTCTGTACACGTAGTTTGTGCGAACGAGTGATCATTTATTCCAATCAAAAGGTGATTGGCTGAAAAGGGAGTTTGCGAGAGAGAGTAAGATTAGCCATCTCTCACGAGAATGTGATTACCAATTCGTGGGGACATATCATTCAGTCTCAGGCGGTTTATCCAAAAACCGAAAATCAGCTAACAGCCCTTTTCGCCGCAACTTGGCGATCGAGGCAATCAAATCATCCAGGTTGATAAAAGCATCCGAGGAGAGACAGTAACGTTGGATGATCGTTGTTTCTAAACCTGATTCCTGAATGGCGTTAGCTACCCGGATTACATCATCTTCGAACATCGCTCCGAGGACAGCCACCCGCCAGGCGGGATGATCTTGAGCAACACCCTGGATATAGAAGCGTAAATCCTCGTATTCTTCATAGTCGCGGTTGAAGACAACCCTGGCATAAATCTCGGCAATTTCATCATAAAACGCTAGTGCCGTTCCTCCAACCCAGAGTATCCGCGGGAAAACGACATCAGAAGCTAGTTCTACGCCTTCCCAAGTCTGTTGTTCATCCGGGTCCAGTTCGTCGAAGATGATTTCCGAATAGAGTTCCAGGGTCGAGCTGAGTTTCGACCCATCGCCCAGAAATGGCATCCAGCTTTCCGGGTCAGGCTCGACAAGAGCAATGATGTGGAAGTTGAACAAGGGAAGGTGGGCAAAATCCTGATCAGAGATATTGATTTGGGGGTTGGGCTGAACAATGAAGTCGTTCATAAGATTTTGTCTCTCGCTGGTTGTGATTATCGGTCTTTGGATGCTAGATTACCCACTAATCCCTTTTCAATAACTTCCCTCTTTACCATATCTTCAATCTGATATCCATGCATATCGGATGCCGCTGCAGCCTTACGTGCCTCTTCTATCTCGTTATAATCCCCATGGAAATGCAGCCGACCATGTGGACCCTATCATACGCATGCAGCAAGTATAGAAGATATCTTTTCATCACGCCGATTATACGATAGGCGACCTCTACGAGCACTTAAAAATGATAGAATATCACCATGCCACGTAAACCAGCTATCCCCAACGAAGTACGCACTGAAGTGGAGCGCATTATCACCGACTTCAATCGCAGAACGTTCCGAAATTCTGGCATTGCCTATTCGGCGCATTACCGGGGCAAACACCTCTACCTGAAGCGGAATGAATACGGCAAACCGATCCCGATTTGCTGCCTGACCTATACTGGCGACATGAACCGGTGGGAATTTGCGATTTTTAAGTACACCGATGAACGCTACGCCGACCACGAGATGTTTCCCGGCATGGGCGAAGTGGACGGCACCGTCGAGGGGGCTATGCGAGCTGGTTTGGAAGCTTACCAGGTATAAAAAAGAGCAAGACTGGCAAAGAAAGGTTATCAGCTTACTTTTTCTTTCCTCTGCGGCCGCGCTTGGCCTTCTTTTTCGGCTTTTCTACGTGTTTTTGTTCGGCGGGCTGGGTTTGTTCTTTCAGCCAGGTTACAACCCCACGTGTCTTGCGCCAGAAGTTTAGATGGGTGGATGCATAGCTGACGGCTTCGCTTTCCCTTCCCGGAGAAATTAATTCAGGCAATCGGTTAGGAATCCGTTTTGCCCCCGTCAGGTAGTTTGGAACATGGGGATTTTGTTCCAGGGCTTCTTCCAATGCCTCTTGCGCGGCTGGCGAGTCTCCCTCTTTTTGGAATGCTCTCAGAACCTGGGTGTAGCGCCATTCCGAAGACCAATCGTCTTCGTGTTCACCCAGGAGAGTATCCACTTCGTCATTTCGGTTTAATTCCATCAGCAAAATCATCAGGGAGTATCGGATACCCTGATTGTCGCCAGGGTTCAGGCGCAGCATTTCCCGGTAGTGGGCCAAAGCGTCTTCCTTTTTTCCAAAATCCCAAAGGGTGTTCGCCAAACCAGCTCTGGCGCGCATATAGGGGCGGGTTTCCAACAGGCCCCAAAAGTAGCCCACATTTTCATCGAAAAATGCTTCCCCCAGGGCTTGTTCTCCAGCTTCCACGCCCTTTTGATAGTATTCCAGGGCTCGGCCAAGGGTGTCGGCTTCTTCTTCCGCCAACAGCACATAGGCATCCGCGCAATTGGGGGAGATAGCGATGGCCTGATGTGCCAGGTTGATACGCTTGGCCGGGTTCTGTTCTTCCCAGGCTGCATACATCATCTCCTGGGCCCGGTTCTCCTTGGGGTCCTCGAATCTGCTCCCAAACATTTGCATGGAACCTTCCATGGCGCGGCGGTCAAAGCCCATTGGCACATCGAAATCGTCATCTTTCGCATCGAATTCAGCCCAATCCAGCATATCGACAGGCCGGTTTTCGACAGGAATATCTCCGGCCGGGTATTCGATCACAACTTTTTTCACCCCCGTGTGGGTTGAGATGGTGAATTCAGCCCTGGCCGGGTGATAGTCTCCTTGATCATCGGATTTGAGATGCTCTGGTGCGAATTTGGGGATGGCGAGCATGGCTGTCTCGTACCAGAGCAAGTCAGCGCGTTCTGGCCGTTTGGCTTCTCCATCCCGAGTAAAGACCGCGGGAATGGGGTAGCCTTCCTCATCGATCACTTCCCATCCATATTTAGCAATAGCATCCAGGTCCTCGAAAGGCACCTGGGTGATATCGCCAAAGAAGAGCGAATGTGCTCCCATTTCTGGCAGCATTTCGATTGGATTATCCACATGGTCAAACTGCAGCATATAGTCATCCCATTGTTTGTACAGCGCTAACCCATATTCAACGCCCCCATTGCCCATCACAACAACGTAGCGGGGATCAGTATCTGGCTCTACCTGGATGGCCAGCGGCTGCATGTTGGTCAGGTGCACCCAGGGGGCAGTGCGGTAGTACTGGGCGGCAGCATCAAAAAGCGCTTCAACCAGCTCTGGCGAAACATTTTCCTGGGAAAGAAGACCGGGGATATTTGCTGGTCCTCCCATCAAATGCGCCGCCATCTCCGCTAAGATTTCATCTGCAATCTCTTCTGCTGGCTGGAACACAGCTGAGACGCCGATTTCTTCCAACGCCGGGGCCATGGCTTCAATCAGGATTTCGTCTTCGAAATGTATTTGTTTGGGACGGTGGGGTTTCTGCGAGTTTCCTGGAAATCGGTTTCTCATCGCTTCGAAGAGTGTTTCGATAACCTGATCGGGCGTTGGCGGGGATGGATAGGTTTCGAAACCCTGGATGATGCCCTGGTCGAGATTCACCACTAAGGCACCATATGGGCGATACGAATCTTCGCCGGGGGGAGTAATCCAGATGCGCAGTTCTCGGACAGCGAGATACCAGGTTTCCTGGCGCTGAGGTAATTTCAAGGGGGATTTATGTGAGCGAGCCATAAGGGATTTCCTTCTTTGACCGTATATGTGTTTTTTCAAACACACGAAAATGACGCCGATAGGCTTCTTCCACGCCAGGATGGGCTGTTTTTGAAAAGTGTAAGGTCACGCGTTGGTGTTTGCCTTTGTGGGTGTAATTTCTGATCACCGGTTCCAGGTTCAGATCATGCGCGTGGAAGCGCAAAATTCGCAGAACGCGGTTGGCCTTGCTCAAATTGCAGCGGATAACTTTCTCCAGGTACAGCACACGCCCGGCGCGCCAGTTTTCAAGGTCACGCACCTGGAGAAAATCCATGGCTGCGAATACGTCTACCGGCGCGACTTCCCGTTGCTTTTCGAGGATCCCTGCCACTGCTCGAACAATACGTGGATAGAGACTATCTTTCCGGTAATTTTCCAGGGTCACTGTCTTCATGTGTGGCCATGATACCATACTTACATCCACCATCACTTCCCTATGAATTCCGCAATCACTTGCTTTCACCACAGGCAGAGATTGATTACAATAAAGAGCGAGGCTTGTGCCGTAGGCATGCCTTTGGCAAGGTCTCGCTCTTTGGCTATCAGGAGACGATATTTCCCTCTGTTCTACTCTAACCTTTGAAACTGCAAATTACCGTTAGGCACGCTCACTTGTTTGACGAATATCATTGGCTCAGAATCCCCAGACTTCTCCCATATCTGTAATGGATGGGTCATCATAACGTGATAAGGTTGCTATCCACTCTGGCATTTCTTCCTTGATGGTCTCTTTGATAAACTCTAAATCTTCTTTGTTTACTACCCCTCTCTCTTGTAGAAAAATATAGAATTTTTTCAGGCTCGCCGCATTACTTCTTATCGATGATTCGCTTGCCCACATAGCCTTTTTGATAAACCAATATCCGAGGAACATGCCGATGTCGTATGTGCCGTCTTCAGGGGCAGTGGCATCTTCATATAGCAGGTACTCGTTGATGAAAAAATCGACATTATCAATATGCTTCTTGATTGTTCTTGCGGTTAGATTTGCATCTTGTAACCAGCTCGCAAAAACATCTAGCAGCTTTTTATTTGATGCCCTGATTTTTTTGCACTCGATCTCATATCGCTCATAATCGTCCATCATAAGCCAATTTCCATATATCTCGCTGAAGCACTTCTAATCAACATATTATATTGTACTTTTTTTGTCGTCTAAGAAAACTTACACTCGCTGGAAAGGTACGGGCTAACAAATGCGATTGCGGCAGGGCATTTGTGACCCGAAAGAACCTTTACCCGATAGGTTGCTGGACGGCGACGTGAGATGGAAATGCTCATGCGTCGTTCGGAGGGGGGCGGTTGGAAAAGGGCTACTTTTGTACCTCGCTGGCGCCTACCCAACGTCACGTTCGGTTCTGAATTGAGGACGAGGTCAGCGATGATCCCTCCGACCATAACGTGGGCGGATTTTCCCTTGGTCAACCGCATCATTCGGGAATACTGATTTTACCGATGATGTTATCTCTCTATTTATTTTACCAACATGAAGACCAATTAATACCAGTTTTTTCTGAAACCACTTTCTTTGAACTTGTTGAACCGCGATGCGATATTTATCTATCCTGCCATTGCTTGCCGATCCTAGGTTTTGATATAGCGTAAGAAGTGAAGCAAAGGATAGCGATGTTATGTATTGATTGATTTCTTGAGCGAATTTCGTAGCTTGCTCTTCACTTATTCCCATTGCATTCAATGCGATATTATATGTGCCCGATAAAGATTTCCTGACTGTTTTTACACGCAGAATGTTGAAAAACTCCAGTATGATTGTGCAATCCTGGGAAGATAGTTCATTATTTTGCCAATATAAAGGGAATTTCCGCTGAATGATTTTTGGTAAATTTAATTTATCCGATAAACAATGTGCCAGATATCCATGTAAAAAGGATTTTAGATGGGGGTATCGACCAAAATAACCCAGCATTTCTTCAGGCGAAATATGTGTTTGGCTTCGGCTCATACCCGCCACAAGGTATCGAATATCCGGAGCGATTGCTCCCCAGTAATATTCTTGAGGATTATCTGGCTTGATATAAGTTTCAAGTTCACTTGCTAATATGATATGAGAGTATGGTCCCATAAACACTCAAACCATCAGACTGTGGATATTCATCATGATTACCTTCAAACCAATTTTAAAACCTGAAATCGCCAAGCCACAGGCTGTTGGTTCGGTTCCAGCTTGGCGATTCTACGGGGTATCCGAATCAAGGCCAAGTATGCTCACCTTGACCCACTAATCCAACATCCCCGGCAAATCTTCTGGAAATAGCCTAAATCCCCGTTGCCGGGCGGCTTTCCATAATTGACGGTCGAAAGTTGCCAGGGTTATTTCCCGGCCCAAGGCGTCCTGCCAAACAAGCATGGCTGCCAGGTGAACAGCATCATAACCCCGTAAGCCATCGCTCCAGGCTAAGTCGCCAGCTCGCGCCACTAAGGGCGGAGTGATCTCGATCACAGCCAACGACTCCCAGTCTTCAAGGAACATGCTCCAGGCGCGCTGTGCTTCCTCTGCCTCCAGCCATCCCATCCGGCTGGCTTTGGCCAGGGCAGCTGCCATCTCAGCACGCGTAATCAAAGCTGACCCGAACAAGTCCATCAAGGACCACCAGCTTTTGAGTTCTTCGCTGCCCAACTCTTCGACATACCGTTTGAGCAATGCGCTGGTATCAAGGTAGGTAATCGACATCGCGATCCTCACTCACCAGGTCTGAGATCATTTTTGGGCCGCGATTTATGGCCACCGGTTTCCTGACTGGAAGATTGCGACCACTCCAGGACACCAATCCGGCTGCGACCAGAGCTTGCATGCGTTCTTCCAGGGTTGCTCCCTCGGGCACAATGCGGCCGATGGGTTTGCCCCGCTTGGTGATGGTGATCGTCTTCCCGCTCTCAACCTGGCGGAGATACTTGCTCAAGTTGGCTTTCAAATCCCGAATACTGGTTTGAGTCATGTGGCACCTCTTTATTGATGTGGACACATTATACCCTAGGTGGACATAACGGGAAACAGAAAAAGTGTGAGAGTCGAAGCATATTTCTGATTCATAGCGTTTCTAGCCAGAACTGCGAAATCGCTGAAACTGTGTGTACGACGAGCCCAATAAATTTGTGCTAAAATTAACTAGCCCTAATACTGTGGCGGGGAATTCAATAAGACTGCGAGCTCGCCCCGTGCTTTTTATATCCCTCTGAGTAAAGAACTGAGGCTTCGATATAAAATTCGCCGTGAGCGCTGCGGCCTTACATTATCCGGTGAACCCAGAATATGCCTTCCCAAAGAAGTGCCTTGAAGGAGTACACCGTGAAAAGAAATCCAGTATTTCAAAGACCACTCATCATCGTGATCCTGCTCTTCTTGGCTGGGGGGACGCTCTCCTGTGTTCGAGAGGAAGGGGCTCGGATTCAGGTTTGGATTGATTCTCCTCGTGATGGGTATACCGCTCCCTTGGGCAAACCCATCAGCATCATTTCTCATACCTACGCGCGCCAGGGCATCGCTGAAATCGTGCTTTCAGTAAACGGTGAAGCCTACCGCCGCGATGCTCCCACCGAAGCAGGAACTGATTTCTGTGAAATTTGGCAGGAGTGGATACCTGTTGAGCCGGGAATATACACCTTGCAGGTTCGGGCGTACGACACACAGGGGGAAATCAGCCAGCCTGCCTCGATATCTGTGCGGGTGCTTGGAGATGTCGCACCAGAAATGGTTGCCCCACCCACAGTGACGATTTCACCCGAGCTACCTATCACACCCACGTTAGTTACCATCACGCCAACCGAAGAGACTGTTCCAATCACCTGCCCGCCCATGGCAACTGGGTGACACAATGCCAATTGTCGTTCAGGACCGGGTTCGGACTACAAAATTGTCAGTTCTTTAGGCCAGGGACAATCAGCAGCGGTCGTGGGTCGCAACACGGACAGTTCCTGGTGGATGATCGATGGCATAGATGGAGGGGGCACATGCTGGATATGGGGTGATTTGGTGACATTGAGCACGGATACTTGTGAAGTGTCGATCATTGAGGCGCCACCATTACCTCCAACAGTGACTCCAACCCCCACGAATACCCCAACACCTACGCTTACAGAAGACAATACCCCGCCCCCCGTACCCACTCCACTCAAGCCAATCAACGGCAGCAATCTGGGCTGCACCGCCTCTGCTATGCTGCGCTGGGAGGCTGTCTCTGACGCTAGCGGCATCGCTGAGTACCAGATTGAAGTACAACGTCATGCGGGTGACAACAATTGGAAAACCGCCCCTGGCAGCCCTTTCAACGGCATCGGCGGTACCGAAAAAGAAATCTCCTTAGAGTGCGGTTGGGAATATCGCTGGCGGGTCAGGGCCGTGGACAACCAGGACAATATCAGCAACTGGTCCGGTTGGTTCACCTTCGTCGTTCCACTGTCGTAATTTCCAGGATGACGCCATCACCCATCTGCCTCCTGAGACAAGTGCTACAGGAAAGATGAATCATGAAAAGATCATATCCACCCCCAGATTATCAGCATTCCGCTGCTGGTTCAGTCAGACACAGTAAACCCTGGTATAGGAAGTTCTTGCCACTCCTGGGGATCTTGGGAGGCCTGTGCGCAATCCTCGCCTTCATATGTCAGATGCGCTGCATCCTTCGACACTTCCTACGGTCGCAGGACAGGCTTTGAAAGAGCAACGCACCTGACGCATAAAGCCCACCGCCGTGAGTTTCTTACCTCACCACCGTGATTTGGTCAGGTGATCAGGAATGCTTTCGATAGCATCTATAGACAAAAAGGATTGGGATTAGATTCAGGAATAAAGACCCCGGGATTTTTCACATGGTGTGTGGACTTCTGGGGTTTTTTCTTACCAACGCAAGGCTGCGAAGGTGCAAAGCTATGGAAAATAAATCACAACCAAACCAAACACCCTGTCCTGGCTACTTCATTCATCCACTGGAAACCGCCGCCATTAGTAGAACGTATTCCCAAGATCAACACTCATATGGCGCCGGATCACCCTGTTGCAAACTATAGTTTGCTGTGATATACTCAATAGAAAGCAGGCTTATTGATGTCCAACGCCAATCCATCCAAAACCGTCATCATCTACCACGACACGGTGGGCAAGGAACCTTTTACCGACTGGCTAAATAGTCTGCGCGACCCCTGCACCCGGCGGCGAATACTCAAACGTCTTTGGCGAGTCGAAAGCGGCCATTACGGCGATTGTAAGATCGTGGGTGGTGGCGTGCGCGAACTACGCTTCTTTTTTGGCGCAGGTTACCGCGTTTACTTTGGCGAAGACGGCGACCAAATCGTGGTCTTGCTCTGCGGCGGCGATAAAGACAGCCAGCGCCATGATATTCAACAGGCCCAAACCTACTGGAAGGAGTATTTGAGCCATGCCTGAGTACCGAACCCTCGATGAAATCAGCATTGATTACTTTTCCGAGCGACCCGAAGAGATCGAAGATTTTCTGACCGAGATCTTTGCCGATTACGCGCAAGATGGCGATTCGGCAGCCCTGCTTTCGGCCCTGCGGGTGATTGCACGCGTCAAGGGGGTTTCCAATATGGCCGCAGAAATCGGGATGACCCGCCAAGGCTTGCAGAAGGCGCTCTCCGCCAAAGGCAACCCGCGGCTGGATAATATCAATGCCATCATGCGAGCGATGGGCTATCAACTAATGCCGCATCGTCTGGGAGTGCCTGCGGGATAAGTCCGTAGTGTGCAAATACTTTATCAGAGACATCCTGATAACTAAACGGCCCAAACCCAAACCAATGGGGCATAGGGCAAGCCAAAACTCCATGTTCTATTGGTCTGATTATTCAGGATGATGTTTGTAGCACGGGAGTAAGGATGAAAGAAAGCAGGGAGCGATCAAAATAATGTGTAATTGATATGTAGAACGCGCGTGCTTGACAAAACAACAACACTTTGATATAGTAATGCAAACGTTTGCACACGCAAGTATTTTTTTCTCTGTTTGTGCAAACGTTTGCGCACCTTTTGATTATGGAGGGCTTCTCGTGCCAATCACGATTAAGGATGTTGCTAAAAAAGCCAATGTTTCGCCATCAACGGTATCACGCGCCTTAAACGATCATCCCCGTATCAGCACAGAAACCAAAAAACAGGTACAAGAGCTGGCCAAGAGTATGGGATATGTCCCCAGTCAGGCGGCGCGCAATTTGGTGACTCAGCGATCTGCAACAATCGGCGTGGCAGTTGCCGATTACCTGGACCCGTTTTACGTGAGCCTGCTGGCCAGCATCGAGGATGTTGCCCTGGCTAACAACTACGATCTATTTGTATCCAGTTTCTATCGAGATCGCCGGCGGGAAGAAAAACTATTCGATTCTTTTTACGAAAAACGATTGGCTGGAATCATTGTCGCGGGATCATTAATCGATGAAGGATATTTATCTCAAGAAAATCGCTCCGTACCAGTGGTTTTGATAAATTGTTTCTCGTACCCATTTTCTGTTTCAGCCGATAAATTAGCGGGGGCAAAAATGGCCATGGAATACCTGGTTGGGTTGGGACACCATCGGATAGCTTACGTCTCTCAGGGCAAGCCTTTGAACACCGAACTTCTACGTCTTCAAGGATATCGCTCTGTATTGCGCAAACACGATATCCCAATAGACGACTCTCTAATCGTGCCGGGAGATGGCGGTGTAATTGGCGGCATTAAAGCCGTATCCCGATTGCTGGATTTGCCAGAAAAACCAAGCGCTATTTTCTGTTTCAACGATATGACAGCTATTGGCGTGATGAATGCCCTGCAAAAGCGTGGCTGTCAAGTGCCGCGTGATTGCTCTGTCGTGGGCTTTGATGACCTGGAGATTGCTACCTACTACCATCCTTCTCTAACAACTATCCGGCAGCCCATTTACCGGCTCGGGTATAGGGCTACCGAAATGCTACTTGATCTCATTCGGAGCGATGGTGAAGTCGGTTCTGAGATTTTAGAACCAGAATTGATTGTCCGAGATTCGACAGCTCGCGCCCAGGATTAGAGTACGAAGAAAGGAGGTGATACTATCGAAAAAGTCTAATATCCGTCACTGAATACCGTAACGTAAAAACCCATTTAGATACATTATTTCCTACGGAGGAGTTTTCCATGTACAACAAAAAGATGCTTTTCTTTTTTAGCAGCCTGATCATTCTGGTTGTACTTCTGGCTGCTTGCCAGCCGCAAACAGTCGTCGGACCGTTGTGGTCGAGAAAGAGGTTGTGGTCGAGAAAGAAGTGGAGGTCGTCAAAGAAGTAGAAGTGATCAAAGAGGTCGAAGTCGAAGTTCCGACTGGCGGCGAACTGGTCACCCTCGTTGCTCGCTGCCGGGCCAAGCCCCCCACAGAGGACTGGCGCTGCAACAACCTGCTCTTCGCTGTGGCCGAGGTCAATGCCGACCTGGAAGCCGCCGGCGATTCCCGCCGTGTGGTGGTCGAGACCATCCAGGACAACACCGATTGGGGCGACATCATGCAGGAGTTTGCCCTGTCCTACGAAGATGACAAGGCGCCGGACATCCTGCTGACCGGCCACGAGTTCATCGGCACCGAGGCCGAGGCCGGCCGCATCATCCCCTTGGAGGATATGCTCGGCAATTACCCGGAATTCGACAATGTGATCGACGCGCTGTGGAATTCAGTCATGTACAAGGGCCAGCGCTGGGGTGTCCCCCAGGACACCGAAGCCCGGCCAGTCTACTGGGACAAGACGCTGCTGGCGCAGGTTCCGGGATGGGACGAGGCTCGCATGGCCGGATTGGCCGATGAGATCGCGGCTGGTAACTTCACCCTGGACGACATGCTAGAGACAGCCGAAGCAGCCGTAGCGGCCGGCGTTGTGGAGCCGGGCATGGGCTTCTGGATGCGGCCCAAGAACGGCCCCGATTTCACCGCCCTGTACTACGCCTACGGCGGCGAGACCATTGACGCCGATACCGGCAAGCTGGTCTTCGACACAGAGGCCGGCCTGAAGTACTACCAGTTCTTCGAGCGCGGCTTGACCGGCGACGGTGCACACAGCTTCCTGACCGCGGACTGGGGCGGCAGTTACCACCCCAGCGTCTCGGGCAGCGCGGTGCTGTTCTGGGGCGGCGGCGCCTGGCAGTGGGCCGAGTGGGCCTCTCAGTGGACCGCGGACAAGGGCGGTCAGGACTACCAGTTTGAAAACTGGGGCTACGGCTTGTACCCGGCTGCCCCGGGTGGTTCCCCGGTCACGCTGTCGCACCCGGTGGTTTACCTGGTCAGCGCCCAGAGCGAGCATCCTGACCTGGCCCTGGCCCTGATCGCCAAAGCGACCACCGACGAGGCCAACACCCGCCACGCCATCAACAGCACCCACCTGGGTATCCTCAAGTCGCAGGCCGGATATGAGGCTTACACGCAGGACGTCTTCCTGTCCGACGTGCTCTACATGTTGGACTACACCACTTTCCTGCCCAACAACCCCAACTGGGGACCGTACTCGACGATCACCTACGAAGCTCTGGCAGCGGTGCAAACCGGCGACTTGACCGCCCAAGAGGCTGTTGATCTGGTCGTAGATGGACTTCAAAATGAGTTGGGTGATGAGATCATCATCCTGCCATGAACGTTAAAAACAGGCTAGAGAGGGGGGGGACGCCCCCCCTCTCTCCTGCTACTCCAGAGCGGGAGACGTCCCCCATTGGGGCCAGATTGCGCTCGAAACTGGAAGCCTATGGTTTCTTGTCTCCAGCCGTCTTGTTGGTCACGCTCTTCTTTTTCATCCCGGTGGTCATTATCTTCGTGCTCAGCCTTTCCGACCTGAAATCCTCGAACTTTGGCATGCTGCAATGGTGGCTGCCGGTTAACTGGAGCCTGGAGAATTACGCCAAGATCTTTGGCAATAAATTCTTCCCCAAAATTTTGGGCAACACTTTCTTTTACGTGGCAGTCACGCTGACCCTGTTCAATTTCAGCAGCGCACTGCTGATCGCCGTACTCACCACCCACATCGACCGCCGCGCGGGCTTTTTCTTCCGCGTGCTGTGGCTCTTGCCCCGCCTGACCCCTTCGGTTATCTACATTATGATGTGGCAGCGCATGGCCTCGCGCGCCCCTCACGGCATCCTCAACCAGTTGCTCGTTCCCCTGGGAATAGGCACAGGGGGTGACTTGATCCAGGCCGCGCCCTGGTTCTTCGTCATCATTGTGAATGGAATGATCGGCGCCTCGTTTGGCATGGTGATCTTTACCTCGGCCATCGAGGCCATCCCCAGGGATTTTATGATGGCCTCCAAGGTAGACGGTGCCTCGACCTGGCAGACCATCCGCCACGTCATCCTGCCCTCGATCAAGTGGCCGATCCTGTTCGTGATCACCTACCAGACGCTCTCGCTGCTCACCTCCTTTGAGCAGATCATGCTGCTCACCGATGGCGGGCCGGGGTTGTACAAGACCGAGGTGTGGGCGCTGACAGCCTACCACCGGGCCTTATCCAACTACTTTGGCAACAACCAGTGGGGCTATGGTTCGGCCTGGGCGGTGATCCTGGTGATCATCGGTGTGGGCGCGGCTGCTATCTATATGCGCGTGTTCAAGTTCGATGAACTGGTGCAAGAACCTAAGATCGACTTGCTGTAACGCACAAGGAGAAATATGATGACACTTCGACAAAGGATCATGGCAGTCATTCCCTACGTACTCCTGGTTCTCACCGTGCTGCCCATCGTCGTGGGCTATTTCTGGCTGGCGCTCAGTTCCTTCTCAGTCAGTACGGAAGGGCTGCGGTCAACAGGCTTCACCTTGAGCAACTGGAGTTTCTTGAGCGAGCCGCCCTTCGGCCGCGGCTATCCCAGCATCTGGAGGGTGACCTTCAACACCTTCGTGATCGCCATATCAATGACTACCGCTGTGGTTATAGTTTCATCACTGGCCGGTTATGCGCTGTCACGCCTAAACTTCCCAGGGCGCAAGTCGTTCCTCTCGCTGACGCTGATACTGCATGCCTTTCCCAGTGTGACCCTGCTGATCGGCATCTACTTCGTGCTGCGCACCCTCAAACTATACAACACGCTTACAGGCGTAGGCCTGGTGATGATCGGTTTCGAACTGCCCTTCGGCATCTGGCTGATGAAGGGCTTTTTCGACAACGTCTCCTGGGACATGGAACGGGCCGCCCTGATCGACGGCGCCTCCCGCCTGCGGGTTTGGGGGGAGATCATCCTGCCCACCATCAAGCCGGGCATTGCCGCATTATCCATCTTCGCTTTCATCTCCGGCTGGAACGCCTGGCTGATCCCCAAAACCTTTACCATCGGCGCTGGTCAAAACGCGACCCTGTCTGTCTTTTTGAATAATTTTAGGGGCGATACAGTGGCTGTCCAATGGGGAGCGGTCACCGCGGTGGGGCTGTTCCAGCTCATCCCGGTGGCTATTTTCTTCATCTTCACCCAGGACCTGCTGTTGAGCATCTATGCCGGCGGGGCCAAAGGTGGCACGTGACTCGTATTGCGTATTCCGTACAGCGTATAGCGCAATGATACGGAATACGCAATACGCTATATGAGGAGTGAACCATGAAAGTAAAACTCGAAAACCTGAGCAAACGTTGGGGGAAGGTCGTGGGCGCCGACCGCATCGACCTGGAGATCACCGACGGCGAGTTCGTGGCCTTCCTGGGGCCTTCGGGCTGCGGGAAAACCACAACATTGTTGATGGTCGCTGGAATTTACAAGCCCACAGAAGGCAGCATTCGTTTCGACGAACGCGTCGTCAACTACGTAGCGCCCAAAGACCGCAACATCGGTATGGTTTTCCAGAGCTACGCCCTCTACCCTCACATGACCGTATTCCAGAACATCAGCTATCCCCTCAAATTGCAGAAAACATCCAAGGAGGAAATGAAACAGCGGGCGCAGAAAGTGGCCGATATGATGGACATCGGACACTTGATGGATCGCAAGCCAGCCCAGCTCTCCGGCGGACAGCAGCAACGCGTGGCTCTGGGCCGGGCGCTGGTCAAAGAGCCTAAACTGCTGCTGTTCGACGAACCGCTTTCCAACCTGGACGCTCGCCTGCGCCTCTCCATGCGCGGCGAAATCAAACGGCTTCAGGTAGAGCTAAGAGTCACATCAATTTACGTCACCCACGACCAGGTGGAGGCCATGACTATGGCCGACCGCGTGGCAGTGATGAAAGATGGCAAACTGCAAGCCTACAGCCCGCCAGATGAACTGTATGATCAACCGCGCACCCTCTTTGTAGCCAGCTTTGTGGGTAACCCGCCGATGAATCTCATCGAGGTCGATGTTACCCGCGAAAACGGTGACTACCACGCCCGTGCAGATGGGATCGATTTGATCGTCCCTGCTGAGCGGGGTGAAAAGGCGGCTGGCAAAGGCCGGGTCATCATGGGCATCCGCCCTGAAGACGTAACCATCAGCGAGCAGGAGCAGGAGGGTGTCTCTGGCGAAATCTATGTCGTTGAGCCGCTGGGCCGCGACGACCTGATTGACGTGCGCGTTGGAGAGACCAGCATTCGCGTGTTGGCCGACCCCGCCTTGCGGCTGAAAATGGGTGAAAATACCGCGCTCGACTTCAACACCAGCAAGGCGCAGTTCTTCGACCCGGCAACAGAGCAGTCTTTGCTCTGGTAACAACGAATCCGGCATGAAGAGGCTCGCCGTCATCGCTTGTATGCGTACCGCGAGGTTTATCGCTCTGGCGGGCTGCCTCCCATCCGTTCGAAGACGACTTTGGCTCTCTCCGAGCAGGTCTTGGAGAGAGTTGTTTATTGCGAGTTGGAAACGGAAACGATGACAACTCACCGTGACTCTTTGCGCAATTTTGACAGCGCCCGGCGCAAGGCGTTCGTCCAGCGCATCCTGGCTTTCATCACGCGGCAGCCGCTGGATCTGCTGCCTTTCGAACAGGTACGCCAGCAACTGCGCCTTCGTGATCGCCACTTCCGAGACTTGCAAGAGATACCGCTGAATCAAATCGTGGGCAGTGTGGGGCGCTACCGGGATTTTACGCGCACATTTCTGCCTCGCAGTGACGGGTTGCGAGAACGCTGGGCTGCCGTCGAAGATCGTGTGAAAGCAGGCGGCCTGCCTCCTGTGGAGCTTTACAAGGTGGGTGAGGCTTACTTCGTGCGCGATGGCAACCACCGCATCTCTGTCGCCCGTGCCCAGAACGTGCCTGACATCGAGGCTTTCGTGTGGGAATATCCCAGTCTGGTGCCCCTCAGTCCTGATGACGATCTAGATGACCTGCTCATCAAGCAAGGCTACGTGGCGTTCCTGGAAAAAACGCGCCTTAATAGGCTGCGTCCAAACCAGCACATCGAATTGACCGCCCCGGGACGGTATCGTGATTTGCTCGAACATATCGCCGTCCACCGCTATTATCTGGGCCGGGAGTATAATCGGGAAACTTCAAATGAAGAGGCGGTTACCGGTTGGTACGATAACGTCTACCAGCCCATTATTCGTGCGATCTGCAAACAGGGCATTCTAAAACAGTTTCTGGGACGCACCGAGGCAGACCTGTACATTTGGGTTTCGCGCTGGCAGCATGAGTTGAGCGAACGCTACGGTAAACCCATCGACGCTGAAGATGCTGTCATTAATTTTTACAGAACGAGGGAAACATGACTTTGCCCACCAAGAACAAGATTGACATTATGATGATCGGCCACTTCGCCAGGGACATACTGGTGGTAGATGGCCTTGCTAAGACCTCCTCCGGGGGTGGCGTCTACTACGGCAGCGTGACCTTGCGTCACCTGGGGTTGGATGTGGCTGTGGTCACACGCCTGCACTCAGGCGATTTTTCACGTATCGAGGAACTAAAGCTTGCTGGAGTGCAGCTCTTCGCTACTCCTGCACCAGAGACCTCGGGGATCGAAAATATTTACGACTCGGCCGACATGGAGCGGCGCGTTTGCAAAACTCTGGGGTTTGCCGGGCCTTTTCAAATCGCCGATATTCCGGATGTCGCAGCCCGCATCTACGCGATTGTCCCCATCATCGCCGGCGAGGTGGACCTGCCGCTGCTCAAATCCCTGGCCAGTCGAGGCCCGGTCGCACTCGATGTGCAGGGGTTCGTGCGCGTCCGTGATAATGGCAGTCTCGTTTTCCGTGAGTGGGTCGAGATGGAAGAGGGCCTCTCGCACGTAACCTATCTAAAAGTGGACCGCGCCGAGGCCGAGTTGCTCACTGGCCAGACTGATTTGCGATTGGCAGCCCACCGATTGGCTGATTTTGGCCCCCGCGAGATTGTCGTCACCCAGTCATCGGGTGTGACCGTCTTCGCTGAGGGGCACATCTACCAGGCCCCTTTCACCCCACATTCCCTCGATGGTCGAACCGGCAGAGGAGACACTTGCTTTGCCACCTACCTGGGAAAAAGATTGAGCACCTCCCCACAAGAGGCCTGCCGCTTTGCGGCCGCCGTCACCACCCTGAAGCAAGAGCAGCCTGGCCCCTGGAATGGCAATCTGGCTGCCGTAGAAGAATTGCTGGCAGGCGTCAAACTGGAGTAAATGAATTGTGTCATACCAATTGCCTCATCACACCCAACTCATAGCCCACCGGGGGAATTCTGGCCCCGCTCCTGAGAATACACGCTTAGCGATCCAACAGGCAATCGCCCTAGAAGTCGATATGATTGAAGTGGATGTTCATATCAGTCAGGATGGAGTCCCGGTTTTAATCCACCACTCGAGACTTGAACACACGACCAACGGGCAGGGGCATGTGATTGAGCACACGTTATCGGAACTCAAATTACTGGACGCCGGTGATTGGAAAGCCCCCGAATTCGCAGGGGAACGTATCCTGACACTGTGCGATGTTTTAGAGCTGACCCGGAATCGGATACCATTAAACCTGGATTTGAAAACAGAGCGCGCTATTCCAGCCACACTAAAAGCTGTTCGAGAGATGAATGTCTTGAACGAGGTCGTCATTAGCGGATGTACGCAAGACTGTGTAAAAATGATCCGTTCGCGAGAACCGCGCCTGACTGTTCTCTTGAATCTCGATGAGGTGTTGGAACAATTGGCTCTCACGGGGCCGGCAGCGATATTCCGATCACGTTGCCTGAACGTGGCCGAGCAGACTGGCGCAGCCGGAATCAATATTGCCCACGTTTTTGTCAATCGCCCCCTTGTCCAACAAGCTCATCGAAAGGGATTGTCTGTTTGGGTCTGGACAGTGGATGACGAAGAGCGCGTACAGGAACTGTTGGGAATGGGAGTTGACTCGATCACAACCAATTGGCCTGAAAAGATGATGCCAATCATAAAAGGTTTGACAGCGGGCGTGGAACGAGGGCAACAATGACAGCCAAATGGATGCGAGCCCTCTCAGCCCAGTTCGAACGTGTCTGTCAGGCCTACCCCGGCGAGCGTCTGATGCTATTGTTGGATATTGACGGCACCATCATTGACATGCGTCACATGATTTTGGCCGTGCTCTATGCGTATGATCGTACCCACGCCACCAGTTATTTCGAAAGATTGCAATTCGCGGATATTAACGTGCACGAGAACCAGGTGGATGCGCTGTTCACTGAATTGAACGTGCCCGCCGAGGCGCAGGCCGACATCTTGGCCTGGTACCTGGAGCAACGCTGGACCCCTGAAGCTATCCGCGAAATGCATCATCCGTTTCGAGGGGTGCTGGATGTTGTCCGTTGGTTTCAGCTTCAGACCAATACTACCGTTGGTCTGGTGACTGGTCGTCCAGAAACACTGCGGGAAAACACCCTGCGTTCGTTGAACCGGCTTGGTAAGCCCTACCGGGTACAGTTTGTCGACGATCTGCTCTATATGAATCCGGGCAAATGGGAGGAAAAGGTTCCCGATATCAAAGTAGCAGGGATCAATCATTTCAGGGAGGCTGGCTACCACGTATTCGCCTTCATCGATAACGAGCCAGCCAATCTAAAAACGCTGGCCACCGCTGACCCGGAGAGAGATGTGCTTCTTTTACACGCCAACACGGTTTTCGAATCTAAAAGAACACGCCTGCCGCGCGGCACGGTGCGCGGCAAAGAGTATCGCTTGGCGGAGCTCATCCCGGATGAGAAGGCCCTGCCCGCTCACGTCCAGTTAGCCTGGCACGGGGTGAATGATAAGGCCAATTTGCGCCAGTTTCTGGCTTCTGACGTGCGATGGGCAGAGGTGGATGCCATGCTTGAACCCACCTGCCGCTGGGTAATTTTACGGCACGACTCGTTTGCGGCAACCCTACTAGAGACTAATGAGCAATGGTTTATGCTGGCCGACGTGTTGGACAAAATCACAGCCTTTGGCCGGGCGATTAAGATCGATTTTAAGGCTGGTGGCATGCTGCTGGATCGAGTGCTGGAGATGGTCGCTGAGAGAGAGTTGACCGACGACAGACTGTGGTTCAATGCCAACATTGAGATATTAATGGAAAGCGGCTTTAAACACCTTTGTCTCAGGCATCCAGAAGCCATCATCCAATGCCCGATAGACTTTCTGGCGCCTCTGATCGTAGCCGCGCCGGAGCAGGCGCATAGAACCCTGCAAATGCTGAATGATTGGGGCATCAACCGTTTTTCGATTAGCTGGGAGCGGCCAAATCTGAGGGAACTCTTCGATCAGATGGATCTTTGGAATTATCAGGTGAATATCTACGGCGTCCCTGATCTGGAAACTTTCCTCCAGGCAGTGCTTTTGCTGCCGCGCTCGGTGACATCGGATTTTAATTTCCCACAGTGGCACTATTACGGTCACGGGTCGGGCAAAGGCGGCGTCCACCTCGCCTACCGGCAGACGAAGAAAGGCGATCAATATTTATAAAAAGGAAACCTATGCCTACAACAAAATCCCCTCTTTTAGTTTCACCCCAAACGGATTCAGGGGAATACCTTCGCATCAGTCCTGAATCAGCAGGCTGGGAGTTCTTGAACCTCTCTGCCCGGAAAATGAGACAAGGCGAAAAATGGTCTTTCCAAACCGATGAAAATGAATTGGCTCTGGTTGTGCTGGGTGGAGTTTGCCATGTGCGCTCTAGCCGTGGAGATTGGAAAAACATAGGCCGCAGACCAAACGTCTTTAGCGGCATGCCCTATACGCTCTATCTGCCGCGCCACACCGAGTTCAGTGTGGAAGCCGCCAGTGAAAATCCGGATATTGCCTGCGGCTGGGTCCCCACGGATGAAGATCACCCCCCGCAATTGGTCACCCCCGATGATGTAGACACCGAAATCCGCGGTGGGGATAATTTCACCCGTCAAATCAACGGCATAATTCCGCCCGGATTTGACTGTCACCGTTTAGTGGTTGTCGAAGTTTATACCCCCTCTGGCAATTGGAGTTCCTATCCTGGGCACAAACATGACGTCCATCGCGAAGATGCTGAGGGCAATATCCTCGAGGCTGATCTGGAAGAAATCTACTTCTACAAAATAGACAAGCCCGAAGGCTACGCCTATCAACGGTTATACAACGACGACAAAAGTCTGGACGAATTGATCTTGGCTCGCAATAGCCACGCCGTCTTGGTCCCTGAAGGCTATCACCCCGTCGTCTCTGCCCCGGGCTATACCACCTATTACTTGAATTTTCTGGCTGGCACAGCCCAGGTTTTGACCGCCACCGACGATCCGGAGTATGCTTGGGTCAAAGATACTTGGAAGGCAAGAGACCCGCGCCTGCCCGTTGTCAGCATGGCAATGGAAAAATAGAACACGATAAAGGAATAAACAAAATGTCTACCTACAAAAGTCCCCTCCACGAGACCATTTCCACTACGGTCACCGATTTCTGGAACGACTCCTGCGCGATCGAGGAGTTAACTTACGCCATCGAACACGGTGCTGTTGGCGCTACCAGCAACCCTACTATCGTCTTAAGTGTTGTCCGACAGGAAATGCACCTATGGCGCGAGCGTATCTTTGAGGTCATCGCTGAAAACCCGACTTGGTCAGAGGTTGAAGTCACCTGGAAAGTTTCTGAAGAAGTCGCTGTCAAGGGCGCTGAATTGTTGCTGCCTGTTTTTGAGCGTGAGGGCGGCAAAAAGGGACGTCTCTCCATTCAGACCAACCCAGCCAATTACGGCAACGCGACCGCCATCGTCGAGCAGGCGCGCTATTTTAATGAGTTGGCGCCTAATATGCAGATTAAAATCGCGGCAACATCAGCAGGCATCCAAGCCATCGAAGATGCCACTTATCACGGAGCCAGCATCAATGCCACGGTAAGCTTCACTGTTCCGCAAGCTATCGCTATCGCCGAGGCTGTAGAACGCGGCCTGGATCGCCGCGCTGCTGATGGACTGGATATATCCAAGATGAGTCCAGCCTGCACCATTATGGTGGGGCGCGCCGACGATTGGATGCAGGTGGTGACGAATCGAGACAATATCATCCTCAACCCGGCTCATATCCATTGGGCTGGTGTCGCCATCTTCAAGAAAGCCTATCAACTCTACCAAGAGCGCGGCTATCGGGCACGCTTGTTGGCTGCGGCTTACCGTAACCACTTGCACTGGTCAGAATTCATCGGCGGCGACGTTATTCTTACTATCCCCTATAACTGGCAAAAACGCTTCAACGCCTCCGATGTGGGAGTTAAAGAACGTATGGACAACCCTGTTGATTCTGCCATCATCCAAGATTTGTATGACCATACCCCAGATTTCCGCATGGCTTACGATGAAGACGGGATGAGCGTGGACGAATTCGACACCTATGGAGCAACGGTACGCACTTTACGGGGCTTCATCAAGTCCTATCACGACCTGCAAGCCATGATCCGCGAAGAGTTCATGCTGCCCAACCCGGATGTGAAGTAGAACTCTTTATCCACGAAGCGTACCAAGCATACGAAAGAATGTGGTTTCTCAAAATTTTGTTGGGTAAAAGTGTCCAGTCTCTGAGCGGAAGTGAAGCGATAGCGGAACTGTAGTCGAAGAGCGGCTTTACTAGATAACCCGTCCTTCGACTACGCTCCCTATCGTCCGCTCCGCTCAGGAACTGTCATCTTCTTGTTAAACCTCTAACATTTTGAGCAATTAAGAAAGAATACCTTTAGGACTTACGCATTTTTATAATCCTTGTCCCAATGCTCTGCGTTGGGATACTGTGGACAAATCGCAACGCAGAGCATTGCGATTAGAAAAAGGTGTTTTGTGTAAGTCCCATAAATAGAACAAAGGAAAATCTATGAGCACAATTCGCCTCACCACCGCGCAAGCCATTATCCGCTTCCTGCAAAACCAGTATGTCGAGCGTGATGGTCGCAAAAACCCCTTCTTCGCCGGATGCTGGGGCATTTTCGGTCATGGCAACATCGCCGGCATCGGGCAAGCCTTGCAGCAAAATCCCGATTTTCGCTATTTCCAATCCCGCAACGAACAAGCTATGGTGCATACCGCCGCGGCTTACGCAAAGGTGAAAAATCGCCTGCAAACATTTGCCTGCACATCTTCGATTGGTCCCGGCGCTACGAACATGGTTACTGCCGCAGCCGGGGCAACGATCAACCGTTTGCCTGTATTGCTCTTACCCGGTGACCTCTTCGCCCGCCGCAATGTAGCCCCCGTATTGCAGCAACTGGAAATGCCCTCCTCGCAAGATATTTCCGTCAATGATGCCTTCAAGCCGGTTTCGCGCTATTGGGATCGCATCAACCGTCCCGAGCAAATTATCTACGCGTTGCCCGAAGCGATGCGCGTACTTACTTCTCAGGCAGACACCGGCGCGGTGACGCTGGCTCTGCCACAGGATGTGCAGGCTGAGGCATTTGATTATCCTGAGGAGTTATTCGCGCGCCGGGTGTGGTTGATTCCGCGTCCCAGACCGGATATTACCCTTTTGCAGCGTGCCGTTAAACTGATCAAATCCAGCAAAAAACCGCTCATTATCGCCGGTGGCGGCGTTATCTACGCTGAAGCCACCGAGGCATTAAAGAAATTTGCCGAGCAAACCGGTATTCCCGTTGCTGAAACGCAGGCGGGGAAGGGCGCAATCTCTTATGATCACCCTCTGGCGCTGGGCGCAATGGGCGCAACCGGTACGCCGGGAGCTTTTGAACTGGCGCGTGATGCCGACCTGATTATCGGCATTGGCACCCGCTATAGCGACTTCACCACCGCGTCCAAGACAGCTTTCCAAAACCCTGGTGTCAAGTTCATCAACATCAATATAGCCGAATTTGATGCTTTCAAGCAGGCAGCCCTTCCATTGGTGGCGGATGCGCTGGTTACTCTCGAAGAGTTAGGCATCGCTTTGCAGGGCTACCGCACCGACGAGGGCTACCAGGCCCGCATTGCTAAGTTCAATCAGGCGTGGGATGCCATCGTTGAAAAAGCCTACAATCTGGATCACGGTGTGCCCATCAGCCAGAGCGAAGTGATCGGCGTGATTAACGAGCGTTCCCGCCCTCAAGATGTGGTGGTCGGCGCTGCCGGCAGCTTGCCTGGGGATTTGCACAAACTCTGGCGGACGCGCGACCCCAAAGGCTATCATCTGGAATATGGCTATTCTTGCATGGGTTACGAAATCGCCGGTGGGCTGGGCGTCAAGATGGCAGACCCTGATCGGGAAGTGTATATAATGGTAGGAGATGGTTCTTACCTGATGCTGTCTCAGGAAATTGTCACGGCGGTACAAGAGGGGATCAAGATCAATATCATCTTGCTCAACAATCACGGCTACGCCAGCATTGGCAGTCTATCCGAAGCTCTGGGCAGCGGCGGCTTTGGCACCCGCTACTTATCTCGCAACGCAGCAACAGACCAGTTGGATGGGCAGCGCCTGCCCGTAGATTTCGCCGCCAACGCCCGCAGTCTGGGCGCGCACGTCATCGAAGCCAGCGACAAGGCCAGTCTGGAATCTGCCATCAAAGAAGCCAAAAAGCAGACCCAAACGACCGTCATCGTTATAGAGACTGACCGCGAAGAACGAGTGCCTGGATATTCCTGGTGGGATGTCCCCATTGCGGAAATATCTACTAAAGAAAGCGTGCTGGAAAAATACGCAGCCTATGAAAAAGCGATCAAGAAAGAAAGGCACCATCTATAAACTCATATACAACGTAAGTACCTGAGCATAAGTAAATTAGTGACATGTAAAGCGACATTATGGAGATTAAGAAAATAAATCGGTAATAGAAATTTGAAAAATCAACCAGTTCCTGAGCGGAAGGCGACTGCACTTGAGCCTGTAGTCGAAGGACGGGGTTCGCGAGAAGCCGCTCTTCGACTGCGCCTTCGCTATCGCTACGGCTCCGCTCAGAGACTGTGATTTTATTACCGAATTAATTAGCCAAAGCCCATTATGTCGCCTTGCCCTGAAATACGACATAAATGTCGTGCTACAAATACCGAAAAACTTTTGCTCGAGTACTTATAAGCTACCTAACATACGCACAAAGTACGAAACAGGAGAAAAGCATGGCAAAGAAACTACTGAACTACATCAACGGCGCGTGGTCAGAATCCACTGCCACGGAATATTTGGATGTACTAAACCCGGCTACAGGAGAAACGCTTGGTCAAGTGCCGCTCTCCCCGATAAAAGACGTGGATACCGCAGTGCAAGCCGCATCCGCCGCCTTCAACGGTTGGCGGCGCACGCCAGCAACCACGCGGATTCAATATTTGTTTAAACTTAAAACCCTGATGGATGAGAGATTTGAAGATTTCTCCCGCATGATTGTGCAGGAGAATGGAAAAACCCTGGGTGAGGCTCGTGGTGAGATGCGCCGAGCAATTGAAAATGTGGAAACAGCTTGCGGTATCCCATCCCTCATGCAAGGGTACCTGAACGAGGATATTGCCCGCGGTATCGACGAAATGATGATTCGCCAACCATTGGGAGTGGTGACCATTATTGCGCCCTTCAATTTCCCCGGCATGATTCCATTTTGGTTCCTGCCTTATGCCATCGCCACAGGCAACACGGTAATCATTAAGCCCTCCGAGCGTTGCCCCATGACCATGCAACTCGTCGTGGAGATTATGGAAGAACTTGACCTGCCAAAAGGCGTCGTAAATCTGGTTCATGGCGGGGCTGAAGCCGTCAATGCACTGCTCGATCATCCGACCGTCAAGGCAATCAGCTTTGTTGGCTCCACACCTGTTGCGCTGCATGTTTACAGTCGCGGGGCTGCCAACGGAAAACGCGTCCAGGCACAGGGCGGAGCTAAGAATCCGCTGGTGATTATGCCTGATGCCGATGTAGAAATAACCACCAGCATTATTACCGACAGCGTTTTTGGCAATGCCGGTCAGCGCTGTCTTGCAGCCGCCAATATTATCACCGTGGGCGAAGCTCAAAACATATTTGCCCCTGTACTAAAAGAAGCCGCCCTTTCTCGTGTCGTCGGATATGGACTGGATGAGAATACCCAAATGGGACCGGTGATTAGCCCACAAAGTAAAACTCGGATTGAAAGCCTCATCAATAAGGGCATGGAAGAAGGGGCTGAACTTGTGCTGGATGGTCGTCAGGCAACGATTTCAGGATATGAAAAGGGAAACTTTCTGAATCCCACAATTTTGAGTAATGTCTCGCCGAAAGGCGAACTCGCTCAGACAGAAATCTTTGGGCCCGTTATGAGCATGATGCACGCCGAGACTCTGGATGACGCCATCAAGATCGTCAACGGCGGCAACTACGGGAACATGGCTTGCATCTTTACCAACAGCGGCGGCGCAGCGCGACGTTTCCGCTATGAAGCGACGGCTGGCAATATCGGTGTCAATATTGGTGTGGCTGCTCCAATGGCATTCTTCCCCTTCAGCGGATGGAAAGATAGCTTCTTTGGCACATTACACGGACAGGGTCACCATGCAGTCGAGTTCTATACCCAGACCAAAGTCGTTATTGAACGCTGGCTCAAAGAATGGTCTAGGCAATTTTAGATAGAGAGAGATAGAGTATAGAGAGATAGAGATAGAGAGGGCAGCGGAGATGAGTTTTAAATTTGAGTACTTGGATGTTTGGAAGCGGAGTATTGACTTCGCTGATACGATGTTTGACATTGCTGATAGGCTGCCTCAGAAGTATCAGTTTTCGCTCGGAGAGCAGTTACGCCGCGCTGCATTGAGCATTCCCACGAATATTGCCGAGGGTACTGGCCGTGACGGCGTCAAAGAAAGCAGGTATTTTTACCGTATTGCCAAAGGCTCTACTTACGAAGTGGTCAGCTTATTGACAATGTTTTATAAACGTCAGTTTTTGTCCCAAACAAACCTTGACCGGCATTACACCGAAGCCAACGAAATCGCCGCTATGCTCACCGGCCTCCAGCGCTAACGTTCTATCTCTACACTCTATCTCTATCTTTCCCGGAGGTTCCTATGATTACGATCGCAAATGCCCCCTGTTCGTGGGGTGTACTCGAATTTGACCTGGATGGCGAGTCTGCTGGTTTTGAACAAGTATTAGATGAAATGCAAGCGACTGGTTACGATGGTACCGAATTGGGGGATTGGGATTTCATGCCCACCGACCCCGTGGCACTCAAGGATGAGTTGGATGCCCGTAAACTGGAGCTGCTGGCTGCGTTTGCGCCTGTAGATTTATCCGATCCCGAGGCTCATACTTCTGGCGCAGAAGTTGCCGTGCGCACGGCCAAGCTGCTGGCTGCCGTAGCTAAGAATCCTTTTATTGTGTTGGCCGATGAAAACGGAAAAAACACAACCCGCACGCAACATGCCGGTCGGATTAAACCCGAACATGGATTAACGGATGAACAATGGGAAACCTTTGGTCAAGGTGCAGAACGCGTGGCTCGTGACGTATATGATCAAACCGGCGTGCGCACTGTTTTTCATCATCACTGTGCGGGATTTGTAGAAACGCCTGCTGAAGTCGAGAAATTGCTTTCAATGACCGATCCGGATGTGCTTGGCCTGTGCTTTGATGCAGGACACTATATGTTTGGCGGCGGCGACCCGGTAGCAGGGTTGCGCAAACACGCCGACCGGATTTGGCATGTACATTTCAAAGATTGCCATCCTGAGATTGCAGCCCAAGCGCGCACCGAGTCGTGGGACTACTTTGAGTCTGTGCGCAAGGGAATCTTCTGCGAGCTTGGCTTGGGAGCGGTAGATTTCCCCGCGCTGAAAGCCATTCTTAATGAACTGAACTACGATGGTTGGATTGTAGTTGAACAAGATGTTTTGCCTGGCATGGGTAACCCCAAAGACAGCGCCCAGCGCAACCGAGATTATCTGGAATCGATTGGCTTTGAAAAGCCTTCTACATAAGGGTCTATAAAAAAAATAGTTCCCGCACTTGCTTGATAAAAACAAATCCAAACTTGTCACTGCGAGGAGCGTTTTTTGCGACGAAGCAGTCCCCAAGGCTGTCAAGGAGATTGCTTCAGCGATAAAGCTGCTTCGCAATGACAGGGGTGCGGGAAGTTATATTTTTACGAACCCTAAGCATATTTAACAGGAGAATATGATGTCTGAGAAAAAGATGATAACTTTTGGCGTTATCGGTGCTGGACGGATTGGCAAAATCCACGCCGAGAATCTGGCTACTCGTATCCCTGGAGTGCAGGTCATCTCTATTGCGGATATTACGCTGGAAGCCGCCCAAGAAACTGCTGCCCACCTACGCGTCCCCACTTCGACTGCTGATTATCACGATATTCTGGCAGACCCGAACATCGACGCGGTGGCTATTTGCTCGTCGACAGATACTCATGCCCAAATCATCATCGAAGCCGCAGAGGCTGGCAAGCATATCTTCTGTGAGAAACCCATCGATCATGATTTAGCAAAAATCGACGCTGCGCTGGCCGCAGTTGAGAAAGCGGGCGTAAAACTACAAATTGGCTTCAATCGACGTTTTGATCCCAACTTCCGCAAAGTGCGTGAAATGATCGCTGCCAATAAAGTTGGCACCCCGCATATTCTGCGTATTACCAGCCGGGACCCTGCGCCCCCGCCTGTTGAATATATCAAAGTTTCTGGCGGTATCTTCCTCGATATGACCATCCACGATTTTGATATGGCTCGCTATTTAATGGGCAGCGAAGTGACCGAGATCTACGCCGCTGGCGGCGTGATGGTTGATCCTGCCATTGGCGAGGCGGGCGACATCGATACCGCAATTATCACCTTACGCTTTGAAAATAGCGCTATCGGTACGATTGATAACAGTCGCAAAGCCGTCTATGGCTATGACCAACGCGTGGAAGTCTTTGGTTCCGGCGGCATGGTAGCTACTGGCAACAACACACCAGATTCACATGTCTACAGTAACGCCGATGGCGTACAATCGGCGCAGCCGTTGTATTTCTTCCTGGAGCGCTACGCAGAATCTTTCACTCAAGAAATGTGTGAGTTTGTGGAGAGTATTCAAAATGATACAGCCCCTCCAGTTATCGGCATGGATGGTCGTATACCCGTCGTCATGGGCATGGCGGCCCTAAAATCCTATCAAGAAAACCGCCCTGTGAAGTTGGTTGAGGTTGCATAGCGGCCGTCAACCTTTTTCGAATTCTTCTTCCGGATGCACAATAGACTCCACCTTTACTTCATCTATCCCGTATACCCGCTTCAGATTGCCATCCGTTTGGCGGCGTTTGTCGAATACTAACAATGATGAATCTTTCAACGAGAACATCGCAAACCCTGCCATCAAGCTGTCTTTGAAGGCTATCACCGCATTCCCTGCCCGATGATCCTTGATTTGGCTAAACCGCTCCCCTATCCTACAATACAACCCACTGGCTGATAAATGTTTCCGGATTTTCATGCTTGCTCCCTTTTTCTTGCCTACGAACCTGACTGTCCTGAGCATTCATTATACCC
>JADHXE010000166.1 GCA_016783125.1 Anaerolineales bacterium
CATTCAAGATGACTGTCACCTTCGAAGGCCAGGATGTGGGTGGCGATGCGGTCGAGGAACCAGCGGTCGTGCGATACCACGATGGCGCAGCCAGCGAAATTCTCCAGGGCTTCTTCCAGGGAGCGCAGCGTGTTGACATCCAGGTCGTTAGTAGGCTCATCGAGCAGGATCACGTTGGCGGCCTCTTTGAGGATCTTGGCCAGATGAACACGGTTACGCTCGCCGCCGGATAGATCTTTGACTTTCTTTTGCTGGTCGCTGCCCAGGAAATTGAACGAAGCCACATAGGCGCGCGAGTTGCGTTTACGTCCGCCCAACTGGATAAATTCATCCCCGCCGCTGATCTCCTCCCAAACGTTTTTTTCGCCATCCAGTGTATCCCGCGATTGATCGACGTAACCCAATTGCACCGTTTTTCCAATTTTTACTGTGCCAGCATTGGGTTCTTCAACCCCGGTGATCAAACGCAGCAGGGAAGTTTTCCCGGCGCCGTTGGGGCCGATGATCCCCACGATGCTCCCTGGCGGGATGCTGCGGGTGAGATCATCGATCAGCAAGCGCTCGTCATAGCCCTTACTGACATGTTTGAACTCGATCACCGTATCGCCCAGGCGACCCCCCGGGGGGATATAGATTTCCAAATCTTCACGGCGGGCTTCATATTCTTGCGAGAGCAGGCGGTCATAAGCAGTGTGTCGGGCCTTGCCTTTAGCGTGCCGGGCTTTAGGCGCCATGCGGATCCATTCCAATTCGCGCGCCAGGGTTTTGATGCGTTTATCTTCGGCTTTCTGTTCGACGCGCAGGCGATCACGTTTTTGCTCCAGCCAGGATGAATAATTGCCTTTCCAGGGGATGCCATGGCCGCGGTCTAATTCCAAAATCCAACCGGCGACATTATCCAGGAAGTAGCGGTCGTGGGTCACGGCGATCACTGTGCCGGGATAACCCTGCAGGTGACGTTCCAGCCAGGCCACTGATTCTGCGTCCAGGTGGTTGGTAGGCTCATCAAGCAGCAGGATGTCGGACTCGGTCAGCAGCAGGCGCGTCAGGGCTACTCGACGAAGTTCGCCACCCGAGAGCACTGAAACCGAAGTTTCCGGCGGCGGGCAGCGCAGGGCCTCCATGGCCATGTCCAGACGGCTGTCCAGGTCCCAGGCATTGTGCTGATCGAGCCATTCCTGCAGCCGCGATTGTTCGGCGATCAGAGCGTCGAAATCAGCCTCGGGATCGGCGAATTTTTCGTTGACTTCATCGAAAGCCTTGATGTTGTCGATGATGGGCTGGACAGCTTCCTCGATGATTTCTATCACCTTCTTTTCTGGATCCAGTTGGGGTTCCTGTTCCAATAAGCCGACACTATACCCTGGGGAAAAGACCACCTGACCCTCGTAGCCATCGTCCTTTCCGGCGATGATGCGCAAGAGGGTGCTTTTGCCGGAGCCATTCAGCCCTACTACGCCGATCTTGGCTCCATAATAGAAGCCCAGGGATATATCGCGGATTACTTCTTTGTTGCTGGGGGGAAAGCGGCGGTTGACCCGCACCATGGAAAAAATAACTTTTTGATCGTTCATTGGATCGCCTCGTTTCGTGGATGGGTTGATTTTATCATTTTTAGCTCTTCTCAAAGAGCTGAAATCTTGAATACCTGTCATTCTGAACGGAGTGAAGAATCCCTGATATTGCCATCATAAAATACCTGCGCAGGTGAGAAAGAAACTCGCGTTCTAGGGATTCCTCACTACGCTACTAAGAAAACAATGTAAACGAATGTTCAAGCGTGCTGAGCGGAGGGCGAGCAATATCCGCCCGTAGTCGAAGCAGCGAGTCTTGCACGAGCCGCTCCCTTCGACTACGGCCTGAAAAGCATCAGGCCTCCGCTCAGGAAGCTGGTTTTCTTTCGGTTTGAGCCCCGCTGTTCGTTGCGGGGTGGGTTTACTCGGAATGACAGGCATGACCGGTGGTGCAAGCTGCTATTGAAGGATACAAAACACCCTGGTTTCTCCAAGAAACCGGGGATCTGGTTATCCTGTATAATTCAGCCTGTGAAGATTTCGGCAGATCAACGACGACTTTATAAAGCCAGGCTGCTTGTAGACCGCCTGGAGCGGCTGTCAGCGGATTCGATTTGGGCACACCGCGCCAGCGGTGTGCGGGCTTCATTGCATAAAGCGCTGGCCAGGTCTGAAGATGGCGAGAGCTCTGCTGACCTGGACGCGCTCATCGAGTTGGGTTTTGATATTTTGGAGAAGGCCGCCCAAGAAGTGCCTGACCCGGATAAAAGGTTGGTGCTATGACCCTGAGAAATTATTTAGACCGATTAGATGCCGAAGGCCGCTTGACCCGTATTACCGAGCCGATCTCCAAAACCTATGAAATCGCCGCTCTGCTCAAACAACTCGAACCCCGCCCGGTGATCTTCGAGAATGTGATCGAATCTGAATATCGGGTGATGGGCAATTTGTTTTGCAGCAAGCAGGATTTCGCGGATTATTTTGGAATCTCAGTCGCGGAGATTATTCCGTTGTTGAGGCGGGCGATTGAGGAGCGCAAGCACCCCCCCTTTCATCCCCCCCGCGCGCGGGGGGGAAAGAGGGGGGGTACTCTTTCCGCGCGTAGATTGAATGCAAGGGGGGGTGCCCCTTGTCAGGAAGTGGTCCATCTGAACCCTGATCTTGATTCGCTCCCCATCCCTTTACATTTTGAAGGCGACGGCGGACCTTATATCACCGCTGGGGTTTTTGTGGTGAAGCACCCTGAATATGGGCAGAATTTGGATTACCACCGTAGTATGCAGTTTTCGCCGACGGAGATGGCAATTCGTGTCGTCAAAGGTCGGCACTTTTACAAATTCCTGGAAGACCTGGGTCAGGTGGATGTGGCAGTTTGTGTCGGCAACTCGCCGAATGTATTGGCGGCTGCGGCGATCTCGGTGGAGATCGGCATTGACGAGTTGACCATCGCCAATGCTTTGGAGCCATTGCACCTGGTGAGGGCAAAAACCGTGGATTTGATGATCCCTGCTGAGGCTGAGTTTGTTTTGGAGGGCACGGTTTACCGCGACCGCACTCATGCTGAAGGCCCCTTTGTCGATCTGACCGAAACTCAAGATGTTATCCGTCAGGAGCCGGTTTTCGAGGTCAAGGCTATCACGCATCGTAAAAACCCTATCTGGCAGGCGCTGCTCCCGGGCGCGTTGGAGCATAAGCTGCTGATGGGGATGCCGCGCGAGCCGACGATCTTCCGGGAGGTCAACGAAGTGGTCAAGTGCTTGGATGTCAATATCAACCCGGGGGGCTGCTCCTGGCTTCATGCTATCGTGCAGATTGACAAGCAGCACGAAGATGATGGGAAGAAGGCTATCCGAGCGACTTTTGCTGGGCATCGCTCGTGCAAGCATGTTTATGTCGTTGATAAGGATATCGATATCTACGATCCGCTGCAAGTGGAATGGGCCATGGCGACACGCTTCCAGGGTGACCGTGATCTGATCGTGCTGGGCAAAGAACCCGGCTCCAGCCTTGACCCCAGCGCTGAGCCAGGCACCAAGCTGACCTCCAAGATGGGTTTCGATTTGACCGCGCCGGTTGGCAACGCTCACCGGCATTATGAGAAGGTGCCTTATCCCCATGTTGATCTTAGTCGTTTCATAAGGAATAAAACGCAGAGTCGCACGCCAAAGGCGGGCCTACGGCCGGGCGCGGAGTCGCAGAGAATAAAAAATTAAATCTTTGCGTCTCTGCACCTCTGCGACTCTGCGTTAAAAATGGTATGAAATGAATCTGACTAAAGAAGAACAAGCCATGTTTGATGGGGTGCAGGGGCGCGCTACCCAGAAGGCCATGGAGATATTGACCACGCTGGGCACGATCTACGGCGCGGAGAGGATGATCCCGGTGACCTCGGTGCAGGTCGCTGGGGTCAGCTATGCCAACCTGGGCGAGGCCGGGCTGGCTTTTCTCTCTGAGATGGCTGACGGTGGCGGCCGCGCCCGGGTGCTGACCACGCTCAACCCGGCGGGTATGGACATCGAGAACTGGCAGACACTGGGCATCAGCGCCGAGTTTGCCGAGAATCAGCAGCGCGTGCTGGACGCCTTTGCGAACATGAATATCATCACCACGGCCACCTGCACGCCGTATCTAATTGGCAACACGCCCCATTTTGGTGAGCATATCGCCTGGGCTGAGTCCAGCGCGGTGTGTTATGCCAACTCGGTGTTGGGTGCGCGCAGCAATCGTGAAGGCGGGCCCAGCGCTCTGGCGGCCTCGCTGACCGGGTTGACGCCGGAGTATGGCTATCATCTGGGTGCGTATAGGCAGCCCACGATAAATGTGCAGGTTGAAGGTGTTTTTGGGGAGAACACCGACTTTGGGGCTTTTGGGAAAATCCTCGGGGAGAAGTTAGAGAACATGGGAGGGCGGCGCGTGCCATATATTCGAGGAATTGAGTCTGCCTCGGTGGAGAATCTAAAATCCTTCTGCGCCAGCCTGGGGACCTATGGGGGCGTGGCTCTGTTCCATATGACTGGTATCACCCCCGAGGCTAGTCAGATCGTCCCGCCTGGGGATGCGATGGTCATCAAAGAGGAAGATATCCAAGGGGCCAGAGAATCTATGATTGACGCGCAATCCACAGAAATCGATTTCGTCAGCCTGGGCTGCCCGCACTTATCCATCAAGGAGATCGCCCGCATCGCCGAGTTGTTGGAAGGGGAGCAGGTGACCAAGGAGTTCTGGATCACCACCGCCCGCCCGACCAAAGAGATCGCCGACCGCATGGGCTACACGGCGGTGATCGAAGCCGCGGGGGCCAAGTTCGCTGCCGACACCTGCTGCGTGGTGGCGCCGATCAAAGGTCGCTTCACCGCACTGGCCACCGACAGCGCCAAGGCCTGCTATTATGCCTACGCCAAGAACAAATTCAAGACAGCGCTGAAACCCTTCGATGAAGTGGTTTTCGAAGCCTTGAAGTGATTCTAAAAACCTGCGATGCTGTTGTATAATCTGGCTATTATTGCAAAAATTAGTAATCATTTGGGTCATTTCAAATGAGTTGGAGAGTTTATTGCGTATTGCGTATTCCGTATTCGATAAACAATACGTAATACGCAATACGTAATACGCAGCAAGGCCTCATCTGAAATGAAACACACCCGAGTGATATAATCATTTGCGTGGAGGATGCGAATGGGGATTGGCAATAACCAACAACCGGGAGATATGAAGCAATCGTTCTGGGCTACTTTGCCGGGAATAATTACACAAATTATCACGTTGCTCTCAGCGCTGGGCGGGCTGCTTGTGGTTCTTAATAATCTAGGCGTGATCGAGATTGGCGCCACGGCAACACCGACGCCAACTTACACGGCGACCGCATCCGCGACACCCACCGATACGCGCACGCTGACTCAAAAGCCTCCCACGCCGACATATACGCAAACTCCTGTTACGCCAACGGATACCCCCACCCGCACGCCAACGATTACAAGAACTCCCACGGCCACTTCAACGGCCACCCTTTATCCCGGCGAGCCGCTCTTGTTGATCATCGCCAGGCCAGGGCTGAAATTCCGGCGCGGTCCGGGCTGGGTTGAACCCTACGGCCCGGAGATTGACCTGGTGTTTTATGGGGAAACGGTACGTCTTTTGGGGAGAACCGAGGCCTGGACCTGGTATCAAATTGAATGTCCGATTGGCATACACCTTGAAACGGGATGCTGGGTCACCGCGGATGAAGGTTATTCGAGCGCCCTGAACGTGGATGATGTACCGGTTGTTGAACCGCCACCAACCATCACCCCCGGGCCGACGGCGACCCAGACGCCGCCGGGGTAGGAATCTGCGAAGGGCAGGAATTTGCAATGCAATCGGAATATGGAGAGGAGTGAAGCTGTTAGTTTGACTAGCTTGTGATAATATCCATTAACTGAACCAATAGCTTTCGCAAATATTACAAAATTCTTACACACCGTGAATATGTTTAATGTATAATAAATTAGGGATGGTTCATAATTGGGTAACACTTTTTGGGCAACTTCCCTTCTGTTATTCGAAAAGTGTTACCCAAATTCGCCGGAAAAATGAACCATCCCATAAATTAGATTAATAAAAGGTGGATAATATGCCATTCCCAGAATCAGATCGAGTAATATATAAAATAAATACTCTTGGGAAAGTTATTTGCCAATTAAGGTTTCCCCCCATTTTAATAATTGACGCTGAAATACCGTATGAGTTTCAAGATCGAATAAGGGATGCATTTCCAAATTATTCAGAAAAAAGAGAAATCAGAATCGAATTCCCTTCAGACGCAAAGGTAAAAATACCACCAGATGTGTTGAACCAACTAGCTCATAGCACTGGCAGCAATAACTATGAATTCTCTTCTGAAAATGGTGAATGGGTAATAAATTTAACTCGGACATTTATATCATTATCTGCAAATAACTACAGACGGTGGGAAGAATTTGTTGGGAAACTTGTGACTCCACTTGATACTCTTGTAGACATTTACTCGCCATCACACTATTCAAGAGTTGGATTAAGATACATAAACATAATTAGTAGGTCAGCACTTGGTTTAGATGATGTTGACTGGAATGAGTTGCTAAGCCCATGGATTTTAGGGGTTCTTGGATCAAAAGATATCGGCTCACATGTAGGTGATTTTGAAAGCAAGTACGAAATTAATCTTTCAGATAACAAAAGTATCGTGAGACTCATCACACAATTTGTTGAATCAATTGATAGTGGGGAATTGGGCTACAAAATTGATAGTGATTTCTTTAATTCATCGAAAACTACAATTGATGATGCAATGGAAACTCTAAATTACTTTAACTCACGTGGATCACGTCTAATTCGATGGTGCATTACTGATCGTTTACATGAAGCAATGGAACCGGAAGCATTATGACTACCTATCTTCAAGAAACTGACTCAAAGATGGTCTTCCCTTTTAAGAAAGAAGCGATCTATTCTCTTCCAATTCGTCCTGTAGATGCGACTACCGGTAGCGACGTTAAACCTCAATATATTCCATTACCTCGTGAATCAGGTCTGATAAAAAGCGCGTGGGTTTCGATTAGACAATCAGAAAATATCAATACGAAAGACCAAGCTAGAGACCTACTACTGTTAATTCAAGACATTCTCTCTGACCTTCAGCAATATGGATTTAATATCGGTTATCTACCAAAAATATATGCATTCAACATTGATGATGGATCAATATTATTAGAGTGGATTTTTAAGGATTATCGATTAGGCTTTACGGTTGAACCAAATCCTCAGGATTCCGGGTGGTATTTAGTTACGACAGAAAAATTGAGTAACATAAGCGCATCAGGGTATATAACCAAAGATAATTTCAGGACAGATGTTCTTTGGTTATTAAACTATATCATTTCCCACACATAGATGAGTTACCCTAATAATTGCTTCAGGGGAATACCAAACGATACTTACATAATCGAAGATGGCACAGCAGCATCTTTTCTTTTCTATTTCAAAGATGAAGATGTAAGGAGTGATGGCTGGATTGAGCAATCCATAAATTGGGAAGATGATGACTTATCAATCAAAATAATTCTTGGTCAAACTAAAAAAAATGGAGAGATTCAATTTAAAGAAGGAGTCGCAAAGCTTCCTCGAAATGAAATCGACCGGTTGATCAAACAACCTTCTGTAAATGGTATTCTGTCTTACGAGAGACAACCATTAGTAAACAATCCTTATCACGGAAATTTATTATTACAATCTGATACTCCGAAACTAACTATGAAAAAAATAGCAGCTGGTTTAGCGTTAGTTGTTTCAGAGATCATTCCCCAAGAAAGTCTTTCATCCCATATAGGGCAGGCATAATTAATTAGCGAAGTCGGGATTTGAACCCTTTGCCATTAGGTTGGTATCCCCTTCACAAATTATAGTTTTCGATAACTATCTTTATCAAAAAATCACTAGGTCTCATCCAGATTATATTTCATTCTTGAATGGTTTGATAGATTTCATCAATCTCACCCTCTATTCTAATAAATTCATCGACGATTTCTGGGGAGTATGATGTCCCTGAGCTTTCAATGATGATTTGGATGGTTTCCTCATGGGGAAAGGCATTTTTATACGGTCGCTTCGATCTCAAGGCATCATACGCATCCACAATGGACATGATCCTGGCTTCTAGTGGAATCTCATCCCTTTCCAGACCATCAGGGTAACCGGTTCCATCCCAATTTTCGTGATGTGAGCGTGCAATAGTAATACCCATATTGATAAAGTCGTTTTTTGGATACTCCTTGCTCACAACTTCCAATGTTTGAGCACCAATAGTAGTATGGGTTTTCATAATCTCAAATTCATACGGCGTAAGTTTATCTGGCTTCAGCAGGATCTCGTCTGGTATACCGACCTTTCCAATATCATGTAAAGGGGCTGCGTGGTAGATATTTTCGATAAACGCATCATCGACCACCGCTGCAAATCTAGGGTGATCCTTTAGCCTTATAGAAAAAAACTTACAATGTGTTTGCACCCTTTCAATGTGTTTTCCTGTATCATCGTCGCGCGACTCGGCCAGTTTGGCTAATGCCAGGATGGTAGACATATGCGACGCGGAAATTTCCCTCATTTTCTCCTGGACGAGTTCCTCCAAATGGTAGTTATGCCTTTCTATCTCCATTTGAAGGCGACGTAAGGTCAGATGGGTATCGACGCGTGCCAATACTTCCTCAAAATGAAAAGGTTTGGTGATGTAATCGACACCCCCACTTTCGAATGCTTTGACTATTTTCTGCGTGTCGTTGATGGCACTGATGAAAATGACCGGAATCTTTTTCAGCGACTGGTAACTTTTCAATCTCTGGCACACCTCATAACCATCCATATCTGGCATGTCGATGTCCAGTATAATTAAATCTGGAAATTCATTCTCTGCAGCCAGCAACCCCAAAGCGCCATTTGGGGCGAGACGGATTTCATAATCTTGTTCGTGCAAAATCTCCGATAATAATTCTCGAATATAGGGAGTATCATCAATAACCAGAATCTTTGGTTTTTGGGTTATTTGTGGGAATACTTCCACGGCAAATGACCTCATTCAGCATTTTTGATCGATCCAAACTCCTTCCAATTATATTCATAAATGCTGCGCTGAATGCCCATCTAACAAAAGTGAAAGCTAATTCAAAGATTCTGTAAGGTTCACAGACCGTGATCCCATATGTTATCTTGTGTATCAATAATCAGCATCAATAGCAAAGTATAGCCCAGTCGGAATAAAACCTGAAACCGCCAGGTCGTTATCCCCTCTTCGAATGGTGAATAATGTAGTTGAATAGGAATTGAACCATAAACCGCTAGGTTGTAAGTTCGTATCAAGTAAAAATGCCCAACGTATAAATTCAACAGCCCCGGCGAACTTGCCAGGGCAATTTTCTTTTCTCTGCGCTCTTCGCGAAGCATGCCCTTGGGCACAGCGTCTCCGCGGTGCATCATCTCATCGCCGCAAAGATCGCCTCCCCTTATCAAATCCGAAAGGTGGCTTGTTGCTCTCTCGAAAAGCGACTACAATAGCTGAGTAAATCTTTCAGGAGCGTTAGCTATGATTGTCCCTTATGGCCCCATTCTCGTTGTTGAAGATGTCCCCCATATTTTAGAGTTGCTGGCGGTGACCTTGCGCTTCAAGGGCTATCCAGTGGTCACGGCGACCAATGGGGAAGAAGCTCTGGAGGTGATCGCCAAGGAAAGGCCAGCTATGGTGATCACCGATATCTTGATGCCGCGCATGGACGGCTTCACCTTGATGCACAGCCTGCGCAATGACCCTAAGACAAGTCGTATCCCAGTGGTCTTTTTATCGGCAACCTATATCACCCCCAAGGACAGGGATTTCGCATTAGAGCTAGGTGCGGTGCGCTTTCTGGAGAAGCCCGTCGATACACCGGAATTCTTGCTGACGGTAGCTGAAATCCTGACCCAAGGGCCGCCAACCATCCCGCCGCCGATGAGCCAGGACGATTTCTACCGCGGGTATCTGGACCGTTTGGAGAATAAACTGCGCCATAAGAGTCAGCAGATCACGCGCACGGAACGTTTATTGGAAACGCTCCCCGAAGAACAAAAACCGGCCTTTGAATCCATACTAAAGGAAGCGCGTGACCACCGCTCAGAAATCCAAGAGGAACTTGACGAGCTTTATAAGATCCTCGCACAAGAGAAAGATGACATATAATTGAAAATTAGTAGCTACTCAGGCTATTTCGGGAACTTTTCTCGATGGTTGAGCAGTTACGAAAAATAAACATATTTGGAAAAAGAACATCCCGTACCAGCAACGGATAACGGGATGTTTTTTTATGAGTATGACTTACGCACTGGCGATGGAAAATGCCCGAAAATAAGGGGTGCGCCGGGTTGCGG
>JADHXE010000167.1 GCA_016783125.1 Anaerolineales bacterium
TGACCCGGCGGATGTCGGCAACGGCCTGCGCCATCAGCGCAAAGAACAAGCTGCCCAACGAGGCGCTTTCGTCCCACGCTCCTTGTGATGGCTGTGCTTCTTGGCCCAGAGAGCGAAACTCATCCAATGGTGGCAACTCAACATCCGGATCACTCTCGACGATGATGCGGGAAGCTGGGATATGGATAAAACGATTGGGTGATATGTTTTGATCGTAGACAATATCTCCCGCATCATTCAGGGCCAGGATATGCAGCCTCGGGCAGAAGAAGGTATGGAACAAGCGCGGCGCAGCGTGGGGGTATACGAAAACGAGGATAGCGTTGCCAAGTTTCCCCCGGAACATGGCACCCCTGGCACGCCCCCATGGGGAAGACAAAAGGATCTTCTTGGTGTCATTTGATCTTGTTTTCGACATGCAGCTCCAATCTATGCGGCTCATAATCTAAATGCGGTATGGCTATACGCAGTTTTGGTACAGCGGATAAAGTCCAAAACCGACTGGCAATACTTGATGTCATTCGTAACTCCTGCGTTCCAATAACCAGTATCCAGTTGTCAGTACCCAGTGGATGCAAGCTCATCAATTTCTGGTTACTGCTTACTGGTCACTGTTCATTGATTTCTACCGTTGTATCGCTCGTGAGACAGAATTGCCTGAGGTACCGCCTCCCCATCTTGCCAAAGGGCCAGAATGCGCCAGCGACGACCGACGGGAATCGAGATCACGTCTCGATCATGGTTCAGCCGCTTGCCTCTCAATTTCCAATATGGATTTCCGTCGTCCAATCTACAAATAACTTGCCGTGCTTTTTTTAGCACCTGTTTTGGCACTCTATCCGCGCCATCGATGCCGCGTTGTTCAAAGAATGTAATCATGTTTTCGATCATCAATATTTCTCCTACTAAGTTCCATTACCTGCCTTAAATGCAAAAGCGGCTTCCTGTTTCCAGAAAGCCGCCTAAAACCAAACAGGCGCACTCCGCCTAAGGATTACGCCTGTTCCGTCTATATAAATATCACAGCCGCTTTGCTATGTCAAGGATTCGAGACCGAAATTCAGCAGTGAAATTTTGTCAATTACTGGTTCGATGCCAGCTACTTCTCATACTCCAAAAGTTTAGTCAGCTGCATCAATTCGTCCCCTGTCGAGGTCATCACACCATTATTCTGGGCCTGTTCCAACGCCCTTGGCGTGAATCCTTCCCGGGAGATCAGCCAGGCTTCTGCGCCCAGTTCCCGGGCATTATCAGCTAACTTCTTGATCTCTTTTACCCCGGCTCGCCTGCTACGCCATTTGACTTCGACAACCCAACGGAGGCCAGTATCCGTTTCTGCCAGAGCATCCAACTCAACCTGCCCATCTGGTGAACGATATGTACCCACCTGACTGAAAGATGGCAGGGTGATCTCGTCTGCCCAGCCTAACAAGTCACCGGGGATGAGTTGTCCGGAAAACATACGTAGAAGTTCGCGCACCTGGGCTTCTTTGGCTCGGCCTAAATCGGTAGCCGTGCGCTGGAATCGTTCTTCCAAGTCTCGCACCAGACCTGCCAGATCTTCGCGCCGGGGAAAAGCATCCATCTCCAACCCTTTACTAGTATAAGCGACCCAAAAACGTAGAACTGCATCCCTGTAACGGTAGTGTTTATCCTGTTCTACGATCAGATCAACTTCCATCAACCAGCGCAGGTAATCTCGGACCGCCGAGGGTGACTTTCGTAGTGGGCGGGCGATTTGCGAGAGGGTAAGATCATCCTCTTCTGCCAACTCCTGTAGAATCGCCTTCAACATCCCATACCCGCGCGCCCGTTGTAAGGACAGATCATAAACATACCGGCAATAATTGTAGATTTGTCCTCCACGCCAGAGGGTTTCTAGCAAAAAGGCATACCTGACCAGATCAACATCTACCACTTCTCCATCTATTGCGAGACGGTGAATACGACGGGCCAGGGAGGTGACATAAAATGGGTAGCCTTGGGTGTACTGGTATAGCTCGGCTTCGACCTCGGGGGAGAAATCACCACCCAATCTCGCTACCAACGTGCGGGAATCCTGCCGGTCGAAAGGTCCCAATTCAATCGTTTCGAATTGGAGAAAGAGAGGAGCCTCAGGGGTCTGGAACAGGTCCATCATGGCAGTCATAGCTGAACCAGCGACCACATAGGCTACATGTTCTTGCCCGGCCAGTGAAGACCGAAGATGCTTGAGCGGTTCCCGGATTTGAGGGTAATGGGATAGCGTAGCGATCTCCGTGAATTCATCCAGGAAGAGAATGATATTACGACCCCGTTCTTGGGCCAGTTTTTCTGGAAAGTCGAAGGCCAGTTTGAGCAGTAAAGCCTGATCAGGCTTAGTGAGGCTCAGCTCCCGCAACAATGAAGTGGCTGTGCGCGCAATAGTAGTGGAGTCACTCGCTGCCGTCTCAAGCAATCGTTCCACTGTGAGATAAGCATCTACCTCACCCTGTCCAGCCGTCAACGCCCAAAAGGCTATCAAACCGATGTACCGTTGGGCAAACATCTCCGGAGAGGTACATATATCTTCGAAGTCCATATAGACGGGTAGAACCTGCTCATCCTCCAATAGCCGGGCGATTTGTTCGTAGATCAACAGGGTTTTTCCCACCCGGCGGAGGCCCCAAAGCGCTACTCGTCGAGGATGTCCGGCAATGACATCATTGGCAACTCCCTGAAGGAAATTCAATTCCCGGACCCGATTTGTGAAGCGTTGGCGCAAGTACTGTGGATAGAAACTAGCCATAAGGTTAATACTCCTACTTTTTCAGTCAAATGACTTATAAGTCATTTGACTGAATTTTAGCACAAGGAATGCGAAAAATGAAGTGTTTCGTCAACAAAATTTCCCCACTCCCCACAGCGATTGAATCTTAGCCCATTCGAGCTCATTCTTCGAAGATGTCTAGGAGCATATTGGCATACTCTTCTTTCATGGGTAAATCCTGGTCGATCCGCACTCGCCTGCGTGTGGTAACTTCGGCTTGTTGTGTAATTGGGTTGTACCCTTCTTTTTCGTAACTTTCCCAATACACCCCCACCCCTCGTCGCTGCCAGCGTGGTAAATCGTTGAAATTGATCCCATGCTGGAAGAGTAATTCGTTCTTGAAATCTGTTGATTTCCCTTCTAGAGTATGGGTGGCTTCTTGGACATCCATTCCTGTGTCCCTTAAAGTCCAATAGCACCAACTGTTCAGCGCATTGCGGGACGCGTCCGCCTGCCGCCACTGGAAGTAATCGATCACCAGGGGGACATCCACACCCAACCAGACCCGGCTGTCGAAGTGCGCCGGGTCACCCGCGTGATGGGTGAAGGTTGCGCTGGCTATCCCCGCTGAGACCGAGACGATTTTCTCCACTGACCGGGCGAACAGGTCCCATTCCGGGGCGAACAGCAGAGAAATCTCATCGCTTTGAGTGTAGGCATACAGGCCATGCAATTCTTCCAGCATGGTTTGAGCTGTGGTTGTCATCAAATCCAGGAATCGCTCGTCGTAGGGTTTTTCGAAACGGGTTTCGGTGAAGCTGGAGAAGGTGCGCCCATCCACGCGCACAACCGTCCAGGTGCCGGGCAGCAGACGCAGATCGTGAAAGTATTCCAGGGCGCGCATCTGTTTTTCAAGGGAATTGGCTTTCATTTTGTAGCAGGTCTCCCAACTGAGATTGGATTTATTATATCGTACCGGAATTAGAGGGACGATCCCCCGAAATCCTTACTCTCCCCCAACTTGTTCTAAGAAATGAGCAAAAACCAGGAGTTCACCTCGCGCTTGCATGAAAGCAGGGTGAACAAGTTTCACTAATCGTTCAATTTGTCCAGGATCAAACGAGAATGCATACACATTGCGTACTACATGCCGAAAACGCAAAAACTCATCCAGAGCGCTCAATGTATCATCGGATAAAACTGTTGGGCGCAGATCTGGTATTTCAACATTCATCTGTCGCAACAGATCTCGATGCCACTCTTTGCCTGAAGGAACGCTGTTATCAACGGTCGTAGCGATCTGTTGGAAAACACGCTCCAGTCCAGCATAGATATCATGCAAATTCAAGGCTGCAGAGTCGATATAGAAATCTTGGTCTTGAGTACGTTTGCGGGCCGCATCTATAGCCCCCTCTGCCCGTGATACAACCCGTTCTAAATCAACTAACTCCTTACGAATGCGAGTTGCCAGGACTACATAGCCTTCGATCAAAGGTCAACCCCCTCTTCTTTGATCATTTCCAAAATCGAAGGACGGCAAGTGCTTACGTCCACCAGATTCACATCAAGAGGCGATTCCATATCCATCACCGCCCCGATTGCTCGAAACGTTTCTTCTGGGGCGATTCCCCAGGCAGCAATATCCACATCAGACCAACGGGTAAAGCAACCATCGTGAACAAGTGAACCAAAAACAACCACCCGAGTAGCGCAAAATTGCTCCTTGAGTAGCGTTGCAGCGCGGCGAGCGGCTGCCCAAGCCTTCTCTTTGCGGCGCTCAATTTCCCCCCTCTCTCGCTCTCGCCGCCGCTGGGCAGTTTTACGGAATACAGCAATCTTCTCTGGTGAGATATCTAACATCTTCGCCTCCATTGCCTAAATTATATCATCACTATCATACGATAGTTCAGTGATGGGCATCTGGATCGAAAAACGACTTTTTTCTCAAACGATTGTATCGCGATAGGTCAGTTGGGTTATTCCCCCAACCCAATCGCTCATAAATAAAGCTGGATAGTAAGGAACACACCCATATCCCCGTTTGACCTTTGGGGAGGTGCTATTATTTTCCAGTTCTGTGATCTTCAGTCTTCCGTTTGCACTGCCGCGCGCCCTACATCCCAGACTGCTTCAGGATGCTTGGCTGCCACTTGTAGTAAGACGCTTGCTGGGCCTCTTGGTTTTCTCCGCCCCTGTTCCCAATTCTGCAGAGTACGGATGCTAATCCCCAGCAGCGCAGAAAATTGACTTTGGGAGAGATTGAAACTCTCACAGATAACTTCTAATGCCATCTTGCCGGGCGCTGGAGGGTAACCCCGTCTTTGATAACCTGATCTGGAAATAAACTCCTTGCCAATTCGTTCCGTCCTACATGCAAAACCCCGTTCGAAACCTGTTTTAGGGCGTATGAGGAACGCTTCGGTGGAAAAATACAAATGATCTTTTTACCCTTGAACGATCTTTGTACAGCAGATATTGGTCCAACTAAATCGCTGTCGGCAGAGATCAGAAAGGCTACATCGAATTGATCTTTGAAAGCATCTTGCATGAGTTCCACAGCAATATTCACATCGGTCATCTTTTCGTGATAGGTGGTGTATGTATGACCACATTTGCGGCAAGTAATGGTATCGGACAAAAAATGTCCATAGAAAATGTAAAAATCAGGTAGTGTCTTTTGGGCTTCTAAAAACACCTGTTGGCGACGGCGTTTATCGTCTGGGTATTTGATGATTGTCGTAAAGTATTTTGTAGCGGTTAGTATTTGTCGTGATCTTAGAAACTGACTGGCGAGATTTTGAATATTCAGCCAGTAATATTTTTTCCACCCTTTGGAGCGCAGGCCATAATATAAATTGTAACCGTCAATATATGCAATAACTCGTTTCATGGGAAACTTCCAATTTAAGGGACAGCCCGCCTGTGAGGGCGGGCGTCGGCCCGAAGATGCTATCTTCGGGGGGGTTGTTTATATTTTACAATATACAGCATGGTTGTCAAGCAAGATTTTACAATTTACGCACTCATCAATGACAATTTGAAACGACTGCCAAGTAAGACGAGAAGGCAAGATACCTGCCCTTTTGATCATACACTCTCATATCCCCGCTTGATCTTTAGATTCACAATCTGCCTGGCGATATCCTCTGCCTGATCCACGCTCTCAGCCGGGATGATCTTCCAACGAGCATAATGTGTCCCACGCCGTCCCCACCCACACACAACTGCATGCTTGCAGAATAGGGTGGCCTGCACGTTGACCACGTACCACCTGTTCATATTGATTGCCAGATCAACCCGAGTGAGTCTCATATCTCGTTCCAGTTGCTCTCCTATCCTGCGCTGATGTCTTTCCCTTGTAACGCCTGGTTGAAGAGCGTATTCGCCCGTGTTCTGACTTCCTTACTAACCACAAAGGTGATATTGTCGGCCACGACAATACTGCTGACAACCCGCTCTTCTGCGATTTCGCAATCAAGCGCCACAGAGCGCAACCAACCGGTAACCAAGGCCTGGGGAGACCCTTCCTCATCCACAGCCTGGACAAAGGCAACTGTCTCAACCGCCAAACGACCGTAGGCCATGAAGCGATGGTGTTCTCCCAACTCTTGTAACCCGCTGGCGATGATCCCCTGCACTACAGGGACAGTACTCCCATCAAGTTCTGTTATGCTGATGTTCTTGATCGACAATAATCCATCGATCCATACTTTATTGTTGCGTTTGCCCATTTTTATCGTCTCCTGTTCTACCTACGTAACGGTTTTTTTCTTTAAACCACACACCCTCTTCCAAAAGTCGTGAGGTCGTGAGGTGGCGATTTTTGACCCCCATATACGGGAATAATACCATCAATTTGACTATACTCTCCCACATATATGGGGTGTTGTGACCTCACGAGTACCTCACGACTCGCCTTAAAAGTCGTGAGGTTTTCACACAGGTCGTGAGGTGGTCGTGAGGTAGTCGTGAGGAAAGTCGTGAGGTGAAAATACCCCCACATATAGGAGTTGTATAAGGGAAAATGGGTATTTCGTCTATATATGGGTAGGGTAATGCAACCATTTTTTCGACCTCACGACCTCACGACATGAACCTCGCGTGTACGGGAAAAAATCACCTAAGTTAGCCACGATCTAATACCTCACCTGTCTGTGCGGGTGGGGGAGGTGGATTTCTGATCGTCACACCGTAAAGCTCTTGCACTTTCTTTTGGCTGAAAGCGATCATACGTTTGTTCTTTCCTGCGCTCGTCACCCACTTGGAAACCTGGATATTGTTCCCACCCCCGGTTTCGGAGAGCAGATCGCTAATCTGGTTGAACTGGCGATGCAGGGCGTCCCTGGTTGTATCGAAGTGCTCGCCCAGTTGTGCCCAGAAGTCTCGCACATAGATCATGCAACTGCTGGTATCCAGGTAAAAGAGGTTTTCGTCGCCAGGTTCATACCAGCCAATCGGGTCAGCCCCATTGGGTGGCGTGATTGTGGCACCAGAGCGCGGCTCTAAATACACCTTGCGCCGTTGGAGCAGATTGTCCAATGCATCGAAGAACTTGCGCACCGGCGATTCGGCGGCGATCTTCTCGGCCTGGTTCTCGATTACCCCAAAGATGGCCTGACCGTTGCGTTCGGCGATTTTGGCGGCCTCATGGGCGGAGAGTACCCCCAACTCATTGAAAGCGGTCAAAGCGACTTGCTGGGCAGCATCCAGGGTGGCGAAGTAGTCCGGCAGACGGTTCTGCATCTTTCCATTCCTGACCAGCTTATGGGACTCTTCGATGATTTCCAGATACAGTTTCGAGGCGCGTTCCCAGTTAGTCACCAACCATTGCACATAAGCCGCCGTTGCCTGAGCATACAGCCCTTCTCTGGCTTGCGCTTGCGCCCGGTCCAGTTCTTTCCGGGGCGGCTCGCCGGTGTTAGGCAAAACCTCTCCGCGAACGATGGGCACGTAGACCATCCTCCCAACGGTGCTTTCCCCGGCCAGGGGTAGTTCCGCTGTGGAGATCACCATCCCCCGGGGTATGCGTGTCTTGCTTTCGCTCAGGTCACGATTGGCCCGGCCGCGCGCCGAGCGGTTCCCCACTGCCCGCACGACTTGATGAGCGCTTTTGTGTATCCGGCGGCTGTCTGCCGCGCTCTGGAATTGGGGAGCGAAGTCGTCGATGATCACCGGGGCGTCCTTGACTTTGAACATGACCCCTTCGATGTGGGTGGCGGTGCTCATCCAATCCACCGGGGCGTGATATTGGCGTCCTTCGATGAATCCCGTCCCGAAGTGGGTCAGGGCCAGGTGCCCTACTGTGGACTTGCCGCTCTGGGTGGGACCATACAACCAGATCACCGTGTAGAGCGGGCGGATATCAGTCAGCGGACTGGCATACAGGGCTGCCCATAGGGGCGCGGTGACGCACAGTGGGCCGATGTCCAAAAACCCCAGGCTGGCTTTGACCGCTTCAGCCAAGTCATCGCCGGTAGGCGGCTGAGGCAAGTCGTAGTATCTCAGGTTGTTCCCCCCTAGCTCCACGCGCACGCTGCCATCGAATCCCTTGGCGGTGATCATGCCCGATCTAGTCAGATAACCCCGGGTTCCATTGATTGCCGTCCAGCCAGTGTGGGTGAAGACGCGATCCCGGCCCATCTCGTCCAGCGATGTCTCCTGGATAGCCCGGGCAACCAGGTAATACTTTCCCCTCGGGGCGTACAAGATCGGGCGCGCCCCCCAATAACGGTGGATCCACTTCATTTCGGGGAATTCTTCTGCAGGCACGTCGATCACCCGCAAGGGTTCGCCGGTGGCCAGCCATCCCGCTACGGTGTACTGAACTTCGGGCAGGTTCAGCCCGTCATCGATGACCAGCTCGTGGGTGATTTGGGCCGTGAAATTCGCCAGATGTTCGCCCAAAAAGTGCAGCCGCCCGTCTTTGATGCCCGACAGAATGGGGACATCCCCATCTAGTAGATCTGTCTCGTTCATCAGAGCTCGCAGGTCACTGCGATCCATCCCCAGGTTCCGTTGGGTGCGCTTCATGTAGAGCGGTCTTAACTCATTGGGTAGATCATCTAGCATGGCCATGATTTCGCCGGTCAGCGCCTGCAATTCGTGGGGGGTTGCTTTTTTGACTCTCTCCAGACGCTCGTCGATCACCGAGGTGGCATCTCTAAGCATGTCTTGGATGACCGTGGCGGTGCCGCCATTCTTCATAAAAGCGTTGGCATCCTTGGCATCTCTAAAGGATTCAACCAGCATGGTCAACGGCCCCAGCGCGGGAGCTAGCTTGCTCTGTTTTTTCTGACCTTCTTCATCGCCATCCAAGGCAAGATAGATCACAGGTCGTTGGTTCAAAATACGCAGGTCGTTTTCAGGTATCTGGCCCAGGCCGCACAAGGCCCAGGCAGAGAATCCCCATTGACGGTAGCTTTCGGCATCGGCCTGGCCTTCGCATAGGATCACTTCGCGCACCCCTGGCGCTTCGGCTTTGTAGAGTTGTCGCCTTCCTGGCAGGTTGCGGGATTTATCCCCCGGTTTGACCGGGTTCAGAGCGCGGGCGGAAAGGTAAGTCACTCCCTTGATCTGCGGCAACACCTCGCTGTGACGCAAGCAGGTCCCGCCATCGTGCCAGGTGGTGTCTTGGCAGGCGTCGCACTTGCTTCGGCGCAGCCCCACGTAATCCCGATGGGTGTAGATCAGCCAGCCCGAAGGGGAAACCTTGTCGCCATCACTGTTAGCGGTGAAATCCCGCCCATCGGCGCGGATCAGGCCGGTCTTGCGCGCCAAAGCCATGGATTGCTCCAGGCCCCGCGCAGCGTCCCCGTTCTCAAGGTAGTCCTTCAGACCTGTTCCTCCGGCAGAGAAACCGAACCCGGCCACGCGAATTATCTCGTCGCTGAAACCGCGTGATCGGGCGTATTCAAGGGCGTGCGCGCCTGCCTCAGACCAAAGCTGTTCTACATAGTATCGAGCCGCCAGGTCGAGAATATCAACACGTTGGCGATGTTCTTTAGCGGCTTTTGCCACTTCTGGGGTAAATCCAATCTCTTCGAGGCTCATACCGGCATACTCAACCAGCCACTTCACTGCCTCGATGAACGCCAGGTTCTCGATCCGCATAATGAATTCGATAGCATCGCCGCCGGTATCACAATCTGCCCAGCAGCGCCATCGTTGGCGGCCATCGTCCACGGTGTAAATCTGAAACGAGGTGGGATTATCTCCAGCGTGCAAAGGGCATCTGCCGCGGCATTCATCCCGGCCAGTTTTATGTATGATCTGTGTTCCCGTTCGTTCGACAAGGGCGATGAGATCGATTTTGTTGAGCAATTTTTCAATGTTGAGTTTTGCTGGCATGATGATATTCTCCGTTTTGATGTGGATTGGAGCTAGGGGGCGTGGGAGCTGGGGTGATAGGGTGCTGCTCCCCCGCACCCCAGCTCCCATGCACCCGTACTCCCATGCTTCCATGCACCTGACATATATGCCTCTCACCCAAGCGAGTAACCGCTGCACTACCAATTCATTGATGCTCTTTAGGGGAAAGATAGCGTTTTTTAGGATCAAGGGGTACAAGTATAGGTAG
>JADHXE010000168.1 GCA_016783125.1 Anaerolineales bacterium
TAGCCGTCTCGAAGTGCGATAAGGGGGGCTGCTCGGCTTCGGCAAAGAAGCCGCCTCCGCCGATTTCCCACTGCAAAGTAGTTGCGCCGGCGACGCACTGGATCAAGAGCGCATCGAGGAACGGATAGTCCTGGGGATTGAGGGCAAATGGATCCTTTGTTTGGTGTTGGTTCATGTTGGTTGCTCCTTATCTGGATCAGGTGGGGTAATCGTCATCAGCTCGTTGCCGTAATCAACGGCGTCTTCCGGGTCATCTTCGTCAGGGTCGGTAGAAAAGACCCGCACTTCCACTGAGTTCGAATTAGCGAGCTCTCGCGCCTGCTGGACGGCATCGAGCAAGATGTCTGACTCGACAATTCGGTGGAGGTCTACAGATAGATGAGTGTTATGCCAGGCCAGTGCGAATCTGCCGGAATATTCAGCCAGCTCGTCGTCGCCCAGACTGGGCCAGTCAACCTTCTTGGCCCAATCATCAACTCCCTGGTCAATGTGCGCCCAGGTAATGCCGTAATCGCAATCGATATTGCGTTCGGCTTCCATTAGAATTTCCCGGGCCGATTCTCCCGACATTGGCAAACCTGATTGGCCGGCCTGGAAGAAAACATCCTCCGTGTGCCAGATATGGACGGCGTAATCACGCCAATACTCGCGCAGTATTTCAGCGATCACCTGCGGTTCGACCTGGGTCTTCTCGGTCAGGCGCTGAGAAAGCAGCCGGACCATGTTGGTGATATGGTGTTCGTACATCGTGTTTCTCCTGGTTGGTATCTACTGGGATTTGAATAACTGTTCGAGGGTGTGATCTACCTTTCGGATACGTTTCACCTCCTTTGTTCATTAGTATTGACGGTGTTATTACGGGGTGTTATCATGCCCCCATGTCGAAATTGATCTCCCGCACCTACCGCTTCTCCCAAACCACGCTGGACCAGATCGAGTGGCTCCAGAACTATCTGGGCGGCATGGATGCCACCAACGTCCTACGGGTTGCCGTCGCCGATCTCTACGACCGCAAACGTTCGCGATGGAAAGCCAGGCTAGTCGAGAGAGAACCTGGCCTTTACGCCCTGCAGATCAACGGCCAGACTCTGCTGCGGGTCAATGAAACGGCCCTGGACAGGCTGCCAGAGGATGAACGAGCAGCCATGATGAAAGCCGAAATCGACGGGCTATCGGCGATGGCGAAGTTGTTGCTCGTCGCCGCAGCCGGCGAGGATGAGATATGGCTCGATCAAACGCTATTGGAAGAGTTGAGGGGGGATATTTCAGCAGGATAAAACTGCTAGAAAACCAAAATCCCCCGCCTGGATGGGCAGGGGATTGATTTTTTAGCTTAGTTTATGGATTATCTGCGGTAGATTAAAGGAAATCGTTCGGGAAGGCGTAAGGCCTCCAGTTCGATATCGATGTCCAGATCAGGCCAGTGGAATTCATCTCCATCATGTTCGTAACTGAAGATTTGTTCAAGCGTGGCGCCACGAAAGTCTGGATAACGGTCAAACGGGACAAAGAACTCTTCGTTTTCAACGAGTAACCAAAAACCACCAACTTCGATGCTGGTAATTTGACTATCCGTTGGGGGTGATGTGACAGATCCTGGCATTTTTGAATTCCTCATTTTTCTTCGCTTTGTATTTTATCCGATTTGATCTTGACATGGTTCACTTTCCGCCCTATCATGTACGTACGATAATATAATATATGTACGTAAGGATAGATTATGAAAACAATTACCCCAACCGAACTGCGGGCTAATATCTTTAACCTGCTAGATGAGATATTGAACACAGGTATCCCTCTTGAAATCAAGAAAGGCGACAAAAAACTGAAAATCGTGCCGGTCGATCAGGTGGATAAGCTCAAGAATTTAGTCCATAAACCTGATGCAATCCAGGGTGATCCGGAAGAACTTGTGGAGATCAGTTGGGCGGATGAGGTGAATCTTGATTTACCTTGATTCACACATCGTCGTATGGTTGTATGCAGGATTGGTTGATAAATTCAGCCAGCCAGTCAAGACCCTCATGAACGAAAATGAGGTTTTCATCTCGCCCATTGTTCGCCTGGAATTGCAGTATCTATTCGAGATCCAGCGGGTCAAGGATAATGCCAATGTCATCATGGCGGATTTATCGAATCGTTTAGGCCTCCAAGTTTGTGATAAGGATTTCGACGCTATTGTCAGCCAGGCAATGGCAGTTTCATGGACACGCGATCCCTTCGATCGGGTGATTGTGGCCAATGCGGCACTACATGACAATGTTTTGATTTCCAAAGATCAAAACATTCTCGACAATTACGTTCACGCCAGATGGTAGAAGGCCCACGAATGGCAGTTGAAATCACACAAAGAATTAAGGATGAACTCTCTCAGATAGAGCGCAAGAAAGATGTCAAAGTCATCTACGCCTGCGAGTCTGGAAGCCGCGCATGGGGTTTCCCATCCGAGGATAGCGATTATGACGTTCGCTTTATTTATGTTCATCGCCCAAACTGGTATTTGTCAATTTCCAAACAGCGCGACGTAATCGAAAAGCCAGTTAGTGATAACCTTGATATTAGCGGTTGGGAGCTACAGAAGGCTTTACAGCTTTTCAGAAAATCAAATCCACCTTTGATGGAATGGCTTGGCTCTCCGATAGTTTATTGGGAGAATTACAAAACCGCCCAGGAAATGCGGGCAATGGCTCCGAAGTATTATTCTCCCAATGCCTGCACATATCACTATTTGCACATGGCTGATGGCAATTTCAGAGATTATCTACGCGGCAGCGAAGTTTGGGTCAAGAAATATTTCTATGTTTTGCGCCCATTGTTGGCTATTCTTTGGATGGAGCAAGATCGCGGGGTAGTACCTACGGATTTCAATATCATCGTTGAAAACCTAGATATTGATAGCTCTCTGCGCCAGGCTATTCACGCTCTCATCGAAGAAAAGAAAGCCGGCAAAGAATTACGTCACGGGCCCCGAAATGAAGCTATTAGTGCATTCATCGAGAGGGAAATCGAACGTCTATCTCAAAATAAGCCTGCTTATCCCCGCCAGATTGCACCAGTTGAACCGCTAGATAAGTTGTTTATTCGTTCTTTAGACAAAATATGGCCTGGTTACTTGGGCGCACACCTAGTCCATATTTCACGGGAATAAGCGAGGGAGCACGCCACGCTCGCTGGCCGTAGGCCCACCTTCGGTGTGCGCGCCTCTGGCGTGCGGCCCTTGCCAACGGCACGCCTCCGGCGGGGCAGGCGGGCCTACGGCCGGGAGCTGGGGAGCATGGGTGCAAAACATCTCCAGGCCGTAGGCCCGCCTCTGGCGAGCTCCCACACACCCTAGCTCCCCTGCTCCCTTTGGCTCATCATCCTGGATGCGATGATGCCTGCTTCCAGGGAACGAAGAGCCTCCGGGGATGGTAAAACACCTTTTTCGCCACCGGCCAGGTAGCGTTGGATTTCCCGGCGATGAGCCCGGTTCCTGACATGGGGGAGGGCTTCTTGGATGATCTCCACGGCATTGACGAGCATGCCGGCTAATCGAATTCCACCTTCTTGCCAGTTATTCATTGTGTAGCTCCTTGTCGTTCAGAATAGAATAGACGCCCAGGGCAACGACTTGGTCCTGGGCGTCTAATTGTTTTTCGTATTCTCGTAGTACGCTCACTCGCTTGCTGAAAAGATCGGCAGAGCAGAGAGCTTGGCTTGTGCTGGTTGAGTTTTTCCTAAAGGGCATTGACCGTATCCTGGCACGGCTTGCATCGCCAGGCGGTCGCGTTCGGGATGGGGTTGGCTGCCCCAAACGGCATGCCCGCTGGGGCGTTTGCATCGTTCTCCAACGTCTGCATGACATACCGGGCAAGATACTTCGAGAGCCGGATCCCGTTCCCAGGATTGCCCGCAGTTGGAACATGAAACGGTCATAGGACCTCCATGAAAAGGTACAGAAAACACAAACGGGCGCTGCCTGGGATGATCCCTAACAACGCCCATCTATGGTGCTGAAAATCCGCTTGAAATTATGCTACTCGGCGCTGGCTTTCACCGTCCCCAAATCGTCTTCACCTGTGGTACCGCCAGTATTTGCACCACCTGATTTGCGTTTCCTTATCATTTGCATAAGGGAGGCCAGCGCAGCATTGCGTTTGACCTCAGCCATGCCATCGCCTTCGCGGAAGGCACGTTCTAAAGCCTGGCGCCCAAAGGTTTCCGCTAACTGGCGCATATCCTCGGGATCGTTTGGATCGACAGTGAATAGCAATTCCGGTTCTTCCTGGTCTCTCCGGCGTTCTTCTTGGCAGTACAGACAACCCCTGCCGCGACACCACCTGCATTTATCGTAAGGTTGCATAATTATCATGCCTCCTGAATTCACTACGTTAGTTCCGCTGGCCACCACCCGGAAAGGACCGCTTCATCCGGGTCCAGGTCACCTGGTGGAAAGCGCACTTCGTATTTGCCATCTCCCTTACGAATGGCTTCCGATACTGGCTCGATCCAGTCAAAGCCCGCATCATCGGGGTCTGGAATGAGTAGATATTCATACTCCGGGTGCTCGGTGAACCAGGCCAGCATGGTGTATGCCGGCGTTGCGCCAGCGGTGTAGACAACCCGAACTTCGTCCATCCGCCGGTGCCGCAGGGCCTGGGCCACGATAAGCATGTCAATCATGCCTTCCACCACAACGACCATTTGGGTGTGTGGCTTGCAGCGCCAGGCGCCCATGGGCTGCATCAACCGCCCCCAGGTTTGGTACTTCATGGGGGCTTTATCGCGCAGGTGGCGCACCTGGATGGTGACGGGCCTGGTCGGGGGTTCGGCGTACACGATCCCCTCAGCCCACATCCACCAGCCATTATCAGTGGCCAGGCTGCTCTCCTGGGCCATTTTGAAGGTCTTTTTGCGAACCTTAGGCCGCGGCAGCCCGTAGCCCAGCCCGTAGATCAGCGAGGTATTGGGCTGGACGCCTCGTTCACCGCTGAGATATTCCCAGGCCGTGGAACGCATCAAGGCGCTCCGGGCGGCGGACATGGCTTCGGACAGGTAGGGCACGGTGGGGTCTTTGTCTTGCACTACCTGGGTGGTATATGCCCCCGGATCTGGACGCCAATCCGCTCCCAGCTTGTGGCTGAGCGATTTCAGGCTGCCGCCGCTGCCGCCGCATCGCATGCATTTCCAGTAGCCATCTTCGATGTGAACGCCGAAGTTGGGTTTCTTGGAACTACCGGCTTTCTCGGCGTCAGGATGGAAGGGACACCACCACGTAGCCCAGCCCCGGCGGTGATCGACCTTGACCGGGGGGCCGAGCATCTCGATGAGGCCCCCTAAGATGTCAAGTGTTTTGGACATAGCAACACTCCTTTCTGCTGCCCACCCCGGAGGGATGGCAGCACGTCTTGGTTGGATTTTATTGAATTGATCTGGCGGGTGTCGGGAAAGTGTCCCGGTAGTCGTGGAGCGGAGAGCGGGAAGCGAGGAGCGATACTATTCGCTCCACTCTCCACGCTTGCTTCGCTTTGCGTACCTTCGGTATTGCACGCCTTCGGCGACGCTCCCCGATCATCCACCGGCCAGCGCTTGCACTGCTACTTTGAACAGTTGCACCGCCGGGGTCAGGGGATGGACCGGAATGAATGATCCGATTTCGATCCCCACCCAGGTGAACAATTGGGCAGGTTCGCTGGCAGCGATCCCCAATAGAAAGAGTAAGTACGCCATAGTACGCATGGTAGCCTCCGTGTGTTTATCGATTGACGGCAAGTTGACGCATTTCACCCCTGGAAGGCCCATGATCATACATCGGTGCAGCCCGGGTGGAGACCCCACCCCCGTGCTTTGTAGGTGTATTCGATTATTTGGGATGGTGGAATATTCAGTGTCGTTTACCCCCTTTCGTGTTCTTAGCCCCCGTTGTTCCCAAAGATGCTATCAAGTTTATGGAATTTTGGTGATTTTTGAAGCTTTTCCCTTGCACAGACAGAACTTTTGTGCTAGTATCTTGACATACGTTAGAGTGCTGTATAGTGCTAAGAATTGCGACGGCTGCCATCGTCGCTTTTTCTTTCCCGTCAGGGACACAAGCGTGTAGGGGAAAGTACATGGTATTACCTCCATTTATTGAATTGATTTGACTTATGGATTGCCTGCACCAAGTGACTCAGTCAGGGAGACCGAGGCGTCCCGGTTGCTGTCCAATATCCTGGCCAGGACGCAGACAACATCAGGGCATGGATCTGCCTCAACATTGCTGCTTCCACCTGCGCCGCAGGCGACCAGGGTGGTCATCATGAGGGCGGCCAGTACCAAGAGGGTGAAGATCTTACGGGTGTTCATAGTTTTTCTCCTTTCGTTGAATAACGGAAATGAACGGGGAATCAAAAACGGGCGCATCCCTGGGATTTACCCAAAACTGCGCCCGTTTTTCTTCTGCAAGGTTTCCCTGCCCAGGCTCATAACACTGGGATGTTTTTACATGCAGGTTGTATTCAGTTGTTGGTCGATTGACTCATGCCGGCCAGGGAAGTGACAATAGGGCTCGACACATATACGAAAAAGCCCCCCAAGGCTTTTCCTTGCCTTGGGGGGGAAACGGCGGTTATGCTTAGTTTTAGCCCTGGAATATGGAAATTTTAGCTCAGAGCCGAAGCTCAAGCAGTGATTGGCAAAGGAATTTCTTCCCCTTCCCGTCTGGCGATCTCAATGACAGCGCTGGCATCGTCATCTTGCCACTGGCGTTCACCAACAGGGATAGGTTCGATGCGGCTATCCGACCTGGCCCGTAACTCCCACAAAAGGTCTACCAGATCTTTATTATAGGGTTCATCAAACTCTGGCGCAATCACCAGGATGTCAATATCGCTGTCAGGATGGGCTTCTCCACGAGCATGGGAACCGAAAAGAACCGCACGACTGACATGAATATCAGCATGATGCACGGTATCCAAATATTTCTGTATCGTTCTTAGAATTGTGTGTTCAACCATTTCAGCATCTCCACGGCTTGTTTTAGTTCTTCCTGGGTTGTTTCGATATCTGGAGCTGGTGGCAGCATATCAGGATAGCGTCCTTCGAGTTGATAACGGTCAAAACGTGCCAGAAAAACAAGTTGATCTTGAGACAAATCCAACTTCGCCAGTTCAGCCAGGCGAAGAAGGGCATGGATGCGTGGTGCAAGACCGTTCGTCACCTGGCAAACGCGAGCTTTGAGGGTTTTCTCTAATGCTAAATGGGCGAAGAACAAACTGTGACGGGTTCTACCCAAGTCTGCCAATTCGAGAGCAACCTGCCAATCCTCGGTTGCGCCATTTCTCCAGTGATGTATCTGTTTTTGAATATCGATCATGAAAATATTATAACAGGAATTCATATTACTCCTTTCGCTGAATAACGGATATGAACGGGGAATCAAAAACGGGCGCATCCCTGGGATTTACCCAAAACTGCGCCCGTTTTTCTTCTGCGAGTGTTCCGTGCCCAAACCCCAGGTGGGGAAGGGGGAGACTTGCTCGCAGGTGATATGGAGTTGTTGCCGGACTGACCCGCTCCGGCGAGAGGGGCACGCCAGAGATGCCAACTCACTCAATGCAAAAGCGGGCCCTACCCGGATTTTTCCAGGTAAGGCCCGCTTCTGTTTGGATTGGATCGTCTAGCCCCAGGACAAGCCTTGAAGCTTTTCTAGGGGAGCGCCGTTGAGATCAACGCCCTGTACGTCTACGACCAAACGCACCAGGTCGGGGTCCGTAACGCTCCCTGTTTGCGTATCTTTACCTGCCTCTCGAAGAATGGTAAAAACTGCCGGCTTGATCCTCCCAAACCCGTAGGCGCGGAGATTGTCCAGCGCGTTCAGATCGGAGTCGCCGAAAATTTCTTCGTAGTATGTCTGAGCCTGGTCAGAGCCATCTCTGTCTGGCAGGTCGCGGCCAGGATCAAGCAACCGCTGGTGTGTCCCCGCAGGGGCGCCGGCAAGTTGTTCCAGAACGGCAACATCGTCTGTTCGTGGACTGAGATAGATACCCATAGATCGTCTCCTTTCGAGTATTTGATGGTGGTATTTGTATTTGGGGATTAGCATGAGAAACGCAAAAACGCCACCGGATGGTAGCGTTTATGTGCAAGAAATATCACCTAGCTTTCGCCAGGCTTTTTCGGGGTGATTTAGATTATCAAATATAAGAGGCTCTAATAATAAAGAGATTTTCTTGCCCTGTCAAGACCATTCGCGGAAATCTGAGCTAACAACCTTGTTAGCACTGACATACCGTGTTCAAACCGTCGCGCCCGGGCTGTTCTGCTTAGATTCACAGCATTTTCAACCCGTTCCCCAGCCTGCTCGCCACAGGCGCTCACACCGAAAGCGAGGCCCGCAAAGCGTACCATTGTGCGAACTACATGTACTTCCTGGGTATATTTCCCCGATATTTTCCTGAGCATCCCCCGGAAAAGCCCTACCCTACCTTCGCGCTCCCCTTGCCTTCGCCAAGTTTGCAACCGGGATACTCAGAGTGCTTCTTGCATTACCCTACCCTGGCCTTGCCCTAGCTTTTGTTTGGTCTGCACCTTGTTCTGTAATCATCATCCCTTACTCTTGTCAGAAACCCCAACGGGGTTCTAAGCATTCCCCCCTGGTAAACCCGCTGAAAACACACTGGAGCTCCCAGGGCACCCGCAGTGCCTTTTACTCTGGAGCATATCCTGAGACCTTCCCACGGGGAACCCAGATCTAAAACAAGACCACCAGGGGAGAGCCGGGACAAAAAAACTGGGGGACGTATGGCCCGGAGCGGTTCTATAGCGTAGGGCATCCAGCATTCTGCCCCAGGGTGCTCAATGGCGTTCTCTGAGGTATTACATAGTTGTGTACGCAAAACATATCATTTGTCAGGAACAGAATTTTCGTGGAGAAAACATGGAGATGGCAGTGAAAACTGGTGTAATCAGGGTTGCACAATGGAAAACCGAGAAAAAGCTGGTGAGAAATGATGAAGGGGCGCGGAAAGGCACTGAGAAAGAGATGTGGAAAGGCACAGAGGGTCAGACATAGTTCGCACAATGGAAAGGGTGGGGAACGGGTTGAAAATACAGAACATCTGTTCGAAACAGACCATGGTCGCTGGTTTGGAAGCGATTGGAAGCCTCCGCGAGGCAGCCGCGAGACACTTGCCGATCTCCCCCCTCGAAAATTTAGTATAGTTTCCAGTATGACCTCGAAGTAGGATGCAGTTACGTCCTGATTCCACCCCATTCACACTTTGGGAATTTGCATTGACCCGCAAAGTTCACGCTTCGAGGGTGGAAAGGCCCCGGGATGGATGCAAAAAGCAGTCGCCTTGATGCTAAAAATGCTTTTCGTACCAAGGAGAAACCATGTCGAGTAAAAGCTACGAAAGAAAAAAGAAACGTAGGCTAGAAATCAAGAAAACACTTCCTGAAAATTTACGTGATCGCATTGCTCTACGGAACGTCATGGCAGTAGCCAGACTTACTTCCGAACAACAGCAAGCTCTAGCCAACGCTCTGGACATTGGACTAAAACGCGTCCCGACTGCCCTGCGCCACCTGAAAACACACCTGGACGTATCAGCGCAGGAACTGCTCCGGGCTTCCTTGAACACAACGAGCAAGGGAGCAGCACTCCCGCCCCCTTGCTCCCCTGCCCCCCAACACCCAAGCACCCCTACACCCGCTCATCCCGAGGCACTGGAAGAACTCCTCTCATTGCTAAAAACCTGCTACCCCGATATGAATCCCTACTCCGCCAGAGCTTTGGCCGAATCGGAAGCCTTGAGCGATATTCTCGCAGTACAGATTGTTTACCAGCAGGTTTTCGATTCACCGCATTTCAATACCGACTTCGTGGTTGTGCTTTTTCACAACTTGTTAGAGCAAACCCAGGAGCAACTCGACCAACGCATCGCCGATAACCCAGCCTACCAGCAGGCGCTCCGTCAAGCTGGCATTGACATATCAGTAGGTCAGGAATCAGTAGAGCAGTAATCAGGGGATTTTTTCCTGATTTACTGGTTTCCTGATTCCTAATCTTCATCTGCTAAAAAAATACATTCTGAGCAAGTACGATTTTCTTACAGTAGGAGGCATTCAATTATGAGCAGCTTTATTACCCGGCTTCGTAAATCCGGCCTAAACATTATGGTGCCGGTCATCTCCATCGCCATATTCGTGGTTACGTTCATCGCATTGAATGGACTGGTCCAGGCCCAGAAACCGCCCACGCGCCAGGTTTTGGCCGCAGCGAATAGTTTGGATATCGGCGATGTGATCCGATCGTCAGACATCACTGAAAAGACAGTCTATG
>JADHXE010000169.1 GCA_016783125.1 Anaerolineales bacterium
GTGCATAGATGTTGGGGAGCGGGGGTGCATGGGTGCATGGGTGTAAGGGGGGGGAAATCTCCCCATCCCCCGTACTCCCTAACTCCCCGGCTCCCTACGGCGCTCCCGGCCAGCCGATTTGAGCTTGCCCTTCGCGCACGCCCCAATAGACCACCCCACCGCCGAAACTATAGGAAGCGGCCCAGCGGCCCGATATGTTGTTGTTGTCATCCATGCGCCGGATGGTGACCAGGCGATCCCAAAAGGCATCGGGGTTTCCATCGTGATTGAGGTCTGCTTTCATCGAAGCCGGTACAGGAACATCCTCGGGTTGAATTTCTCCCCCCATACCCCGGCCTGCCCATTCGATCCCTACCATCTCCATATGTCCCGATCCCCCATCGCAATCGTAGCCTCCATCCCCATTAGGCCCTGAAACGCAATCCATGATCGCAACTGCTTCTTCATACGTAAAGCGCCAGAACAATCGGTAGGGAGATTTGGCTTCGCCAACAAATAACGGCATATCGCCAGGTAACTCGCTCAAGCCAACCGATCCCGCCAGCGGGCCGCCGCCAGCCGCCGGGTGCGAGGGCAGTTCCCAACGGAAGATTTCAGGGCTTCCAGTGGGACCAACTGGTTGTAATAGCAACTCCCCGATGTGAGGCATGGTAAAAAACATCGGTCCGGCAGGGTTTAGCGTCAGGGTCAAGACCAGGTTGCGCCAATCGCCAGGCTGGGGGTTGCCTGGGCTACCGCCGCCGAAAGCGATATAGGGATAGGTCCCCGTTCCGGAAGCCGAGGGCAAACCACCACAGCGCGACGCAGTGGGCCAGCGTACCAGCGTGGCAGGATAGGGACGCAGGTCCAGGAAGGTCACGGGGAAATTCACGCGAGCATTGATGTACCACTCGGTGTTAGCGCAGGTTATCCCGCCGGGCGTCATAGTGAAAGTTTCACAGGGATGCTCTGCTCCAGACGAGCCACTTTCGTAGGGGACACAAACGGTTTCGGGACCTTTTTTGATGCACATCAAATCATCATCTGTGCTGTATCTGTCTTCCCCCGCAACCCGAAAGAACTCTGGTGGGATATAGTAAACAGCGTCCGAGAAAAGGCTGTGGAGATCGCCGGAACCGGAATAAGTCGTACTGCTTTCGATGGCGCTGCTACCGGGATCGGTCTCGCATCCGCTGCTCCCACCGCCTGTGGAGACGCCAAAGCCACCGGTGCCGCCATCTGTACTCGGGGTTTGAGCATAGACGGGCAAATACTGACCCAGGGAAAGCAGCAGGCTGACCAAGATTCCTGCTATGAATAGAAAAGGTCTTGTCTTCATCAGTATTCTTCCTTGAGATGCTCTTCGTAGTAGGCATCAAATGACTCAACAAAAAAGTCGATCTCAGACTCGCTGGTGTACGACTGCCACGCATCCGGCAAAGGATACATGGTATAGCCGTAAGCAGCTTCAAGCCAGGCTGCATCCCAGGGTATCAGCCCGTGCGCCTCAGCCATGAAGTCCCGATCTGCCTGTGCACTTTCCTGGAGGGTTTCGTAAGCCTCATGCCCTGGGAGAATCGTGCTATCGAGGTGATAGCCCATATGAATCCACTGATCTCTGACAGGATGGTAACCAAATTGCACGAATGACCGCTCCCATCCAAGATTTTGCACGAAGCGATGACCATCTAATTCATGTACTAACACCCCGTCATCTTTATCAAAAGAGAGCACACAAACTACAGGAAAATCCATGCCCCAATCTTCGATCTGCTCACCGTTGATGATTTGCGTGCGGTAGCAGCCGTTCAGGGTATAGGTCATATTTACTGAAATCGAGGGTGACTCCTGGATATTCCAATTTCGATATTCAGGATGGTAAGATCGCCGTCTCAACTCCATTTCCATCGGGCCGCCTGTATTGGTCATGCCAGTAACAGTCTCCGCTGCTCTGTCATCAGAAAACAAAATCCAATCGGGAATTTCCTCGAACCCCATCATTTCCGCCGCTTCTGGCTCGGTGTAGCCTATATAAGATAAAAGATGCCAGGCCACTGTGCGTTCCAACTCTTCGTAAACGCAAGCAGGCTCAATGCGCTTGAGGTTGTAATCAGCGAGAGCATCAACCAGAGTCCACGCGTCGGGATCCGCCGGACAGGGTTCCGGGGTAAGTGTGTTGGTGGGGGTGTGGGTGAGCGTGGGCATGGGCAGGGGTGTGTTGGTCTCGGTCGGTTCGGAAGGCAGCACATTGGATAGCGGCATGGGCGTCCCCAGGATATCCGCCCTGGTCTTCACCCGCTGCAACAGGGCCAGGCCATAAGCCCCCAGGATGAATACGAGAATGATGATCGAAACGACGACGTAGCGGCGCAGATGACGGCGACCGCCCAAGTCTGTGTAGGTGAGGGTATCTTTGATCTTCATAATAAGGACGATTATATCATTATGTATTTACCTAGTAAATACATACATTCACTGATCTCCGCGTGTAACGCCGTGAGCGAGATAGCCAATTGCATTGACGCTGATCCAGCGCTGCGGTAACAGATACCCCATCGATTGTAATGAGGCCTGCACTCGGCAGCCGGGGCGACCGTCGAACTGGCCGCAAGTCGCACCGGCGAAGACAGAATGCTCCGGGCGTTGGGCTTGAAAATACGCTGTGGCAACTTGGCTGCCCTCTTCCGTTGCCTCGATACTGCCATCGGGAAGCACACGTATCTCTTGCGCTCCGGCGTGAGCGGCCAAATCAGCCGCAGCCACCGTTTCCATGACACGTAAATTCGTGACCATGTATTCCAATATCCCCATGGCAAACAGGGTGGTAATAGGCACAAGGAGAGCAAACAAGGCGATGGCCTGGCCGCGTTCGGATTTCTTCCTCTTTTTCATCGCCATTTTGCCTTCCAGGTCTCAGACCGGGACAGGTACCACTCTTCGGACCAGCCTCCCGGATCGACCAACCCTAGTCCCCGGAACATGACAGGCACTTGATAGCTCACTGAACACCCGCCAGGCCCACCGGGAGAGCCAGGCGAGACGGTCACTTTGTAAGTCACGCCCAGCGTTGCGCTCCAGTCGGCATCGAGGGTTTTCTCTACCGCCCGAAGCGCATTCTGAGCTGCCAGGCTTGGGTTGGGAGACTGAGAGATGAACTGAGCACAGCTATAGGCTGCTGCTGTCGCCTGGGTGCGGGCGCGATGAAGCGGTATCCAGGACAACATACCAAAAGCCAGGAACACGGCCAGGACGGAGAACAGGGCGGTCTCCACCATGGCCTGGCCTTTTTGTGCCTGGGAGCTTGGGTGCTTGGGTGCGGGAGAGAAGTTTTTGCACCCGTGCTCCCTTGCTCCCTTGCACCCCCGCTCCCTTGCATAAAAAACGCTCATTCGAACTCTCCCGTTGGCGGGCCAGGATAGAAACGCCACAGATAGAAAAACGCCGTGCCCCGGTGAGCCTCAACCAGGTTGATGCCGTACACCCAAGGCTTGGAATCTTCGATGGTGATCTGGGAGCGCACCCTGCGGTCTGAAGTGCGTTGGGTGGTCGAGATACTACCCTGGATGTCGGACCACAACACCGTCTTGCGCGCCTGTTCCGTGGCCGGGGTGTTGTATGCGCCTGTCGCTACCCCGGTGATGAAAACGCCCCAATCGGCGGACGCGGCCCGAAAAGCGTAGAATGCGGCTAAAGTCATGCCAAAGAGGAGCAGGATGAGTACCGGCATCACGATGGCAAACTCGGCCATGGTTTGACCTTTTTGAGCATGGGAGCTGGGGGGCCGGGGGGCTTGGGTGCTGGGGTGCGTGGGAAAGGTTTCTACACCCGTGCTCCCGATCCCCCCCGCCCCCATGCTCTTTCTTGTTTTCACGGTTCTATCCACCTCGCGCGGCACGCAAGGCGTTGATACCGCTGTTGAAAGCAGCGATCAATTCTTCTTTGTACTGAGAAATCACAGCTAATGCCACAACGCCAACAGCGCCCAGGATCAGGGCGTACTCGGCGTGGAGTAGGCAACATGCGAGTTACCGTAGTTACGGCACTTTTCACGTTACCCCTCCCCGAACCGGACGTGAACGTTTTCGTTCATCCGGCTCTCCAGTCAACCTTAGACACTTTTCGCATGTATCCTGCTATGGCAGGTTTTACATACGAACAACGTTTTCCGCCTGCGGGCAATCATCGCCACAGCCCATTGTGGGGGTGGTTCCTTCTTCCACTTCTTGGGAAGATCGGCCAGTTTCTTGACGTGATGCCCTTCCAGTTCATCGGTTTCGCACCCGCAAAGCTCGCATTTTGTCGCTGACATTCGGGCGACTATCTCGCTTCGTCCCTGATACCCATGGGCGACTTTGTCGTCCAGAGGTTCAGTGAAGAAGCGTCGCCGCCGGAGCGGAATCCCGCCCCAGGTGAAGGTCAGTTCTTTGCCATCGTCCCTCGTGATGGTGCTTTGAAGGGCTTCATAGGTGTACCCGTTTACCCGCATCTTGGCCCGGTAGCGACGATAGATTTTGCTGGTGCTGACCCTGAATTTGGTCGCCAGCGTGCTCACCAGACTACGCTCCATTGCATACTTGAGACGTGTCAGGGCACTCACATCGACCGCATACTGGTAGTAGTTGACGATGCCCCGAAATTGCATTTGATAGCTCAACAGAGCTTCTTCTGCACTGTAGGCCATCGCCAGGCCATTGATTTTGGGTTTGCCGTTCTTTTGCCACTCCCGGCTGCGACTGGCGACGTATCCCGCCGGGAGGCGGAGACAGATGCTGCCGTTGGCATTGCGCCTACTCGGTACGTTGCCATACACGCCAATGTCATAGCCCAGGAAACGGGCATATTTGGTTTTGGCGTGAGTCACTTTGGACTTCTCCTTGCTCATTTGGAGGTGCAGCGTCTCTCCCAGGAATGTATTGATTTGAGCAAGTATTTCCTGGGCTTCAGCTTTGCTTCCAATAAAACTGAGCAGAAAGTCGTCCGCATAGCGTACATACCGCAGTCGCCTGAAGTTCGGGTCAAAGACATCTATGCTTGGCAGTTGCCGCATCGCCTTTCTCCATTTCTGGATCGGCTGCCTTTCCTCACTCTTGCGAGCAAGATAGACCTTATTCACCAAGGTACGGTAGGCCGGATTAGCCTTCCTGCGTGCGCCTCCCCGGTTCCACTGGGGCAGTAGCGTATTCTGTACGAACTCATCCAACTCATGGAGATAGATGTTGGCAAGCAGCGGAGACAGCACGCCCCCTTGGGGTGCGCCGCTGTAGCTTCGCTGGTACTGCCAATCCTCCAGAATGCCGCTTTCCAGGCGATACCGGATCAGGCGTAGCAGGCGGTTATCTTTGATGCACTTACCGAGTAGGCCCAAGAGGACTTGGTGATCGAGTTGGTCGAAGCAACCTCGAATGTCGCCCTCCAAGAACCAGGCCGTGCCGGACCACTTGGTGACAATCTCCTGCAAGGTCGTGTGACAGCCGCGTCCCTGGCGGTAGCCATGCGAATGCGGGCTGAATATCGGCTCGTAATAGGCATCCAACAGCAGGCGGATGACTTCTTCAAGCAGTTTGTCGCTCCAGGTGGGCAGCCCCAGCGGGCGTTTCTTGCCATCCTTCTTCTGGATGTAGTGCCTGCGCACGGGCGTCCAGCGATAGGTCTCGGTTCTGAGTTGGGCAATAATCTTGCGGATTTTGCTTATCGACATACCATCGACCGTTTCGGCAGTGGCTCCGGGTGTGAGCGCACCTTTGTTGGCATATAAACGGCTATAGGCGGAAATGTAAAGGTTCTCGTTGTACAATTGCCGGTAGAGACGGGTGAGTGGTTCACCCTTGCTACCGAGTGTCTGCATCACACGGATGACATTTTCGGTTGTTTGCATTACGCATACCTCATCGTTATCGTGTGCGGTGTTGACCTGCTACCCTTCGCCCTGTAGTTGGCTTTCCCAACTTCCCTGGTGGGGCGTCACTCCCACGACTACTATGGTAGCTCCGTTGCCATAGGGCTCGCGCCCCGTAGGCAATCCCGTGTTCCGTACATGCTTCTTTGTGACCGACTTAGGTGACCCGTTCGTTCCGTTATGAGATTGCATTATCCCTGTCCCTGGCAGAGTGCTTCCCCGGACGATTTCGCAATCCGGGTACACCAGGCTCTCGTTACAGTAGGAGTTCGAGAGGGTGGCGCAGACACCAACTGGGAACTGGGTTTCAAGCAGTATAGCCTTCACCATATCGATCTGACCTCGCCATTCAGTCGCAGATTTTCCTACTATCTGACTTATGGCTTTGCCTACATGCTATGTTTCCCTTTGGGTTTCCCCGCCAGGTAAGCAGGCTGGTCGCAGCGGTTGTGCACTCAACCACCGGCTCCTTTCGGGAGCTTGAAGTCATGCCGTGACACGGCGCACAAAATCCTGCCCTTCCGTATCCTTGATAAACGTCACAATCATGTTCATGGTAATAGTGCCTCCTTATGTTCTTATGGAACGAAAGACCGGGGACGGAAGACGGGAGACGGACTCAACCTGTCTCCGGTCATCTGTCCTCCGTCCAATCAGTACTTGCCCAGGAATGGGCCAACGATGGAAAAGATCAGCCCGACGACGGACAGAATTCCGAACAGGCCGCTGCGTTGGCGCACCAGGGCAGCCCGGGCTTCGGTGGCTTCCACAACCGAACGGTGAATAGCTTCTCGTAATGCCTTGATGCTGCTCAAGATAGGGCGGTTGTTGACAAAGAAATCTTCCACATCCCGCAAGAACAGGTTGGCTTCAAGGTCCCTGGGATCGGGCAGGTGTGCGCCGGTCGTTTCTACGGCCTTCCCAAAATCCTCCACCTCCATACGGGCCACTAACAACGCCAACAGGTTACAAAACGGCCCTCCCACCCCAGAAACGCGGCGCAGGGCTTCCTGTACACCTGTCCCTGATGACAAGAGGGCATGAAGTACAGAAAGACCAATCAGCATATTGTTGCGCATGGCTTCGGCGCGTTGTTTCGCCAGCATTTTGAGATTCACGTAAGGCCTGCGCAGCCCCAAAAACACGAAGATCGCCGCTACCGGCGCCGCTGCCATGGGCATATCCATGAAAAACAGCGCCCCGGCCAGCAGGCCGCCAGTGGCCAGGAATATCGAGAAAGTGCGCATGGCTACAGCGTAGAACTCGCCAGGGGTGTCGTAGGGATACCCCGCTCGTCGCAGCATACTGACGACATCAACCGTGTTCTTGGCTTCACCGGGGTCGAACCTGGTGGGAAAAGCGGCCAGGAGCAGGGCATTCCAGGTAGACCGGCGGGCAGGGATGGAATTAGCCCCTTCGACATATGCCCCATCCAGGCGTTGATTGCGCCCGAAGGTACTCAGTACGGTTGCTCCTGCTGAAGCGAACTCGAAGGCTAATACGGCCATGCTGAGGGCGGCCAGGAAGATGAGGAAATTCAAGTCGATACACTCCTTTGTGATCGTGCAGCGTCGAGCGGGGAGCGGGGAGCGACGCTGCACTCTCCACGCTTCACGCTCCACAAGTACGCGACCACTATACTAAATTTCCGCGATGGGAGGTCAGCAAGTGTCCAGTTTCTATCGCATCAATACACCGTGCAGCCTGATTTGCCTGATTACTTCCAAAGGATGCGGCGCCCGAGAACAGCTATTCACTCTCCCTTGTGGGGTAATGCGCCAGACCAGATAACCCCAGGGATACCAACCAGGCGCCATGGCCCCGTTGCTGGTGATAAATCGCTGGCTGAGATAATTGCTGGACATTTCAGACCAATCGGCATAACGGCACATCAGGCTATCGCATCCCGAGAAATCCACCCCGCCGCCAGCCTCTACATCCGCTCCCAGCGCCTCGCCCACATCCACCCGGACACGGGTTTGGCCGAGTTGTAGCGCACCGAAAGCCTCGCTCGCATCACTCCATGACCCCCAGGTGTGGTATTCACCGGTCATCAACAGGATGCCTGCCATCACCCAGACGGCCTGGGGTCGTCCATCTGCCATGAAACGAACCCTCACCAGGTCGATCCCATCCCCGCGGATGCCATAGCGCACTACCTCGGTGGGGATACCCTCGAACCACCAACTGCGCGAGACCGGGTCGTAGCTGATCCCGCCCTGAAACTGTTCTTCCAAGGTGGCGTCAATTCGAACAAGACAAGCGGGGGAAACCCGCTCCGGGGTGGAGGGGAACCGGTGTGCGTTACCAGGAGGGGCTATAAAACCAATGAGAAATAGCAACATCAATAACTGGCGAACCATCATGCTCAAATATTTCCCTTCAACAATAGGAGCAAATACACGATCAACGCCAGGACAAAGCCACCAATAGCAGGATAGGCCGTTCCCTCAGCGCGGTTAGCCAGCACGGTCCACAGGTGTAAACCGAAATCCCGCCTGTAGCGCATCGCCAATACGATCAGGGACCATAACCCCAGGCCGATCCCTATGCAGGCCAACATAAGCCAGTATGGGAAGAAGATCAGCAGTACCAGCCCGGCCAGAGCGTCCGCGCCGTATAGAACTCTTACTTCCCAGAGAGCAGATAACAGCACCCAACCCACAGCTAGTGGAAGGTGGCCTGGCGAGGATAGGATGATCAATATCACAGCAAGCAGAAAACCTATCAGGCGCAACGGGCGGGCTTCGACTTCTGTTGCCATCACTGCCAGAGCAATGATCGCGGCCAGCCAAGCCTGACCGGTGGCAGCCAGATAGACCAGACCAGCACCTAGTGGGATCAGAGAAAACCACAATGGCAAACGACGCCGGAATAGATTCCAACCTGCTTCGAAGGTCATCCAAATCAAGATCAGGAGATAAATGGGTGTGATTTCCATACTCATTTCGTCAAATACCTGCCACAACTAACACCATCCAAAACACCAGTAGACGTTCAACCAGCAAGAAAAAGCCAGGAGCGCGAGGGCCACAATCAATGCGGCGATTGTTTTCACACCTTCCCACAGTTTCGTATTCAAGATCAAAGGGGATGTCGGCTTAATTTTCACAGAGATTGATTTCCTGTCCTACTCCTCGCCCGTGCGCGCGGCGTAATCCAGCACGCGGTCCACATAGCCCACACCAAACCGGCAGGTCTCAGCCGCGCTGCCCGCAAATTGCTCCCAGGAGAGTATCTCACCCGGCGACCAGGCTTCGACCAGCGTCTCGTACAAACATCCCGCCCCAGCGTTGTAGGCGTACAATCCCAACCTCCACAAAGTAGGGTAATCCGTAACGGCCAACGGAATATGACCGGTGGCGTTGTAGATCACCTGGGAGGTCTGGCGACAATGGGCCAGCAGGGACCAGCCGAAGATACGCACACTGTTCTCCGCTTTCATCTTGTCTACGCCACCCGTACATTGCGGGCAGTCTGGGTTGATCCGCTCAAGCGTCTCCGCCAGCAAGGTACCGCGATTTAAGCTATCTTCCATCAAGTAGTCGAAATACGAGCCTGAACGATGACAATCCATGCCCAAGGTCCCCTGGCAAACTTCAGCATACAGTTCCGGACTCCATATCAACGTAGTGTCTACCCCAGACCGGGTGAGATGCCCCAGGCCGTATTCGAAGCCAAGCTTCGATCCTGGCCAGAACTGGCTTTCTTGGGCGAACATGCCCTTGAGCAAGCGCGCCGGGACGTGTGTCTCCCCGGCGGTCTGGTAAATGGCTTCATCGAAGATGTTTTGCCAGGCAATGACTTCTGCCCCGGCTGCTGTCATTCCACAGGGACTGGCTTTGCCATTGGATAGCAGACCCCCGTCAGGACAGGAAGCGGCCTCGGCGAATCCAGACTGGATCAATACTCCACCCAGGTGGGTAAACGCTTCCGCAGTGACCAATTCGTCGGCTCCCTCGGGTTCGACCAACCAGTCCTCCAGGGCAATGCCCACCGGCGTGGAACTGCACACGTCGGTGATCATGATTATTTGTGTTCCGGCATCCTCTCGATGTACCCCTACTGGTATGGGCAGGAAAACGGCAAGCAAGAGTGAGAATGGCAATAGAAAACGCACGAATATTCCTCTAGGGTGTCGCTGTGGATGCGGCAGAGGCCGGGATCAGATTGTTCTCGGCCAACTTGCCTTCCACGCCGCCGGTGATCTCATGCAGCGTTGCTGCCGATAGGTGTATGCCGTCATCGAAGACCAGCAGGAGAAGCATATCCCCTTCCACTTCATACACTACCGTGAAGGCCTCGGCATCGGATAACCAGTCTCCCCCGCCGATCTCCCCCGCGATGTCTTCGTAGCGGA
>JADHXE010000170.1 GCA_016783125.1 Anaerolineales bacterium
GTAAGTCCTAATATAAGCAAATAGTGTACTTACGTAACCATCTCGATTAAAAAATCAACCACAAAAGCACCAAGACACAATAAAAACTTCGTACCTTGGTGACTCGCCAAAGGCGTGCTTCGCATGTGGTGAAATATTTCGTTTTTGGTAGTAAGTGCAAACGCAAGATAATAACTAATTCAAATCTCTTTCCAGGGAGCGCTTATGCAGGGCAAACTGCATCGGCCTCGATCTCGATCAGCATCTGCGGGTCGATCAACGGTTTGACTTCCATCATCGTGGTTGCTGGGGGATGATCAGCGAAGAGCTTCGATCTTCGCTTTGCGTGCCGTTGGCATTGCACGTCCTTGGACTACACTGCATTCGCACATGGAATCCCCTTCAGGGGAATGACCGATAAAAAATGTTTCCTTTTGTCTGAGCAGCGCCATTCTCGATGACACGTGTTTAGGTGCTATTGATCACCACAACACTTGTAAAATTTGGGCATGGTTCAAAATACAGAGAATTTAACTCGACAAATTTGAAGCCTGAGAAAACACGAATATGCACGAATTGGCCGAATTGCACAAATAAAGCCATGAAAAATTCGTGTAACTCGTGATATTCGTAATCATTCGTGATGCCAACAGCACGCAAAGCGAAGCAAACCTGTGACGCTAATTGTAAAGGCATGTCCTGAGCTCGACGAAGGGTGTTTTTGGTTCAAAATGAGCCATGCCAAAGATTGATTAGGTTTTATGGATAGAGCACAGCCTCCAAATTCGGCGCCCAGTTATCCGCCCAAACGCGGTCGGCCATCTCGGTTACCCCGGCCAGGGGGATGGTTCGGGCGGTCATCTCACCTGCCAGCCTGCCCTCAAATCCCCAAGTTTCGGCTTGGGCGTACCAATCATCCGGCTCAGTGTTGGCGTCATTATCTGGGAAACCCTCCTGTAAACTGGCGCCGGGGTGGATTTCCGACTGCACGTAAACCAGGTCGCAGTTCAAGCGCGTCCACAGGCCGGCCGTCTTCCTGAAGCCATCATAGGCCTGGCGGATGTGGGGTTTGTCGGGCGCGGCCTGGACGTGATCTAAAGACGCGAAGGGGATCAGCACACGCAGCTCGGGCAGCTTTTCGCCGATGGCAGCGTAGTTGTGCACGGTGATGCGGTAGGGCCAGAAATCGGCCGTCTGCTGGGGAGTGGCCACGTCCGCGGGCCAGATATCCATGCTGAAGACACCGTTATCCAGCAGGGCCTGGGTCAGGGCATGGGAAAACCAACGCTTTCCCATGATCTGCGGGCCTTTGTCGTCCAGCACGTAATCCTGCCCACCAGGGACCTCGAAAATTGGGCGTCCCTCGGGAAAGGCCGCGTTTTGGATCCATCCAAGGTGTGAATAATCTACCGCGATACTGGTGGGGGTGTAGCCCTGATGATCGTAATAGGGGTTGTAGATTTGTCGGTGGCGTTCATCGAAGTGGCCGATTTCCAGGGGATACATCTCTGCCATGGTGGGATTCTCCCGCCCGACGAAATACTTCAACCCCTCAAGGTCTTCTCCGTAATAAGCCAGGACGTTCGTAGCTACGACCCCGGCATGGGAGGAGGCAAACATGCCCACATTATCGTAGAGCGGCTCTACCGAGATCAACTCGTGCAGATATTTCCCATCGATATCGGAAATCACTCCTAACGCAAAACGGATGGTGTCGCGCAACGCCGCCAAGCTGTTTGGCCCGCCATAGTCGTATTCCCCATCGCTGCTGATTTTGGTCTGCTGGTCGGTTTTCCCGGGCCACATGTGGCAGACGCTAATTGCCCCCGCATCGACAGGATTGTACTCTAAATGGAAAGGCACCATCTTCTGGTTGTATTTCTCCACGAACCAGGTCGAAGCTACCACCACGATGGGAGCGCTCTCACCGTAGCGGGGCTGGGAGGGCAGGTCAACACGAACGGCGATATTCCCGTTTTCGGGCGAGTGGATGTGGGTGTAGAAGATTTCGCCGGGATGAGTGAGTTGAGATGAGTTGGATGGTTGGTTCGTTGGTTGGGGAGGTTTATCGGTTGGTTTGGCGAGTGCGCTGGCGGGTTGTGGGGATATGGCAGAGGGGGTGCTGGAGGGAAGATTGCAGGCGTTTAGGAATATTCCTCCAATGGTTATCAATGACAGAAGAAACCGTATCGAATAACTATGTAAATATTTCATGTCTATCGTTTCTCCCTTTCACTACGCATTTCATTTCAGTTGAAACACACCCATTCCATTTGTATTAGTAATTGTTCAATAAAGCACCATTCGCTGCATTCGCTCTATTCGCGTTTGATTTTAAATCGATAACCAAATCGGCGAGGACAATAATTCCTGAAATTGCTAGAAATATCTACCGATATGCAGCCCATCCATCAAGCCGTGATGACCCTGCACAGACAGCGGCATCTTGAGCACTCCCGACTCGTCCCGAACTTTACCCCAGGCGATGCGCGGCACCGAGTCCGCCGGGCTCATGTGGATGGGATGCATCATACTGATGAAGGATACCCAGGGCAGATTGGTGGTGAACAAAAGATCATCCTGGCCCGGCTCATCCTCCAGGGTGGGATGCTCTTTGAAATAGGCAATCGTTTCGGTTGCTTGAGTTATGAATTCAGCGAAATTCTCCACGAATGGAATCGTGCAGAAACTGAATAACTCATCATTGGTCAGGATGGTGATGGATGGGTGTACCACCTCGTGCTCGATTACCTTTCCATCGCGGATGCGGTAGCGAAATTCGGGGATGCTGTTGGCGACTTTGGCGATCACATAGGTAACCGCGCTGGTAAGCGACAACGAGGCATCCTTTACAGCGGGGAAAAAGGCAGTTATATCCACATCGGCGCACAAGTTGACGTGGGGGTAATCGAAAGCGTTGTAGATCTCGAAGTGTTTCCGCCGGGGCCAGGAATCCATATCAATATAGCGCATTCGACTTTCCCCTTTGGTTTACTCTTCCCAGGCTGGATCACTGCGGAAGGCTGCGGTCATTTGCTCCTTTTTATCTTCAGTCATCCACGAGGCCTGGATGCCCTGCAGGATCAGTGTGCGGATATCGTCTCGTGAGAAGCCCAGTTGTTCCTCAAGGATTTGGTATTCCTCAGCCATGGAGTTATCGAACATCTTGGGGTCATCGCTGTTGATGGTGACCATAAGGCCGCGCTCGAAGTAGCGCCTGACGGGATGCTCGTTGATGGATTTGACAACCCCAGTGCGCACATTGGAGATAGGGCACATTTCGATGGGGATTTGATGTTCTGCCAGATAATCGAGTAACGCTTCGTCCTCCTCTGCCCGGGTGCCGTGGCCGATGCGTTCTACGTTGAGGGTGCAAAGTGCTCCCCAAACGCTTTCTGCCCCCGCGACTTCACCAGCATGAGCGCTAGTGTGGAAGCCAAACTGGCGGGCTTGCTCGTAGACTTCTTGGAAGGGTTCTGGGGGGTAATCCTGCTCTGAGCCGCCGATGCCAATCCCGATCACGTCCATCTCTTTGACTTCATCCACCTCGGCCAGGGTGACGGCGGCCTTCTCCGGACCGAAATCCCGCACCAGGTCAGCTACCAGGTTGATCTCAACCTCAGGAACGCGGCAGAAGCCTTTACGGATGGCTTCGGTCAGCTTTTGGGTGGTCAAGCCATGGCGGTCGGTGAAGTCAGGCGGAGAGTAGAAGGATTCCACGTAGCGGATATTCTGCCCGGCGAGGTCGCGCGCTACGGCCTCAGCGAAGAAGGTGAAATCTTCATATTCCCGCAAGAACTGGTTCTTCCAGATCCAGGTTTCGATGAAGTGAGGGAAGTCTTTAAATTTGAAACGTTGTAGTAGCACTTCAAGTGTGGGCACTTCGGGGTCGCCGCCGTATTTCTGGACCAGCTCCCAAAGGGCGTCGTAAGGAATAGCGCCCTCGAGATGTAAATGGAGTTCCACTTTAGGGAGGTGGTTGTACCAGCTTGGGGATTGTCGTGTTGTTGTCATAGTATCCACTTGTATCTCGTTCCATCGCTCTGCGGTGGAACGGTTGCAACGACGTTCTACGTCAGGGGTGGGACGCGGAGCGCCATGTTAGGGGTTACGACGCGGAGCATCGTAACCAGAGTATAAACCTTTCTTTGCGACTCGCCGCGCTCGCTATGCGCGCCTCTGGCGTGCGGGCCTATGGCCAGGCGTGCAAAGCAGGCGGCTTCGCGTGATGTTATTAAAACGAAAACGGATCGATGGTCGAGTTGAGCAACTGCCACTCGCTGGTCGGCTGCCAGCGTTGATAATTTTCTCCATCCCAGTATATGAACATCATCGAGGAATCATCCAAGGGGATGTTAAAAATGAAATGCACTTCGAGCACATCTCCTTGACCGGGGGTGACCTGCATAATTGTCGCTGTGAATAGTTCCGTGTCGTAAGCATCCCCCACAGCGAAATCTGGGTCGGTGCGGATGACGCGGGCAAACATATTGCTCAACCAGCCGAGATCATCTGTGCGCAGTGTGAGCATATTGGGCGACTCGCTGCGGGATTGGACACGCCCGTTGAAGCTGGAGAGCACGCGCAGGTCCACGTATTCGTCGCGGTGGTAGCGGTAGATATCGGGCAGGTAGAAAGTGTTGAAGGATGAGTTGGTGTTCAGGTAGATAACATGTTCGTGGATGTCTTCATCAATATAGGGCAGGCTGTCCAAGACAGTATCTTCAGGCCAGCCCATACTGGGGATCCACATCCAGGGGTAGACGAAAAGCAACACTACCGGCAAGATCAACGCTGAGATTATCAGGTACCAACCCCAAAGGGGGGCGAGCGTCCGCACCCCGGGTGGGGTATCCGGCATATAACGGAGTCTCAGCTTTGGGGTTTGCAGAATCAGCCAGGCGACGAGGAATAATCCAAATACACTGGGATAGTAGAGCAGGCGTTCGCCGATGTCAGCGGCCAGCCCAGGGAGCAGGGCCAGAAAGAAGATCGCCAGCGAAAACCAGATGGCGGGTTCCCGGCGATAGGGCAGCAAGGCCCAAATCAGCAGAGCGATCAGAATAACCCCCAAAGCGGCGGCGGAATATTGAGATCCTGGAACCATAAAAACGATGGACGGCAAGAATTGCGACAGCAGCGCGAAGAACATCACCGGGATGTTAGGTATGGCCGTGGCTAAGTAACGGCCCGGTTGGCTGAAGGGATCAATATACATCATGGTGGAGATGGGCGGGAAGAAGCTGCGGTAGAAGGCCATGTAGACGGCGAAAACGGCCAGGGGGATGGCCCAGGCCCACCAGCTCTTGAAGACCAACTTGATGCGGGTCAGGAGCGATATGCCGTTACCCTCGCCAGCCAGGCGGTCGGCGAAAAAGAGTTCGTATACGCCGACGATGACGGGATAGATGGCGGCGGTTTCTTTGGAAGCGAAGGCGATCAGGAAGAGGGGCAGGCTCAAGGCAAAAAGCCAGGGTTTGCGCTCCTGACGGGCGGTGATATGGCACAGGAATGCCAGATTGAGAAACAGCACACATAGCAGGTCGGTGATGGTGGCGATCCAGGCCACGGTCATACCGTGATCTTCGCAGATCAGGAAGAGCAGCGCAGCCAGGAGCGCAGGCAGGTCACGGTCAGAGAGCCGCCGCAGCAGGAGGAAGGCTGTGAAGGCCCCCAGGGAGTGGATGATCACCGAGGTGATATGAAAGGGCGCGGCGTTGCGGCCAAATGCCCAATAAAGGGCGCTCAGCGTCCAACTGGCGATGGGGCGCAGGAAGGCTCCCACGGGTGCGTTGGCAACCCACCAAAGCTGTGTGAAGCCCTGGTATTGGTCTACGGGGACAGCCCAAAAGCCCAGCCAGGGGTTGTAAGGAGTAGCCCCTTCAAGCATATTGATGAAGATGAAATCGTCGGCGGAGAAGCCAGAGAAAAAATAGGGGGCGTAAGCCAGCAGGCCTAAGCCGATGAAGGCCAATGCCACCGTCCAGATGGGATAAGTCCGCCCCAGGAATTGTACTGATCGTGTTTGGTTCATGATTGCCCTTACCCTTCCTTGGGAATTTCCTCTCGAAGGCTGAGCCGGGTATGAATGAATTCACGCCCTGAGAGTCTAAGTCCGTTCGCTTCGCTTTGCGCGCCCTAGGCGTTGCGTGCCTTAGGCAAAACGGACTAAACCGGCGACTTTCAATGGGTTTCAACCCATTTTGCGTCTGAGACACCGGTTTCAATCGGTGGGCACTCAGCTCAGCCCGGCGACTGGATTCCAACCTGCGCAGGCAGGTTTCGTAATTGTCGCCGCGATTTTGCCGGAGGCACGCAAAGCGAATCGCCGGGTTATTGTTACAACAATTAGTAAACCTTCAAATAGGAACCGCATTCATGCGCATTTTGATAAACTAAGAGGAAAAGAGTATTTTCCTGGCACGCTCCCACAATTGGGTCCTGCGTAACTTTCTCTCGTTGGTTTCAATGATTCCAATCAGGCCAGGTTCATTGAGATACTCGCGTATATTCTCAAAGGCAACCCATTTGCGTCGACGCTGACCTTTTTCCCCCCAGTTTTTCATCGTGTAGGTGACTTTCATGAAATAGGTATAGATTTTTTGTACTTTATTGTTCTTGGTCTCATAATTGTAAAAGCCCTTAAAACCAGAGAGAACATCTCCAAGAACACCCGCCTCTTCAAGGGCTTCGATTCTAGCGGATTCAGCAGGCCGGATGCCAGCTTTGATGGTTCCTTTGGGCACCATCCACTGGGTTTCTCTTAGCGGTTTACCGTCCTTTATTTTTGGGGTGATCAATAGGAATTGTAAGACATCATTCTTGAATCGATAAGGAATCACCGCTGATTTTCGGGTCAATTTTGGCTTAGATTTTTGTTTGGTATCTTTCTTTTTCTTAGCCACGCGATGTCTCACTCCTGCAAGAGATTGTAGCATATTAAGTATTGCGTAAGGCCAATTTACGGAATACGCAATACGTAATACGGATCGGCTTCAACTGAAATGAAACGCACCCATTTGAAATGCCCTCTTTTTATTTAGGTGGCTGACTCTAACTGTGTCAAATATTCCTCAATGGCCTTGCCCAATTTCGAAGGATGGAAATCGAAAGGCCCCAGCCCCCCATGATAAACGACGCGGCCGTCCAGGCTAATCAGGTATAAACGCGTTGGCCAGGCCGCGTAGGCTCGGTTGACATAATCATCCATCTCATCGACGTAGGTGCGGATACCATACTTGAGGGACTCTTCACACTGCCCGGCTACAGCGCGGCGTTCTTCCATGGTTGTAGGGTCGTAGGTATCGGTGGACACTTTAGATCGGGAGAGTTTCAGCAGGATACTCATGGGGCCCTTGCCAAACCACCAGCCATCTACTGGATGAGCCTCGCGGATGTAGATGGATAGAAATTGCGCCTGTTCGTGATATTTCTCGTACAGATTGTGGAGACTCACGGTCCCGTTGACGTAAGGAGGTCAGGTGAAACTGCCAAAAATCAAAGCGACCGGTTTCTCCCCTTTGAAATCGGAGAGACGGACAGGATTCTCTCCATTAGCATCGCTCAACTCGAAATCTGGAGCTGGGTCCCCCACGCGCGGAGCCTGGGTATCATATTTTTTCTGCCAGGCAGTGGCTTCATTACGATTCGCAATCAGGGCCATGGGTGGTTCTCCTTAGTGAGCGTCCAAAAATAACTTCCCTGTTTGTAGTGCTCGCTTCGCTTTGCATGCCTTTGGCAAGCGTGCTGAAGCCCGCACTACGAACAAGTTATTTTTAACAGTTACTTATTAGTTTAGCGTGATGAACTTCAGGTAATTCTGGGTAGCTTTGCTCAGGTCAGCATACTCACCCCGATACGCTGGAGGCAGCAGACTTGCTAACTGGTACATGATCTCGTCGGTCATTTGCCCTCTTACACCGCTGGTTGTTTTTGCGCCGCCTGTATCAAGCATGAAAGGCTCCCCAACAATGACCTTGAAATCTGTCCGTCGCAAACGGGATAAATTGTTGCGGTACTGTTCTCCACCAAAATTAACGATGGGCAAAATTGGCGCTCCGCTTCGCAGCGCCAGAGTGACCACACCTGCATACCCTTTTTGCAGCCTGCCGTGTCCGCTGCGGGTCCCTTCGGGGGAGATAGCCAGGATGTGCCCTTTTTTGAGCACCCCAAGAGCGAGACGGATAGCAGTCAGATCAGCTTCACCGCGGTGTACAGGGATGGCATTCCATAAGGTGAAGAGCGGCCCCAAAAAGGGACTGTCCCAGGTTTCGGCCTTGGCAAAACCAACCACGGGGCTGGGCTGCAGGTGGGTGTACATGATGGGAACTTCGAGGAAATTGATGTGGTTGGTGACCAGGATCAGCGGCCCGCGGGACGGGACGCGGCTCAATTGCTCTACATCCACGCGGCAAATCAGAGACATGACTCCCTTGACAGCAGCATTGACGGCCATCTCGGTGAGAGTCAAAGCATATTCGGTCATTACTTGCGTTGGGTGATCAATTCCAGTTGGTTGGGCAACAATTCAATGTTGAGCTCTGTCTTCTCTGTGCTGACGGTTTCGCCATCGGCGTGAGTGGGCAGAACGCCCTCCAGGGCGGTTACCTTGACGCGCGTGGCGCGCTTGAATTGCACGGCTGGGTGGTCACCTTGATCGCCCTTCATGAACCTGAAGACTAAGGCAAAGATTTTCAGTTTGCTGACTTGTGTGGCGATGCAGAGATCAAGGAAGCCGTCCCCCGCATCTCCATGAGGGGCCATCATGAAGCCGCCGCCCATGCGCCGGCCGTTCATAATGGATACCATCAGCGCGGGCAGCGTGAGCGACTCTTCATCGAGATCGATGCGCACTTGTGGGGCTTTGAAGAATAAGAAAATGGTCTTGAGGGCTGCCACCAAATAGGCAGGAAAACCATGCAACCGCTTCAATTTGAGCGCTTCAAAACCGACCACAGCATCGAACCCAATGCCAATTCCATTGCCAAAATAGCGACCCTCGGGGCGACGTCCACCTGTGACATAGCCAACGTCGATCACCCGGCGGTTATTGGCTGCCAGGGTCTGGCAGGCTGCTTCAAGCTCGGTGGGGATGCCCATGCCAAAAGCGAAATCGTTGCCCTGGCCGACGGGCAGCACTCCCATAGCAGCAGCGAAACCAGCTTTATGAGAGAGCATCAAGCCGTTGAGCACTTCATTGGAAGTACCGTCTCCCCCAGCCGAGACAATCACATCGAAATCATCTGTAATGGCCTGTTGAGCTAACTCTGCTGCATGCCAGGGCCTTTCAGTTGTAATGATATCAAAATCCAGATTGTGGGCTTTTAAGTACGCTTTGATTTGAGGAATGGCGCGCCCCCCAGCGCCTCTCCCGGATTCCGGGTTGACAATGATTTTGTATTTGCTCATGGTTTTTTAGTAAGAGATGGCCCGAAAAAAGGGGTGTACTCCGCACACCCTTTTTTCGGTATTTTCTTTTTATGGTTGAGCAGTTTAGAATTGGCTTTATGCCTCAGCGGCGACCACTTTGGTCATCTCGTCGCCTTGTTTGATAGCGTTGACTACATCCATGCCATCCACCACTTTGCCAAAGACAGTATGCTTACCATTGAGATGGGGTTGCGGGGCATGGGTGATAAAGAACTGGCTGCCATTGGTGTTGGGCCCGGCATTGGCCATCGACAGCACACCAGTTTCATGGGTCAGCGGGTTGCCTGTGGTTTCATCCTCGAACTTATAACCAGGGCCGCCGCTCCCCGTACCGGTGGGGTCGCCGCCCTGGATCATAAAATTATTGATCACGCGGTGGAATTTGACGCCATCGTAATAACCCTCACCGCATAGAAAGACGAAGTTATTGACTGTCTTCGGCGCGAGCTGAGGGTAAAGTTCGAGTTCGATTGTTCCCCGACTGGTTTCCATGCTGACCTGGTAGGTTTTTTCAACGTCGATCTGCATTTCCGGGGGTTGTTTCCATTGAGTCATAATAAATCCTTTCGAAGATAAGGGGTAGTTGGAGATTATAACATCAGGATGGGAGAATCAAAACAACCCGCTTTGATGCATCAAAGCGGGTTCTATTGGGTGAGTTTTATACCGAAAATAAGGGGTGTGCCGGGTTGCTCC
>JADHXE010000171.1 GCA_016783125.1 Anaerolineales bacterium
ATTATTCATGTTGCTGGCGACAGTCGCCTGGTCAGCAGTGCGCCCAGCCCAAAAGCGGTACAGCCAGGGGATATTCCCATCTGAGGTGGCATTCAAACCCAGTTTGAACTTGCGTTTGTTCATGGGGGTGTTGTGGGCAGGCATAGTTTGAAAGTCGGTTGATGAGTGAGTCGGGTTAGCAATTGAGCAATAAAGCCATTTGTAGTAACTTCTCTCCAAAATGTGTTTGGAGAGAAAGCGATGAAATGGCATTTTGTGTGTCTTGCAGTCATCGTGTGGATGTTTGTCAGTCCACACAAGGTAGAAGGTTCTTGGGTAGATGTTCAGGATTCATCTAGGATCGCATGCAAGAACCGACCACAAGTTCCTGAAAACGGGCACAGCGATGTGTTTGCGAGAACACAGTGGCAGACCGTTGTAGGGCTGTATGGGGTCTATCACTTTGGCAAGCGCTGGCGACTGGTAACTCGCTCTCGGCGCACAAAGAAACGTCCGCTGGAGAAAAGTGTCCCGAGTCGCTCAGCTTCTGAGCCTGTCCAAAACCGCCTGAAGCCGGTCGCGGCGGATACCGGCAACGAGCCGGACACTTTGGACGAAGAAGGCGAGCGCATTCCGTTCAGGATGGTGCTCCGACCGGGTGTTCTCCTGACCAGGCATGGTATCCAATTGCGGCCAATGATCGCGCGCCTGGGAAAGGATGCCAGCGAATATCTGGCGTTATGGCAAGACAAAGACCGCTTCAAGGCGGATATCGCCCACCTGTTGCGGCGGTCGTGCCCTTTGTGCGAAGGAGAGAGCGGCTTCGGGTGCATTAGCAGTGATAAACGTTCTGTAATACCTGTTGGTGAGAAGAACCGAGTTTGGTTTCGAGTGCAGAAGATCGCCTGTCAGGACTGCGGCCGTATCACCCGCATCCTGCCAACCTTTTGCATTCCCTACAAAAGCCACCATGCCCAGACCATCCAGAACGCTCTGGAGAATTGTTGGCGGCGGAACAACAGCTACCGGGACACCACCGGGATTATCAACCAAACCCGACCGGCAGATGGTCAATATCAGGGGCATACCCTGCCCTACGAGTGGACTATCTGGCTGGGAGGCCTGGCTATTCATCTGCCCCAGTTCCTGGTCTGGCTTGGTCTTCGTCTGCCACGGCATGGACTGTTGGACGAGTACTTCATGGAGCAAGACAACGATACGGATAACCATCGCATCTTTGCCGTCACCGTGCAAGACCCGGAATCGACCGCCATCTGGAATATCGTGCGGGTGGATCGCAACGATACGGAGGCTTTCAAGCAGACCCTGCAACATCTCCGGCAGGTTGGCATCCAATTGCGTGCCATCACCTCCGACGGCTGGCCCGCTATCTTGCGAGCCGTACGTGAAGAACTAGCAGGGGCTATACACCTGCTTTGTTACTTCCACGCCAAGAAGAATGTCTTCGAGACGCTGGAAAAGTATCGCCGGGCCAAGAAATGTCCCAAAGATGCTCCTGAATTGTCCCAGTTGTGTCGGGCTTTCTTTGACATCCTCGAAGCTCCCGACGCCAGACGCTACCGGGCACGGCTGCGCAAGTTGACCAAACAAGTAGCCGACGAACCCATTCTCCTGGCTCGGTGTAGGTCGTTTCAGAAGAAGAGCCATTACAATACTCTCCGTCTGCGCAGCCCCTTACTCGCCGCCACCACCAGCCTGGTCGAACTCTCTTTCAAGTTCCTCACCCGCAAGGCCGAGAGCATGTACAGCTTTCGTAAGTCCAGGTGCAATGCAGCCCAGAAGTCGCTCATTGTTTGGGCACTGGTACGCGACTTTGTCCCTTACTTGCCGGGTGCGAAATACGCTGGTCGCAGCCCCGCAGAGTTGGCTGGCGTTGACCTGGACGGACTACCCTGGTTGCAGTTCATCAACTTGAAACTGTCGGAGGGCGCATAATGCTCATTTGAAACCAGGCGAGAACCGACCTACCGGAGCGGTCGTTACCACCTGGATCACAGCCAAATATTTGACCGCTGAACCTTGCGGGAGCCCTTCTCCGCTCTGTTCAGGGCTTTGCCCCATTCATCTGAGCTTCCAGTGCCCATTATGAGCCAGCTTTTCCCTTTCATCCGACTTTCAAACTATGCCCTCCAAGATAAATGATCCACAAATAAGCCAGGCAAGCTGCTACCATCAATCGAGCTAGACGGTCAGGATCAGACAGATGACTTTTGTGGAGATTGAAGCCCCGGCTTTTCTCATCAGAGAAGAAGGTTTCAATCTGAAAGCGTTTTTCGTACCAATAGCAGGCTTCATCGACCAATTCGAAGTTAGTGACCAGGTAGATTGGTTCCTTGTAGCTTTTCTTCCACCAGCCGATGACCGTAACTGGGCCATAAGCTTGAGCCGTGAAAAACGTATTCGGAATGCTAACACAATCGCCAGGTCGTAACAGTAGGCCAGTGAACGCAAAGTTTCCTTCTTCGTGCAGCAACACGTTCTTGGCAGTACGGCAAACATAGGCCCAATCGAGTGACTGCAAGGCAGCTTGTAACTCTACACCATCGAATTCGCCGTCTCCCAAGAAGATGGTTTGACAGTCTTCAGGGAGCACCAACTGTAACATTTCCAGTAGTTCGAGATGGAGTGTTTCTGGTAAATGACCTTTGCTGCCTTCGACAACCAACCAAACGATGGGTAAGGCTCGTTTTCGATACACTAGACTGATCATTAATGTGATGCAATGATGACCTACATCACTCCCATCAATCATAAATACCAACGGACGAATCTTTGCCAGGTTATTCAGGATTTCCTGCGCAAATGGCAAGTAATGCGCTTTGTATCCCGTGCGCTCGTTTTGCAGCCAGCGACTATATTTCTTGATCCGGCTCTCTGCCTTGGCTACTTCTGGCGCATGTCTGGCAATCGTCGGCAGTTGACTGCTTTTTCCCTGTACCATCCCTGCAACCAGCGCCGCCAACGTGTTCAAATGACGGGCAAAGTTCCCTTGCGGCTCAAATGGAAACAATTGTTTCAGCGTTACTCTAATGGTACGATATACTCGACGGTTGTCACTCATTGGGTTACCTCCGTTCTTTCGTGGTGGAAAAAACTTAGTGTAACCCATGTGGCAACCGTCTCATCTTAAAAAGTGTCCGGTAATGAAACCCTCTAAATGCTTGGCCAAGAATAATTGAGGCAAAAACCATCCCGCCCCTTCTAATGCTGGTATCAAGCCAATCAGTATGGGAGAATCGGTTAATGTGCTCATGAATACTGGCAATATCGTATAGGCAGCCGCAAAACTATCTCCAAAGAACCAGAATCCCGCATCCATGACATTCGCAAAAAAATTGCGCCGAAAATTTCTCACGACTTCTTGGTTTAGTGTTTGCAAGTTGGGAAGGGTAAAGAAATTTCTCATAGTGTTAATTTGTTAAGGCAATGTTTATATCCTTATCAGCAAGTTGCTTGAATGCAGCAGGATTTGGAATTTATCAATTCTTTTTGAAAAAATCGATAGAAATTGCCATTGATCTCACTCCATTATTAAGAACGCAATCGTTTGTTCTGGGGGTCATAGGCTGCTTCTGCCAGCACAGTCGCACGGCGGCGGTGGCTGAGGATTTCTATATCGAAGGTCGTTCCAGGTGCAGCGTATTCCGGAGGAACATAGACAAAGGCGAGGCTTTTATCAACTGCGTGACCATACGCCCCAGAGGTTGTCACGCCGATAACATTATCGCCGACAAGGACTGGTTCACCACCGCGTACATCGGCATCTTTAGCGGCCACTTCAACATAGGCAATATTCCAGGACAGTTGTTCTTTCTGGCGGCGGATCAGCGCGTCGCGTCCGACAAAATCCCCTTTATCGAAGTCCACAAACCTTTCCATACCGGCCTCAATCAGTGTGATCTCATTGATCAATTCCACTCCCCATGAATAGTAGGCTTTTTCCTTGCCCAAATTCATCAAAGCATGCATTCCAAAGTCGGCAATGCCAAACTCCTCACCAGCAGCCCACACCCAATTATAGATTTTTTCAAGCTGGGCAATAGGCAAATGCAATTCCCAACCTAACTCTCCCACATAGTTGATCCGAAGAGCACGCAACTTCACGCCGTTGATCTCAATTTCCTTTCCGGTAAGCCAGGGAAAATGACCATTGCTCAGGTCAGCATCGGTGAGCTTGTTAAGTAAATCGCGAGTGTGGGGACCAGCCAGCACCAGTACCCCCCATTCATCAGTGATATTCTTGATCGTTACGTCTTCGCTTTCAAGTTTACTAAGGGTGAGCTGGTCGCTATTGCGAATGTTCGCGGCAGCTGCCGACAGAAGGTAAAAATGCTCGTCATAGAGGCGCGTAACCGTATACTCACTTTCGATTCGGCCTTGTTTGGTTAAGCCATGTGCGAGAATAATTCCACCATTTCGGCGAGATACCCGATTAGCAAGCACCCGATTTAGAAACGCCTCTGCATCTGGCCCAGTCACATCATGCTTGGTGAAGCTGGACAGATCGAGTACACCCACCCGCTCACGGACCGCCATACATTCATTGGCTACCACTTCGAATATATTATTGCGATGGAAACTCTTTTCTTCCTCACGGCCATCCAGTGAAAACCACTTGGGGCGTTCCCAACCAAAACCCTCTGCATAAGCAGCCCCTTTGGCTTTTAGTTTTTCATGTAAGGGGCTGATACGAGCAGGTCGTCCAGCAGGACGTTCTTCACCGGGCAAGAGGAGTTGATACATGAAGGTGAAGTCTTGATGTGATTTTGCGCGGGCATATTCTATATCGGCGTAAGTACCGAAGCGGCGCGGATCGACTCCGACCATATTGATATCAGCATTTCCATACATCATCCATTGGGCCAGGTATTTTCCCGCGCCAGCCCCCTGGCCAATTCCCATATTCTGCCCACAACTGAGCCAAAAATTGCGGAGTCCGGCTGCTGGACCAATCAACGGGTTATGATCCGGAGTACGGGGATTTGCGCCGTTCACGACGCGCATAATGCCTGCTTCAGCAAAGATTGGCATACGTTCCATGACGCGCTCGAGCCCAGGCATGATGGTTTCATAATCTGCGGGAAAGAGTTCGCTTTCTGAGTCCCAATCTTGACCAGACCCAAACCATGCTTCCTGGGTTCCACTTCGTTCGTATATTCCGATCAGGCCAGCGTTTTGCTCCTGGCGATAATAAGCATTCGGATAGGGATCACGCATGACCGGGATCTCTTCGTCACGATCCATAAATTCTTTGATTGGTTCGGTGACAAGATATTGATGCTTCATAGGTACAATGGGAAGATCAAGTCCGACCCAAGCCCCTATTCGAGCGGCATAGCAGCCCCCGGCATTGACAACATGCTCGCAGATGAGCTTTCCCTGCTGGCTAACCACTTCCCATTCCCCATTTGGGAGAAGGTTAATGTCGGTTACCCGATTGTGCCGGATAATCGTGGCCCCCATCATTTTTGCACCGATGGCCATTGCATTGGTTACACCTGCCGGATCGACATAACCATCGTCAAGTGTCCAGGCTCCCGCGAGGATGCCCTCGGTGTTGACAAAAGGATTGAGCTTTCGGATTTCTTCGGGACTGATGATCTGCATTCGGAATCCAATATTTTTGGCAATTCCCTCAACCACCCGGATATTATCCAGCTCATCTTTGGTGGTCGCAATCCGAATTCCGCCGACACCATGCCACCCGGTTGCCTGACCGGTCATTTTTTCCAACTTGGGGTAGAGTGTATTGCTGTAATGTTGGATCTTGGCAATGTTGTAATCAGACGTGAAATTAGGACACTGACCTGCGGCATGCCAGGTTGAACCGGATGTCATTTCAGCCTTTTCGATCAGAACACAATCGTCCCATCCATCTTCAGCTAAATGATACAGCAGCCCAACCCCCATTATGCCGCCTCCGATAATAACCACGCGAGCGTGTGATTGCATGGTCCTTCCTCCTTGTTTTGTGCCCGGCTTTTGATGAAAATGCCAACCCAACGTCAGGCATTATATTTCTTGCTCTAACAAATTATACAATTTCCAAAATGCTCGAAATATTAGGGGTGGTTAATGAATGGGAGAATAGTCCAAATTTTCCATTATCCACTTTATACCCCAGCCGAATATTCCTCGCAAACGAGCTGGCCCAGCATATGGAATTTTACGATTGACGATAAAGTGATCGGTAAACTGATTTTTTTCACCCGCCATGAGGTCAGCGATGATACGCCCGGCTGTTTGAGTAGAGGGAACCCCCTCACTAAAGCCAACGGCGTAATAAATGTTCCGATAATCCCCTATCACGCCTACAGATGGGATCCGTCCCAATGTGTAAGCAGTGGTACCTCCCCAGGCATTTGCAATCTTCAGACCTTTCAATTGGGGGAAAAACTCAAATAAGTTATCCTTTATCCTTCTTGTCACAGTTTTATCGTTCCCTGAATGTAATGCGTCATTGTTGTAGTATACAAAGTCCGATCCACCCATGAGTATGCGACCGTCTGTGGTGGGGATAGTGTAACTATACATCGTGCGCATATCCGACAATCCTGCTCTATTCTGCCACCCTATTGAATCCCACTGAGCCTCACTGAGCGGTTCAGTTACGATCTGGTGTACGCTGACTGGAAAAACTCGATTTTTGAAAAAACCAAGTTTATTTACATATGCATTCAATGCAATGATTAGAATTGGGGCCCGGATGTCGCCAAATTCAGTATCAACGAGGTTGACTTTTCCTGGCGAGATACGGGTTACAACAGACCGCTCTATGACCTCAACACCAATTTCTTCGACAACTCTTTTCATCTCGAAGGCAAGTTTAGCAGGATTTAGAGTTGTACCGTGGGGGTTATATAATCCAGCTACAAACAGGGGTGATTTGATCTCTGCGTCTAAATCCTTTCCTTGGAGGAATGTCGACTCTAATCCAAAAGATTTGAGTTGGTTGCTGTACAATTCCAAGGATTTAATTTGCTTATTGTTCAAGGCGACATTTAACATTCCTTTTTCAGAGAAGTCGCAATCGACACCGTGTTCGGATATCATCCTTTTTATGAATTCAATACCGTATGTTGAGACTTCCAAACTTTGCTGGCGAAGCACCGGATCTGTTTGATCCCAATCTAGCAGGCTGGTAGCAATACAGAAACCTCCATTGCGGCCGCTGGCTCCATATCCGCAGTGTGCCCCCTCGAGCAATACAATTTTCTTTTCCGGAAATTTGTTTTGAACATTATAGGCTGCAGAAAGTCCCGTATAGCCTCCCCCAACAATAACGACGTCAGCTTTGTGGCTGCCTCTCAGGGGTTCGTTGACCTTTTGACTTTCACCGTCTACCGTGTTGAACCAAAAATTATCGACATAATATTCGTAAATATCAGGTGGTCTGAGACGCTGACCCCATTTATGTGAGCGAGAAAAATATCGCATGGATAGACTCCTCGATTTGAGAAATTGACATTGTGAATTGAAGCTTTACTTTCACAACCATAGTGGCCTTAATATATCACTCCGGATCAAGGATATATTTGCGAAAAATGCTCGAGGCGAATTGAACGTTTTCTACAAGGGCCGTATTATAGCATAATTGCTGCAATATATTCCGAATTATGCTATTTTTACGACGAATATGGAAATTAATATTGATAAGTGTTGACATTTTGGTAATATTGAATTATTCTTGGAAGAGAGACATAAATTATCAATGATTGGGTTGGGGACTATGGATAAACCAGATTGTACTGATTGGGAAATTATTAAGCTGCTCAACGAAGACGGGCGCATGCCAAGTACTGAAATCGCCCGGCGGCTGGGCTATGTATCCGCACGTACTGTAACCAATCGTATCAATGCGTTGACGGAACATGGCATCATCAACGTTCGTGCGATTGTGAACCCCGAACCGGTTGGTTATAATGTGATGGCTGATGTCTTCATCGAAGTAGAACCTGGACGGGTGCGTGAAGTGGCAAAAAAGACTGCTGAATTTCCCGAGGTCACTTATGTCGCTTGCGCTACCGGAGCAACGGATGTCAGCATCTCACTTCGGGTGCGCAGTATCGAAGAGTTGTTCAACTTTGTATCTGAGAAGATTGGTACAATACCCGGTGTGGCACGGACCCAATCTTATCTATTGCCTATAAAAATTAAAGACTTCGACACATGGATTCCCCCAAATGTCTTAGAACCCAGAGATGAATGATCTATCTGGGTTTTTCCTTAAATATCAAACTTGAGCAGTTGAACATGCTTGGTTGTTACTCTGAAAAGAAGACAAAATGCAGTGTTATTCGAAAGAAAGATTCTGGAGGTGGCCAATATAGAAAATGAAATGTAACTAGTAAATATATGCTGAACGTTCGCTCATTTAGAAACCGAAAAAGCAGAATTGGGTCACAGGTTGTACAAGGCGAAACAATAGAAGTCAGGAAGTAGCCATCAAAGCCAGGTAAGAACCCAATAGAAACGAGAAAAACAGAACATTAACAATCGCATACAGGTCAAGACGCATTACTCCCTTCGACCACCTGCGGTGTCAGGGTAGGTTCCTGGGTGATTACGCAGAGAGGTACGTGTACAGAGTGACGGGCAAATCCCACAGTTCCAAAATACGCATTTGCACTTCTGTTAGCGGCGTGATCTGGTAGTGAATTTGCTTGGCCACAGGCACCAACATGAAATTGATGTTGTCAAAAGCTTCCAACATGCGTTCGGTCGTTGGCGTAGCGGTGCTGCGTTTAGGATTGCCGGGATAGATGCCAGCCAGTTCTGCATTTTCTTTGGCCAAAGCCTGCTTTGCGGAGTGGTCGCCTAGAGCCAGCAGGCGGGCAGCCAAGGTTAGCAGATGAAACAACCCTTTGGCGTGGTCGTCGCACTGCACGTAGACCGGGGTAATCGAGAGAATTTTTCCCTTCAATCGTCGGAAGATGTTCTCTTCAATGTACTGATCCCGATAGGCCAGCACCGCCCGGGTCAGGGGAAGTTGTTCTGCCGGTGCGTTGGTGGCGTAGATACGCCAGCCCGCCTTGAACTCTTCTTCTGCGATGACCGCTTGGTTGTGCATGACCGTCAGTTGGAAGCGCACTTTGCGTTCCGTGCGGGCGGGTTGGTCGCCATAGGCACGCACCTGCCGCTCGGTCACTTCTTGTTGGTAGCTATAATTGAAGAAGCCCTTTACCCGGTACTTCTCTTCGATGAGCTGGATAGCTGCCAACAAGCTAGCTTCATCTTCGATTTGACGTTTCCCGCGTCCCCGAGGTGGGGTCAAGGTTTTCAAGGCTCTCTCTGCCTTGTCCAATCTCCGGTGCAGTAATTTCTGGGTGCTTTGTGCGTATTGGAAAGAACGTACCACCAGCAGCCGTTCTGTCCATTCCACAGTCTTATTGCCCACTTTAATCTGATGAGTTCTGGGAACTTCGAACCCGCGAGCCACTGCTAACTCTGGGTCTGGTGGCGAACCATCTTCTGGCAGGTCTTCGGACAAGAAAATGCGCTCCATTTCTTCTTCCCGGTCTACCCATGGGGCCAGTAATTTTTTCAGTAACTCCGGCTCATTCTTGAGATAGGCCAGAGGGGTCAGGTAAAAATCGTCTCCATCAACGATGACAGCACGGGTTTGAATGGCGCTCATCTTACTATCGCCAACCACAAGCACACCATTCTCCGACAGAACTTGTTTTACACGCCGGTAGCACGGCAAGTACAACGGGTCATCGGCGCGGTCTCCGGGAACTACATCAACTGCCAGCGTAAGTCCCAAAGGATCCAGACTGGCTAACATCAGCTTGAATTGGGTGGCATAGTTCCCATCTTTGGCTTTGCCGAGCTTGAAGATCGTGTTGTGTTTCGCCGGATTGTGGTACACCGTTCCCGTGGTGGCATCCAGCCTTGCGATTGGCTCATCACCCAAGCGATATGCTCGCACGATGTGGATACCCAACTTGGCTTCAATACTCTGCCAATTCTTTGTCTCGCTGAGCATGTGCAGACAGAGCGCCAAGCGGTCGTCCGTGAAATCTAACTCCGTTAGCGTCTGTCCAGTCAACTTCTGCAATATTGCCAG
>JADHXE010000172.1 GCA_016783125.1 Anaerolineales bacterium
TCCGCCCAAGCTTTCAAGCATGGCACATGATCAACACTGATGCCCAGAACCTGGACATTCATCTCCGTGAACCGGGCATATTCTGCCTGGTACGACGGAATCTGGCTCGTTCATATGGGGGTCCATGCTAAGGGAAAAAAAACCAGGACGGTTGTCTTGCCCCGCGGGGAATCTAATTCAACATCCTTATCCAAATGACTGGGAAGGGTAAAATTCGGTGCTTTGTCGCCAACGTTTAACTTCATAGTAGTTATTCTCCTTTTCCTCAACACATATTATTCATGTTTAACAGAAGAAAGCAACCCCTACTCTTCAAGTCAGCAGAATACTTGCCCTGGATCAACTAGCTGGTAACCAGGATTACCTCGCTCTGATCTCCAACACAGCCGGAGGATGTTCCTTCTATCGGGATGCTCGTCCGCGGCGCATCTTCCGGGCTCACTTCAACTGGAATGAAACGCACCCAAGCGATTTATTTAAAACTAAAACAAATTCAATAAGCCGACATCTGTCCATTGCCAGGTATGCGCTGGATATCATAGGGCGTGCGTTGATAAACATAGTAATTCAACCAATTCGAGAACAGCAGGTGAGCGTGGCCGCGCCACTGTACGAGGGGCGGCTGGTTGGGATCATCCTGGGGAAAGTAGTTTCTCGGCGGTTCGATGGGCATCCCTTTTCCAACATCACGTTCGTATTCATATTTCAACGTCAGGGGATCATATTCCGAGTGTCCGGTTACATAGACTTGCCTGCGATCCTTGGAAGCGACAATATAGACCCCGGCTTCGTCAGATTCAGATAAGATATCCAGGTCCGAGACTTTCTCAATATCTTCCCGACGAACCTCGGTATACCGAGAATGCGGCGCAAAGAATTGATCGTCAAAGCCGCGCAAAAGCATGGCGTGTTTTCTCAAAACACGATGCTGAAAAACCCCAGATATCTTTTTCGGGATAGCGTACTTAGGAATGCCATAGCGATGATATAGTCCAGCCTGGGCAGCCCAACAAATGGTCAACGTCGAAAATATATTAGTGTCTGACCAGTCAAAAATCGTTTGCAGTTCCCGCCAGTAATCCACATCTTCAAAACCGAGATGTTCAACAGGGGCTCCGGTGATCACCAAGCCGTCAAATTTCTCATGGCGAACTTGATCGAAACTGTGATAATGGGCGGTCAGGTGTTCAACAGGGGTGTTCTTGGCTTGATGTGTTTGAGTGTACAGCAGGGTGACTTCAATTTGTAAAGCTGTATTGGCCAAAAGCCGCAATATCTGAGTTTCGGTATTGATCTTTGTCGGCATCAAATTCAAGATGGCCAGCTTCAATGAACGGATATCTTGCGCGAGGGCACGATTCTCACCCATCACGAAGATATTCTCGCTTTCCAGGATTGTTTTAGCGGGTAGGGTTTCCGGTATGATGACAGGCATAATAGCCTCCACTAAGCCAGGGCTTGATCCAAATCCCAGAGAATATCGTCGATATCCTCAATGCCAACGCTGAGCCGGACGAAATCTGGTGAAACCCCAGCATTGGCTAATTGCTCCTCGGAGAGCTGGCTGTGGGTGGTGCTGGCCGGGTGAATTGCCAAACTGCGGCTGTCCCCGACGTTTGCCAGGTGAGTAAGCAGTTGCAAACGACCAATGAAGTTTGCTCCAGCCTGCACGCCGCCCCGAATGCCAAACCCCAAAATACCACCCGAACCTTTGGGTAAATATTGCTGCGCTTTACTATAATCAGGATGACTCTCCAGTCCGGGATATGTGACCCAGTTTACATTGGTATGCGCTTCGAGAAACTCTGCAACCTTCTGAGCATTCTGGACATGACGCTCCATACGCAAACTCAAGGTTTGCAATCCTTGAATAAACAACCATGAATTAAAGGGGGCCTGACAGGCCCCAATATCCCTGAGAATTTGCACTCTTGCTTTTAGGATGAATGCAGTATCCCCTAAATCTGCGTAAACAAGCCCATGGTAGCTGGGGTCTGGAGTGGTGAAATTTGGAAAACGGCCGCTGGCAGCCCAATCAAAATTACCTCCATCCACAATAATGCCACCAATTGTTGTGCCTTGCCCGCCGATAAACTTAGTTGTAGAGTGAACCACAATATTGGCACCCCACTCGAAAGGCCGGCAAAGATATGGTGTTGCAAAGGTATTATCAATTGCCAAAGGAATGCGTTGATCTTGAGCAATCTGGGCCACTTCAGCAAAGGGGAAGACATTGATGCGCGGATTCCCCAAGGTTTCACCCCAAATCAACTTGGTATTGGGCTTGATGGCCCGGCGGAAGTTCTTTGGATCACTTGGATCAACAAATGTGGTTTCGATGCCAAGACGCGGGAATGTGTAATGGAACTGATTGACCGTGCCGCCATACAAAGTGGAGGCCGCGACAATATGATCACCCGCGCCGCACAAAGTGAGGATCGCCATCGTCTGGGCGGCGTGTCCGGAGCTGGCAGCCAATCCGCCCACTCCGCCCTCCAAGTCGGCAATGCGCTGTTCCAGGACATCGCTGGTAGGGTTCATAATGCGGGTGTAAATATTTCCTGATTCTTCCAGGGCAAATAATTTTGCAGCGTGATCTGTATCCTTGAAAACGTAAGATGTCGTTTGATAAATCGGAACCACGCTGGAGCCGGTAGTGGGGTCCGGTTGCTGCCCCGCGTGCAACTGGCGGGTATTAAAACCGAATTTGTGATTGTTTGTAGTACTTGTCATGACAAATGTCTCCTCTAAAATGATTGGTAAATTATTAAACAAAAAAGCGGCGAACAGCCATCTCCAAATTCACTTGGAATTTGCGGAAAGGCTGTCCGCCGCCTTGCAGTGTCCCCTAAAGGGTTACACGTTGAATACTACAGGGTTAACTCCTTGCCCAGGCGGTGATAACAGCCCCCGCCCGGGGCATGACCATGCTTGAAAGATACATCGTGGCGAAAAGTCTATTTTGTGACATTGGGCCAATCTTATTGGTGCCGTCCGTATTTGTCAAGGGGTTTGATGTTGATTATAATCTTGATAGGTAACTACGTCGCCTTAGAATGGATTGCCCCGAAAAAAGGGTGTGACGTACATTCAACCAATAAAGGAGATACAAAAATGCACGAGAAAAGCATAGAACTACTCAATAAGGCGGTCGCAGACGAGCTGTCGGCCGTGCATCAATATATGTACTTCCATTTTCACTGTGAAGATCAGAGTTATGACCTGCTGGCAGGATTATTTATCCGCACAGCCATCGAAGAGATGAATCACATCGAACGCTGCGCTGAACGCATTTTATTCCTGGGCGGCGAGGTGGAGATGGTCGCCTCGATGGAAGTTCAGAAAATGCGCGATGTCAAAGAAATGTTGAAGCTGGCCAGCAAGATGGAAGAGAGCAGCGCCAAAGATTATAATATTTGGGCCAACGAATGCTCCGCCAACGCCGACTCCGCCTCTAGGAAAGTTTTCGAAGGTCTCGTCGATGATGAAGAACGCCATTTCGATCAGTACGATACCGAGATGGAGAATATCAATAAGTTCGGTGAGCGATATCTGGCGCTGCAATCCATGGAGCGCAGCAAAAATATGGCCATGGGAGCTGCTGGAGAATAATCAGGCAATCACACTTCTCGAAAAACAAAAGAAGATCACCCGTGTTTTGGGTGATCTTCTTTTTGGACATAATAATGAATTGGGTGTGTTTCATTTCGGTTGAATGCCTCGCTGCGTATTTCGTACAGCGTATTGCGTATTTGGGAAGCATTACGGAATACGCAATAAGGAATACGGACACCTTTCTCAACTCATTTGAAACGCACCAGTTTTCCAAGTAAGCGCAAAAAGAGAGCAACTTAATGTACAATGGGGGCAGTCAACAAGCGTGAGGAAGCAAGCAATCACATGCTGGTCATTATCAGCGACTTACATCTTAAAGACGGCACATCGGGCAGTTCCATCACCCCCGATGCTTTCTGCGTTTTCTCGGCGCGGCTGCGCAGTATGGCTTTCCAGGCTTCATGGCGTGCCGATGGACGTTATAAGCCCATCGAGAGCATCGACCTGCTCTTGTTGGGCGATGTCTTCGATCTGATCCGCTCGGAACGCTGGCTGGTCGATCCTTCGGGTGAAGAAGAAACCATCCGTCCCTGGGACGACCAGCAGGACCCAGCATACGTACAAAAAATATCTGAGATCACTGCTGCCATCCTGGAATACAACCAGGAAGGACTCGAAACGCTCAGGGAAATCAGCACGGGAGAAGATGTTTATATTCCTCCTCCCACCCCAAACGGGGAACCGGACCGCCGCTCTTCGGAACGCGTCAACATCAAAGTGCATATCCACTATATGGTCGGCAATCATGATTGGTTCTTCCATCTTCCCGGCGCAGATTACGATCAAATCCGCGGGCAGGTGATCGACGACCTGGGGCTGGCTAACACGCCGGAGCCCTTTCCCCACAACCCCGAAGAATCCCCCCAGATCAGCGAGATGCTCCAGCGATATGGAGTCGTTGGCCGCCACGGGGATCAATTCGACCCGATCAACTTCAACCGTGAGGGCGGGCGGGGCATTTCCACGATTGGCGATGCCATGACCATCGACCTGCTGACCCGCTTCCCTTATGAAGTGCGTCACAGGTTGGGGAGGGATATTCCCCTGTCGTTCAGCGAAGGTCTCAAAGAACTGTCCAACGTGCGGCCCGCTTTGGTGACCCCTATGTGGGTGAACAACCTGATCAATCATCACGCCGAAGATCCTGACAAAGCCGAGATCATCAAGCGGATTTGGGACGAAGCCGCCGAGCGTTTCATCCATTTGCCATTTGTGCGCCAACACGACAAATTCCTGACTTTCGACTCCGTAGATGCCCTGGAAGCGGCCTTTCTGTTCGCCAAAGGACTCTCTTTCGGGACCATCGAACGCCTGGCTGGTTGGGTCAATCAAAAGCTTCGTTCAGGTAACAGAATCTCCATTGCTGAACACGCCCTGGAGGAACCATCTTTCAAAAATCGTACCGCCCAATTTATCGTCTATGGGCACACCCATTTCCACGAAATCTTGCCCCTGGATTCTCATACCCATGAGGACAAACCATTCAACCAGATTTTTTTCAATTCCGGCACCTGGCATTCTTATCACGATATGACCCTGCAAGCCCCCAGCAAGTTCAAATTCGTGGGCATGCATGTGATGACCTATCTGGCCTTTTTTAACGGTGACGAGCGCAGAGGGCGACGTTTCGAGGCCTGGTCTGGATCGTTATCGCAGTAGGACCGCAAAAAGAGTGTGCCGCTTTGCGCCTGCGCTCACCCTTTTTGCGGTAGTCCTTTTGGTTTGATGATTCAATATGGAGTAGTGATATGGCAGAAATGAAACTTATCGAGGCCGTCGAACGCTTCGCCTTAGTCACCAGCAAACTGACCGACGAAGAGTTGGAAATCGCATGGCAATGGCGCACTTTCGACGCCAACGTTCGCTTTGCCTTTTTTCAAACTTACGAGGATCTGCGCACCCTGGCCGCCAAATTGATCTCCCAGCGCACCAGCGGCAGCAAGCTGATCACTACCGCGCAACGCTCTCTGGCTCAATACCATAGCGCCTATCGTGACCTGCAGGCCATCCTGCTCGGCGCCGATGAAGAGCTTCTGGATATCCCTCCTGAACAAGATGAATGGCCTTTACGCGCGACCCTGGGGCATATCATGGCCGCCGAACGCGAGTTCTTCGCCCGCATCTGGTTCGCCGTCCAGCAGCACCGTCAAGATGCCGAGCAGGCCGAGGAAGCCACCGAGATGACATCCGAAGAAGTAGAAGAATTCGTCGGCTCCTACGATGACTTCGAACGCACTATGAACCGGCTGTCTTTGGCGGGAATCCTGGCCTTTTATGACTCCCTGCACAAACGCGTTCTGCGTGAAATTACAGATATCCGCGGCCTCGAGCTGGAGGCGCCTTCCCTGTGGTGGGAGGGGATTCCGCTCTCTGTGGAATACCGCCTGCACCGCCTGGATTCCCACCTGCGCCAGCACACCATCCAGGTCGAGAAAACCCTTGAGGCTCTGACCCAGCCCCCCAGCGAGGCCTTACGATTGCTGCGCCTGATCTACGCCGCCCTGGCCGACGTGGAGGGCGTGATCGTCGGCGATTGGCTCTTGGGTCAGCGCGAGCAGCAGGAGCTGGCGGCGACCATACAGCAGCGGGCGGAGGAGATTGAGGGGATTGTAGAAGGCTGATCAAGTTACCAACCAACCAAAAAGGCGAGCGTCGTGAGACGCTCGCCTTTTGATTCATCCTATACTCACAACGGGCATAAAATAACATTTTTTTGGACACGGATGCGCAGCACGCCTACGGCGAACACGGATTTTTTCTATGTTTTCATCCGTGTCCTATTTTTTGTTTCGTGATTAGTATTTTCCTGGTTCTGACGGAATATGTGGTTTTGTGTAATGGTCAAGGGGATGATAGACAGCCGCAGACTTCCGCACCCCGGCGTCCGCCCGGACACTTCATGTCCGGGCTAGGAAGCGCCGCCCCATGAATGGGGCTTGTGGGCCATGTGACTTTCGAAAAAGCCCGATTTGCCGCAGGCACGCCCATGGCGTCGGGCGCTGATTGCTAGCCCGGAGATTGATCTCCGGGTGGACTTGTTTCAGCCGGGGTGGCAGGTTCCGGGAGATCCAACTCTAGGGGTTTATCCGGCACCTTGAACTTGAACCAGGTCGGTATCACCGTAGCCAAAGCCACGATTGCCGTGATGAAGAAGGGCAAGCGCGGGCTGAAACGCTCCCACAACTGCGCGCCGATCCATGGGGCGGGCAGAGATATCAAACCCAAACTGCTGCGGAACATGCCCGTGAACACGCCTAACAATTTTTGCGGCACCACCTTCGAGATCAGCGATTGATAGGCCGGGCTGAGCAGGCCCACGCCAATCCCGAAGACAATCCAGGTGATAGCGAAGCCGATGAAGGCATTCACCTGCAAAAAGATCATGAAAGCCCCAAAGACCATCAAGAAGCCCATGGAAATAGGCACCCGCTCGCCGTACTTATCAGAGATGCGCCCCGAGATGATGGGCGTGAACATCATCGCAATCGAGAAGATCGAGCCTAAGATGCCAATCTGCTCCACGGAGATGCCCGCCACCTGATCCAGGTAAAGGGGCTGCAGCTCACCCGAAAGTCGGAAAGCGATATCCCGCACACCGTCAGTGACGAAGATCCAGGAGATCACCCCACCGCCGATCAACAGCGCCCACATCGATTTCAGACTGAGCTTGAAGGATGAGAAAGTCAGTTTCTCCGGGGACTTCTCTTCAGGCGAAGTCATCGTGGTGGACATCCAGATGCGCAGGCCCGCAGCGACGGCATAGAGCACCGCCGAGACCAACATCATCATCTTGAAGCCATAGGCCCCCATCAGGAAGCCTCCCAGGGGCGGTCCGATCACGCCGGTGATCTGAAAGATCGTATCCGTCAGGCCATAGACTTTGCCGCGGTTGCCCTCAGTTGAGTTCTCCGCAATGAAAGCGCCAAAGCTGGGTCCCACCAGGGCATAGGGAATCTGGCTGACAGAGATAGCAGCCAGCATCCACGGCCAGGAGGGCGCCAGCAGCATGGCGATATAACCGATCACGCCGCCAACACTGCCGATGGCAATCGCCCGCAAGCGCCCAATCGAGTCTGAAACCCAGCCCCCGAAAAGCTGCAAGATCAGAATCGCCACTGAAGACAGGGTAAAGACCAGGCCTACTTGTGTAACGCTGGCCCCAAGTTCAGTCAGATAGATCGGCATGAACATCGGGAACATCGAGCCGGCGATATTGGCAATCACCATGGCAAACATAAACCAGCGCATGATCGGCGTAAGCAAGGGTTGTTTTTCGTTACCAGCCATAAGCCTTGCGCGTACGTGATCCAAAACGGGATAGCAGTTTCATGATGGCGACAGCCAGGAGCAGCACCCACCAGGATGCAGCCACCGGCCCAAACACCTTCAACCACTGACCGCTGTCAAAATAGAAATAGGCATCTTCGGGTACAGCGATCCAACGGCCATTGACTTCTTTGACATAACGCGTATCGCGATGGAAGGTATCGAAGTCGAAGTACATGTAGTGAAAGTAATCCCTCTCATCCACATCGACCAGAATGGAAAAGTGGAGATTAGGTTTAGGCTCCAGTTGCGCAACATCGCCCTTCAAACCAGTCAATTCTGCATAAAGCCCCATATCGCCATTTTGCAATACCTGCTCCAATGCAATCGCCACCATACCCGGCGAATGATAGGTTTCTTGATACTCAGGCGCGAAATAAGCCTGATCATAGCGGAACAAGCCATGGATTTGCACGCCCACAATGTAAATACCCGCGATAATCAAGGGCGCCAACACCAGGGCAATTATTTGAAACCATCGTGATGTCTTCACTTTATCCTCACCATTTTGTTTTTGCACACTCATAACGACCTCCTGATTGTGCGTCTAGCCATAGCACTCTCCTCCAGAGAACGCTGATGTTTTCTTTTTTCCAGACCCAAATTCATCTTGTACGTTCATATCAGCCTCCTTTCCGCTCCGCGTACAAACTATAAGGACTTCATAAGAGATTACTCCCGAAGGCCCCAAAAGGTTTATTTTTGGGTGAGCGGCTTTCGATAGTAATCTAATACGGAGAAATTATACACATCACATTCAATTTGTCAACATTTATTTTAATATTTTCGATAATATATTCAATATTTTAAATTATTCATACGGTTTTATCAATTTATTTAACTATGTCTTTTCCTTTGTGAGAATCCAGGGTTTGTGCTGCGCCACCTCCCCAACAGGATCGCCCGTTGAAATTGGACGCGCGGGATCAACCTCGGGGGTGGGGGCCAGTCTCAAAGGGAGTCTTGTTCTCGAGGAAATTCCCCCAAAACCACGCCGCGTCCCGATCCGCTTCCGGGTAAAATACCTTCATGCGCTACCACGGAACCGTCATCAGGCCCCCCAGTGAAGCCTACAGCTATATCCTGCAGGTCACCTACGGATGCTCGCACAACCGCTGCACCTTTTGCGGCACCTACCTCGACAAACCCTTCCAGCCTCGGAAAATCGACGAAATCCTGGAAGATATCCAACTGGCAGGGCGAACGATACCCGATACCCGCCGCGTCTTCCTGGCCGATGGGGACGCCCTGGCATTGAGCACCCGCCGCCTCGCTCAAATCCTCGAAGCGCTCCAGGCTGCCTTCCCCAACCTCGAACGCGTGGGGGCTTACGCCAATGCCAAAAACCTCTTGGGCAAGCGCGATGCAGAACTTGGAATACTGGTTCAGCAGGGATTAGGGATTGTCTATCTCGGCTTAGAGAGCGGAAGCGACGAGATTTTATCACGCATCGACAAAGGAGCTAACGCGTCCGAGATGATCGCCGCCGTTCGTAAAGCAAAGCGAGCTGGTTTACTGGTTTCGATCATCGGCATCCTGGGCATCGGCGGCCCCGAGCTATCCGAACACCATGCGGAGCAGACCGGCCACGTCGTCAGCCAGATGGACCCCGATTACTTCTCCATGCTGACCTTGATGCTCGTCCCGGGCACAAAACTACACAGACAATGGCAATCGGGGGAGTTCCAGTTATTAGAACCGGAGGAGATGTTAGCAGAACTGCGCCAAGTCATCGAACACACGCATGACCTCACCCAGTGTGTCTTCCGCACCAATCACGCTTCCAATTATCTACCCCTGAAGGGAACCCTTCATCAAGACAAAGAACGTTTGCTTGAAACTCTTGATGCCGCCCTGGCCCAGGGTAAAGAAGCGCTCCGGCCCGAAGCCTGGCGGGGGTTGTAATTACCACATAACTAAGAGCACATCATCACAAAACCTCCATCGTCTTTTGTAGCGTTTCACGGCGCAGACCGGGACAGGTAGCGCTTCCGCAAGGGGTTCCCTCCGGCCCCTTTTTGGGCCAGAGCACCGTCGTAAGTAGAATTGTTTGGTGATTTTCCAATATGACTTACGCACTGGCGATGGAAAAAGCCCGAAAATAAGGGGTGTGCCGGGTT
>JADHXE010000173.1 GCA_016783125.1 Anaerolineales bacterium
CCCACATGTTGAGAGAAATCAACTTCAAGGTCTTCAGAAAGCTGCTGAGAAAGAGCAAGCTCAAAGCCATCACCATTGATATCGACAGCAGTGTGGTCAACGTGGAAGGCCACCAGGAAGGTGCGGTCAAAGGATTCAATCCCAAAAAGCGTGGAAACCGCTGTTACAACCTGCAGTTTGCGTTCTGTGATGAATTGAAAGCTTATATCACTGGATATGTTAGAAGCGGCAACACGTATACAGCAAACGGCGCGGCTGAAATGATTAAAGAAATTGTTGCCCAGATCAAAACGGATGATTTGGAAATCCTGTTCCGCATGGACAGCGGGTATTTCGATGACGAAATTATTGAAATCATCGAATCAGCCGATTGCCAGTATTTGATCAAGGGGAAAGAATATCCAACGCTCGCTTCTCAAGTCACAGCGCCAACCACTTCATTCATGAAAGGTGAAGAAGGCAGAGAAACAACGGAGCTTTTTACGAAACTGGACACCTGGGACAAAGACAGGAGATTTGTTGTATCTCGCGTAATGAAACCGGAAAAAGAAAGGGCGCAATTATCTTTCTTGGAAGGTGACGAATTCGACTACTTCTACTTTGTGACCAATACCGAGCTGCCTTCAGAAAAAGTGGTCACTGCTTATGAAAAACGCGGCAATGCTGAAAATTACATCAAAGAAGCCAAGTATGATATGGCGGTTGGCCGCCTGTTGCTCAAATCATTTTGGGCCAACGAAGCGATCTTTCAGCTGATGATGCTCACTTACAACTTGTTTTTGCTTTTCAAGATGGATTTCACAAACGGGACAGAATACCGGCAGCAAATCAAGACGTTTAGATTGAAGTACATTTTCCTGGCTGGGAAGATCATCCGAACGGGCAGAAGCGTGATAATGAAGCTTTCTGAAAAATATCCGTATCGAGAGGTGTATGAGCAAAGCTTTCCCTGAAAAAACACCCAAAATAGAACATCACTCTGTTTTTGTATTTAAGTCGGGCTTTGAAAAGCCAATCCCAACTCTCATTTTTATGAAATAGACTGTAAAAATGAATCAAAATGGAGAAAATGATGCAAAAATTACATATGCTCAGTCACAACCATCACTCTGGAAGGGTGAAAATGTTGGTACAATATATCAGACGTGGAATTTCGGTAACCACTGGTTTTGTTGTGCCATCGGAAATTTTATACTCTCCAGAGACCAATAACCTACATAAAATCCCAAATTCTTCTAAACATCTTCTGAACATCAATTTGATAAGATCACTACAACTGATACAAATTCTTTACCATTAAAGGAAGGAGAGACAAATGAGCGACAAATCTTCTATTTCCAGACGGGAATTTCTTCAAGTTTTATTGTTGGGTGGTTTTAGCTCCATGTTTGGGAGAAACTTGCTCTCGCTTACAGATTTCGAGACTATCGAAACAGAATTCGATTTGGCAGTTGCCCGTGGGGACAGTGCCACCCCCACCGCCCTGGTGCAAGCGGCTATCGCCGCGTTGGGCGGCATGGAAGCCTTCGTCAAGCCCGGCGACGATGTAATAATCAAACCCAATATCGTCGCAGCCGATTACTCCTATCAGTACGCCGCATACACGAACCCAGAAGTTGTGGCGGCAGTCACAGCGCTTTGTATTGGGGCAGGTGCCGAGCGTGTGCGCGTCATGGACCGACCCTCCAGCAGCACCTGCGAACAGGTTTACGCTCGCAGCGGTATTGGCGATGCAGTCACTACGGCTGGCGGACAAATGGAAGTGATGAGTGATATCAAGTATCGCAAAGTCGATATCCCTGATGGGCTCGATATCTCCAATTGGTCGGTGTACGGTGATGTTTTGGACACCGATGTTTTCATCAATGTACCCATTGCCAAACACCACCGACTTTCGAAACTGACTTTGAGCATGAAGAACCTGATGGGCGTGATCACTCAGCGCAATCAATTTCACCCCAATTTAGGGCAGCGCATCGCCGACCTGGCTAGTTTGATTCGCCCCACATTGACCATCATGGATGCGGTCAATATTTTGATGGACCGCGGGCCCAGAGGTGGCAATCTGAGCGATGTTAAACAGATGAACACCATTATCGCCAGCCAGGATTTTGTGGCCACGGGCGCTTATGCAGCCACCTTCTTCGACAAGACGGGGGCTGATATCGACGCCCTGCGCTTGGGTGCTGAGATGGGTCTAGGTACGATTGACTTGGACAGCCTGAACATAGAAGAGATCGCGGTTTAGGATTTTCACTACTTTAGCCCTACACGTTCTGTGTCTGGATAGTCGGATCAATGTTTCCGATCAGAAAAGTAACCACAGATAACTGGGATGAACACTAATTTTTAGATCTTTTCATCCGTGTTTATCTCTGTTCATCTGCGTTTTCCACAAATTCTTGGGTGAGAATTCAAAAACAGATATGAACATCGACAATATTCAAAATACACATTCTGAAAATAGTGGCCTCAAGTGGGGCCGTTGGCGCAGAATTCGCCAGGCAGTGCAAATCTTGGGGCTGCTGTTATTCATCTACTTACTGCTGATCAACTGGAGCTCGGGAGAGGCATCATCTCAATCAGGCATATTCTTCCGTCTCAATCCCCTAACTGCGATCACTGCGATGATCGCCGGGCGTGAATGGATCCCTATGATGGGTTGGGCGCTGATTACCCTGGGCGTGACCCTACTCTTGGGTCGAGTGTGGTGTGGGTGGATTTGTCCTATGGGTACCACCCTCGATTGGGTTCGTTTTCGCGGCGCATTCCAACGCTCAGCGAAGATCTCGCCGCGCTGGCGGTCAGTCAAATATATGCTCTTGCTTCTGACCCTGGGGATGGCGCTGCTAGGAAGCCTAACACTGCTGATCTTCGATCCTATCACCATCATCACCCGTGCAACCACCACCGTGCTGCTCCCGGCGCTCAACTATGGAATTACGCAGCTCGAATTCGCTTTATACAAGTATAAGGTATTTCAACCCGCAATCAATTGGGTCGAGAGCACACTGCGCGGCGTGGTTTTGCCCTCCATCCAGTCAGCCTTTGCCCTAAGCATATTCATCTTCGTATTTTTCGCGGGCATACTGGCGTTGAACGCCCTTGCGGAACGCTTTTGGTGCCGGTATCTGTGTCCGTTGGGAGGTTTGTTGGGCTGGCTATCAAAGATTTCCCTGTTCAGACCGCTCATCAAACCACAATGCATTCACTGCGATCACTGCATCAGCGAATGCCCGATGGAAGCCATCCAGGCGCATACTGGCAATGGGATCCAACCCCACGAAATCACCCCTTCCGAGTGCAACCTGTGCATGGATTGCTTGGCTGATTGCCCGGACAGCAGTATCGCTTTTCGTTGGCAGGCCCACCCAGTATTGGCCCAGGAGTATGATCCCAGCCGACGTCAGGCGCTGGTCTCTCTAGGGATGGGTGCGGCTGGGGCACTGATGCTGAGCACTAACGTTGCTGCAAAATCACCCAACCCGCGCCTGATCCGTCCTCCAGGGGTCGAAGATGAAGACGATTTCCTCTCTAAATGCATCCACTGCAGCGAATGCATGCAGGTTTGCGCCACAACGGGTCTTCAACCGACTCTACTTGAGGCAGGATTAGAAGGGTTGTGGACTCCAAATCTGGTACCGCGGCTGGGCCCTTGTGATTACAGTTGTACTGCGTGTGGTGAGGTCTGCCCCAGCGGAGCAATCCCCCTCTTGGATCTGGAGACCAAGCGCAAGCAGGTGATGGGCTTAGCTGTTCTAGACCAAAACCGCTGCCTACCCTGGGCTTATGCAACGCATTGTATTGTCTGTGAAGAAATGTGCCCGGTGCCGGATAAGGCCGTGCGGGTAGAGGAGGTCGCCGTGATTGACGAATTGGGTGGAGAAGTTTATTTGCAGCAACCCTATGTCGTTCGTGATTTATGCATTGGATGTGGAATTTGTGAATATAACTGCCCTATGGAAGCCCAGTCGGCCATCCAGGTTCAACGAAGATCTTCGCTATAACCCGTGTTGAATCGCCATAATGGCGGCCTGCGTGCGATCCGAAACATCCAGTTTTGAGAAAATGGCGCTGACATGATTGCGCACGGTTCCTTCAGAAAGGTGGAGTTTTTCAGCGATTTCAGTATTACTCAGGCCTCGGGCGATAAGGCACAGAACATCCGCTTCTCGAACTGTCAGCTTATCAGTGATCAACGAGGTGGGTTGGTCCTGTTTACTGGCTACTTGATCTAGCAGTTTGCCCGTAACTGCCGGGTCGACGAAAGACTTTCCATCCACAGTTCCACGGATGGCTTCAACGACGGATTCGCGAGGTGTGTCCTTTAACAAATATCCTGAGGCCCCAGCCCTGATGGCATCGAAAACCCATTCGTCATCATCGTAGGTTGTCAGCACCAAAACCTTGATATCGGGATAATGAGTCCTTATTCGCCGGGTGGCTTCTACGCCATTCATCCCTGGCATTTTCAAATCCATCAACACCAGGTCTGGAGATTCTCGCTCTGCTAACTCGACGGCTTCAGCTCCGTCTTGAGCGAGCCCAACCACTTGGATATCTTTCTCGAGTTTCAGGAGCAGTTCAAGGCCATCACGGATAATGGCCTGATCGTCACAGATGATCACTTTCATCGAAATTTCCTTTTAGCGCCAATTTGACTATAGTTCCTCTTCCGGGTTGGCTGTTGATAGTCAGTTCACCCCCTGCCAATTGTGCGCGTTCTCGCATCCCAGACAGACCAAAATGGTCAGTTTTTTCTTTCTGCCGCACGTCAAACCCCAGGCCGTCATCCTGAACTTCGAGAATAACAGAGTCCTCCTCAAACGTCAGTCGCATTGCCAGGTTTTGGGCTTAATGTAACACCAATTGCACGAACACTTATATCAAAAACCCCTCACATAACATCCCTTCTACAAGGGCTTAGCTTCAAAAATTGCCGTCGCATAAAAGTAGGGGTATACTTCCAGGCAAATTTCCTAATACTGTGAGGCAGCCTATGGAAGAATGGAATCAAGCGCGGGCCAGCAACCGCCGTATCGAAGATATGCAGCGCATCGCTATGGACGCGCTCGAATTTGCCGATGACGAGGGGCCAGCTTTCGAGCGATACGCCCAGAAAAACCGGCTCACTCTGAACGAAGTAGTTTATTTCCTAAACGCCTATGAGGCTGGGGGACTGGCCGGTTTGCAGGCTATCCGTAATCCAGACATCATCCCAGCGGACGTAGCCCAAAATGCGGTCAGAGTCATCAAAAAGATGCTCAACACTGACATCGGTGCAAGAGTACCTCTACGCATAACCGATGAGGGCACAGCCATAGGCGTGCATGAAATCCAGCAGCGTGGCAATGGGGATCAATATTTGTTCCCAACCTGCCAGTTTCGTTTGTCTATCGAAGAGAATATCTGGCACCTGTATTGGATGCGCAAGTTCGATGCCTGGTGGCCTTATTCAGCACCCACAACTGGGCATAAATATTCTCTACGAGCCAGAATACAACAGGTGCTTGATGACGAGCATGGCTGTTTTTGGGGATAAAGGAGTATAGTCGCTGGAAGAACAACGCGTCGTATAATTGCATTTCTCCTGCTTTTGCACTACACTTAGGAAATACCAGGTTGTCTTGAATAATGATTGTTTCACTTTGGGGTAGGTTGCTCGTGTTCGTGCAGAAAGTAATTCACAACTTTATCACTTCAGATAGCTATACGGACTGTCTCATCATCACCCATCCGGATATTGCGGTTTTAGGGGATGGTATCGCTGAATTGCGAGGGGATTCTGATTGGCCCATTCTGGATATCGGGCAAGAGCTTAGCAAAGAGCTGTTATTCATTCAACCAGGCAAAAGATCGCCACATACTCGAGACTGGTTGAATGGCATAGCAAACAAAATGGAATCCGAACCAATCGTATGCGCAAATATTAGCTTACTTTTTGAACCGTCTTTGGATCTTGATCCACTCGCATTGTTCAGACATCTCGGGCGGAATAAAAAACTAATCGTGATGTGGCCAGGCCGATACCACGGCGATGTTTTATCTTACGCAGTACCTGAGCATCAACATTATCGCGTGTGGCAAAAACCTGACGCTACGATTTACTCACTTGAGTAATCCTGGGATAATCATCCCCTCGAATTTTTCAAGGGAAGGGAAAAATGCACTACAAAGATCTCATTCAATTTGACCCTATTGAAGACATCATCCAGCTTTGTGAAGCGGATGAAATCAAAACCGCGCAAAATCACATTGAAACCTATGTGATTTCAGACCGTATGGCAGATCAGCTGATGAATGTGGTTATTCCCCAACTGCAAGTCCAAACTCCACAGAACAACAAAGGTGTTTTGATCGTTGGGAATTATGGAACGGGGAAATCCCACCTGATGTCCGTTGTATCAGCGATAGCTGAATATCCCGACTTGTTGAGCAGCCTACGGCATGCTGAGGTGGCTGAAGCCGCGCAACAAATCTCTGGCAAATTCAAAGTATGGCGGGTGGAGGTCGGTGGAGTGACCGGCAGCCTGCGGGATATATTGCTGGGTGAGCTTGAGGATGCACTGGAAGAATGGGGGACGCCGTATGCTTTCCCACCATCAGATCAGTTGACCAATCATAAGGACGCATTGATTGAAGCTGTAGCAACCCTGCAACAGAAATACCCGGATTATGGTTTGTTGCTGGTTGTGGATGAGTTGCTGGATTATCTTCGTGGGCGCGAAGAACAACCGCTGATTTTAGATTTGGGATTTCTCCGAGAGTTGGGTGAAGTCGCTGCTCTAACACCTTTCCGGTTTCTCGCCGGCTTACAAGAGACATTATTCGATAGCCCGCGTTTCTCCTTTGTTGCTGAGCAATTGCGCCGGGTACGCGATCGCTTCGAGCAGGTGCTGATTGCTCGAGAGGATATTGCCTTTGTGGTATCGGAGAGATTATTGAACAAAACCGATGAGCAAATGGCGCGCATTCGCGAACATTTACGACCCTTCACTCCCCTTTATCATGAAATGGCGGAACGTCTTGATGAATATGTGCGCCTATTTCCCATTCATCCGGCATATATCGATACCTTCGAACGGGTTTATGTTGCCGAGAAACGCGAAGTGCTAAAAACCTTCAGTCGAGCTGTGCAATCCTTGTTGGATCAGGAAGTACCAAGTGATCAACCAGGTATGATCTCTTACGATCACTACTGGCAGGTACTACGAGACAACCCAAGCATGCGAGGCTTAGAAGGGGTTGGAGAAGTGATTGACAAAAGTCAAATACTCGAAGGGCGAGTGAAGAATGCCTACACCAAAAAGCATTTACTGCCAATTGCCTTGCGCATTATCCATGCTTTGAGCGTAAATCGCCTGACAACACCAGATATTCGCACTCCCTTAGGCCCCACCCCAGAAGAACTGCGTGATCATCTCACTCTTTATACCGATCTACCGGAAACATCTGCGGAAATGCTGCTGGATCAAGTAGAAGTAGCCCTCAAGGCAATCGTTCGTACCGTCAGCGGCCAGTATATATCCTACAATGATGCGAACGGACAATACTACCTGGATGTTGATAAAGATATCGATTTTGACGCCAAGATTCACGGACGTGGCGACTTTATGACTGACAATGATCTAAATCGATACTTTTATGATGCGCTGCGTCTATTGCTTGGGCTGAGTGACACCACTTATGTCAGCGGATGGAAGATTTGGTCGTACGAATTGCCCTGGGCTGATCACAAAGTGACCCGCCCAGGCTATTTATTCTTTGGCGCTCCTGATGAGCGCTCAACAGCACAACCGCCCCAGGATTTTTATATTTACATCCTGCCTCCTTTCACTGATCGTAAGTTCACCGATGGAAAATTAGCCGATGAAGTCATTTTCAAGTTGACTGGACTGGGACAGGATTTCAAAGACATTGTAGAAAACTATGCTGGCGCACGGGCATTAGCCAATGAATCATCCAGCCATCGTGAAATTTATGCTGATAAAGCAGACAATATCCTGCGGCGTCGATTGAACCCCTGGCTGCGCGACAACTTCACCGCTCAATTGCAAGTAATCCACCAGGGTGTGGAACAACCCGTTCAAACCGTGTTGACCAAAACTCGCAGCACAGCCAGTCAGGGCCTTGAAGATATTTTACGCATCATCTCATCATACTACCTGGATTCAGCTTTCAGCGAGAAATACTCTGATTATCCAGTTTTCGAACGCGCCATTGAGCCGATCAGTGAAGATGCCCGTCCTGTAAGCGCCATGGAAGCAGTTCGATCTCTGGCAGGCAGGGGAAGGACAAACCTGGCCCAGGCTGTGCTCGAAGGGTTGAAACTGGTTGATGCCGAGGGGATAATCCGCCCCAATGATTCGCCATTTGCAAAATATTACCTGGGTTTATTACAGAAGAAACCTGAAGGACAGGTGGCCAACCAGGGCGAAATCATCGAACAGATCGCGGAAGGAATCCAGCCGATTTATAAAGGGATTGCCTTCAAGCTAGAACCTGAATGGGTTGTTGTGGTGCTGCTGGCGCTAGTTTACAGCGGGGAAATTGTGCTCAACCTGGATGGCCGTCAATCCCTGGATGCAGGTAGTATTGAAAATGCCGCCACGATGGGGATCGAAACATTGACCAATTTCCGCTTCTTCGGTCGCCCAAGGGAATTGCCTATCAACCTGTGGGTGATGATCTTTGAAGGTTTGGAACTAAGAACGGGTTTGATGCGAGATGAGAATACCAGAGAACTGGCCGTCAAGGAACACTTACAACCAAAAATTCAAGCTGAACTTGAGAAAACTGCTACCCTGCTGAACAAACTGCAATCAGGTCTGCAATTGTGGAATATGCCGATTTTTACAGATAGGTACGATTATGAAGTGGAAGGCGGTGTAGTCGTTTCGGCAGATATTCCTGATATTCGCTTATCCGTGACGGAACTCTTACCCGACTTTAGAGAATATAAAGGCTTCCTGGAAACGCTCAGTCGTTTCAATACCACGGGTAAGCTTCGCAATCTGCGCTTGACCCCCACGGAGATCGATGAAGCCCTCGCCGGCCGAGAAGTCGTCCTGCGGGGTGAACGGTTGCTTACCTTAGTCAACGAATTACAGCCCCTGACATCCTACCTCGCTGAGGCGCAAGCCAATCTCTCTGAAGATGATCCCTGGTTCAAACGCGCAAAACAAATCCAGTCAGAATTGTTGGGAGACATCCGCAAGATGGCCAATGGCGAGGCATCCCGTAAGGAAAATGCTATCCGCCGAGAACTACAAGCGCTGAAGGAAGAGTACGTAAAAATCTATGCTGACCTACACCGCAAGCTGGCGTTGGGACCCAAAGATGACGATTTTCGGCAGAGTCTATATAATGACCCGCGGTTGGAAACCCTGAGAACTTTATCTCAAGTGGATTTATTGCAGGATACGGCTGTAGAGTTGAGCATCTGGGAAAAAACCATCACAGGGATTCGCATCTGCCGGGAATTCCATGAGGGTTTGCTTGATGAGATACCAACCTGTAGTTGTGGGTTGAGACCCTCTCAGCAGAATATTGAAACTGCTTCAGCAGAACTGTTATTACGATTGGATGAGCGACTTGGCAGTATACTGTTAGGCTGGCAGCAAGCGCTTCGCAATGCTCTGGAAAGCGAAGCAGCCGAACGCAGCATTGAGGCCATGAATCCTAAAGAACGCAAGCCACTCAAAGATTTCCTGTCTCAACCAGATGACGAACCGAATATTCCCCCGGGCTTTGTTGTATCTGTAAACCGCGCCTTGCGCGGCATTGAAGCGCTAACCCTCTCTGTGGACGATTTGATCGCCGCTCTCAAAATTGGCGGTTTGCCCTGCACCCTCGAGGAACTCATGAACCGTTTCAACGGCTATATCAACCAGGCCATGCGCGGCCATGACGAGCGCAATACGCGCCTGACCCTGGATCAATGATCCATCCAAAAAATCTGTTGCACCAGAAAATGCT
>JADHXE010000174.1 GCA_016783125.1 Anaerolineales bacterium
CCCGTTTGGTATGTGTGGGTGTGTTATTGGTGCTGTTCTTTTTGGGATCGCTTGTCCGCATGGTGGATCTGAAAGACCCTCCTCTGGGCTTTAATCCCACTCGACAACTGCGTTCTGCGATTATCGCGCGCGGCATATTTTATGCCAGCCAGCCCGAAAGCGACACAATGCCGCTTCAATTAGCGCCGACGCACTGGAATATGATGGAACGCTTGGAGCCATCAGTTTTGGAATGGATCGTCGCTTCCACCTACCGTTTGATGGGCGAGGAGCAGGTTTGGGTGGCAAGAATCTATACAACCACCTTTTGGTTGATAGGCGCTGTAGCGCTTTATGATTTGGCTCGGCGAATGACATCTCCATTGGGGGCGTTGGTGGGCGTGGGATATTTCTTGTTTTTACCTTTCAGTATCCTGGCCAGTCGATCCTTCCAACCAGACCCGGGGATGATCATGTTTGTTCTGCTAACTGGATGGTCGCTGTTTCGATGGTCTGAGCGGCGTTCCTGGCGATGGGCTTTATTGGCGGGAATCTTTGGTGGTGCAGCTGCGTTTGTGAAAGTGATGGCCGCTTTCTTTGTGGGGGGCATGGCGCTAGGAACCGTGATTTATTCCCTGGGGCTTCTCTCTGAATCTCGAACAGAAGAAGACCCTGGGTGGCGAATCCGCAACTTGAAGTCCAGCCTCGGAAATGCCCAGGTTTGGATAATGGCCGCATTGATGGCAGCGCCTGCGCTGGCGTACTACCTGGCCGGGTCAGGCGAGCAATCATCCTCCTATTTCGTAAATTGGACAATTTTTTCTCGTTGGCAGCATGTCCTTAGTCCCTCATTTTTTATGCGCTGGCTGATCCGGGTTAGCAGCCTGATGGAACCGAGCGTTGTGCTGGCTGCCTTTGTGGGAACGTTGTTGCTCCCCCCTCGGAGCCGGGCGTTGTTATGGGGTTTTTGGGGTAGTTATTTTATATATGGGCTGACTTTCCCGCATCACATCACCACGCATGATTATTACCATCTTCCCTTATTAGCTCTTGTGTCCATGTCATTGCCTGCTTTAGCTGCTCTTGTCATCGATAAAGTGCAGCAGCGTGGAATATTTATCCAAATTTTACTGGTTGTTGTCGCGTTAGTCGCCGCTATCTACAATGCCTGGATTGGACGCTCGATTTTGGTGGGGCAGGATTTCAGTGGGCATCCAGCCTATTGGCAAGATGTTGGCGACGCAATCCCTGCGGACGCTAAGCTGGTAGGGGTGACCCAAGATTATGGTTTCCGGTTGATGTATTACGGTTGGCGCACGATCAAACTATGGCCGCAAGGGGCTGGCAGCGAGAACTTCGATGAACGGGTTGGTGAGGCGGATTATTTCGTTATCACCGCTAAGAATCAGATCAATGATGAATTGAAGGATTATCTTGATACTTCTTACCCTGTATATGCTGAGGGGGTAGGATACATAATTTATAATTTGCATCCCTGACAGGTTCTTGATGATATTATCATTACCCAAAATGTCACCGCGAAGACGCGAAGAACGCAAAGAAAATATTTATAAAAAATCTTCGCGACCTTCGCGTCTTCGCGGTAAAAAAACTCTCGCGAGGAGTATAAGCATTGTTGAGTAATTCTACAACTTCACAATTGGAACAGTTTTTTAGATCGAAATGGCTATTTTGGATCGTGGCGGGCCTGGCGCTCATTTTAGGGTTAGGGATTCGCGCCTATGACCTCACCGACCCGCCATTTGATTTTCATGCTACCCGGCAGTTACGTGCTGCCGTGATTGCCCGAGGGTTGTACTATGAAGGCCTGGATGATGTTCCAGAATGGCAGCAGGAATTGGCAATTTCAGCGCAACAGAAAGAAGCCATCATCGAGCCTCAGGTGATGGAGCGTTTGGCTTCCTGGTTTTATCACTTGGCAGGTGGAGAGCATCTGTGGATGCCGCGTTTCTTATCATCGCTCTTCTGGGTAAGCGCTGGAACTGCGGTTTTGTTGCTTGGCAAAGAATTGGCCAGTTTCGATGGGGGGCTTGTGGCTTTGTTCTACTTACTTTTCTTGCCCTATAGCATTTACGCCACACGCACTTTTCAGCCCGATCCATTGATGGTGAGTTTGATCGCCTGGGCGCTTTGGGCCGTCTTGCGCTGGTATCGAGAACGCTCCATGAAGCTGGCTATCCTGGCGGGTATTCTGGGTGGCCTGGCTATATATGTGAAGAGTGTGGCCGTGTTTTTTGTAGGAGGGGCATTTATTGGCATTATCCTCATGAGTGACGGTTTTGGCAAAGCCCTTCGTGACAAACAGGTTTGGACGATGGGGATATTGACTGTTTTGCCTACTGGATTGTTTTATGTCTACGGGCTGTGGATCGCTGGTTTTCTACAGCGGCAACTCAATTACCGCTTTTTCCCAGGGATGTGGCGTGATCCTGCTTTTTATATCCGTTGGCACGAAATGGCCACGAATATTTGCGGATTTGGGACGCTGCTGGCAGCTCTCGCAGGGTTGTTTATGGTCAGGGATAAGGGTAAGCGCGGCCTTCTGGCTGGCTTGTGGTTGGGTTATGGCATTTATAGTATGACCTTTGCTTATCACACCCTGACGCATGATTACTACCAACTCCCTTTGATCCTGATTGTGGCTGTTTCATTGACCGTTGTGGCTGACGAGTTATTGAAACACATCGCTTCCGTTGAGAAAGGATATTGGGCACGCGCCTTTGTGGTGATATTGCTGTTTGCAGGGGCTTTCTTCAAGGTTTGGGATGTGCGCGTTAATCTTATCCGTACAGATTATCGGGGGGACGTGGCCTTTTATGAAGAAGTGGGTGAGTTCATTGAGCCTGGAGCAGGTGTTCTTGCCATGAGTCAGTCGTATGGACATGCCTTGAATTATTATGGCTGGGTCCCCAACGACTCCTGGCTAAGATCAGGCGACTTGAATTTGCGGGTATTGGCGGGAGCGTCAGCGGAAGATGTATTAGAAAATAGCTATGCAGCCATTGAGGAGTACGATTATTTTGTCATTACACAAGTTGGGGAGCTAAACGATACCCCTGAACTCAAAGAATTTCTTTATCGTGACTATGAAGTATTGGTTGAAGGGGATGGATACGTTATATTTGATCTGCAAAGGTGAGGTGAATCCTGAATTCAAAAATGAAACCGCTCGTTTCAATTGTTACCCCCTCTTATAATCAGGCCCAGTTTTTGGAAGACACTATTTGCTCCGTGCTGGCGCAAAATTACCCTAATATCGAGTATATTATTGTCGATGGCGGGTCTACTGATGGCAGCGTAGAGATCATCCAAAAATATGCTGATCGATTGGCCTGGTGGGTTTCGGAGCCGGACGATGGGCAGGCAGATGCCATCAATAAAGGCTTAAAACGCGCCAGGGGCGAGGTGGTCGCATGGCTGAATTCCGATGATATTTATTTCCCCGATGCCATCTCTCAGGCTGTCGATGAGCTGCAGGAAAACACCGATGTAGGGATGGTGTTCGGTAATGCCATATCCATGGACGCTCAAGGGTATCCACTCAACAACCAGACCTTTGGCGATTGGAGCCTGGATGAGTTGATGTGTTACAACATCATCTGCCAGCCTGCGGTTTTTATGCGGCGGGAAGCACTTGAGCAGGCTGGATTTTTAGATCCAGCTTATCATTTCTTGTTGGACCACCATCTCTGGCTGCGGATAGCTGATATATCCGGCGTGCAGCATATTCCTGCCATTTGGGCAGGAGCGCGTCATCACCGTGAAGCAAAAAATGTCGCTCGCGCGGCTGAATTCAGCAAAGAGGTTTTCGACATCCTCGATTGGATGCAAACGCGTCTCTCCATGAACCCGCGTTTGAAGAAACTCAAAAGACAGATTTGGGGCGGCGCATACCGGATCAGCGGTCGTTATTTGCTCGAAGGCGGGCTGCCAGGTCCGGCTCTGCGTGATTATTGGCGTGCTACGATTAGAAATCCGCGCTTGCTAAAATTCTACTGGCATCGCATTATCTATGCTTTCTTTAGCTTATTGGGTTGGAGTGGAATGGCTGAATGGTACTACTCTTTGATGATTCATTTCCTGCCAGATGTAGGTGATGATCCGCGCCTGAAAACATGGCCTGGGTTGAAGATCGAAGGGCGCAGCGCACCCATACTAATCACCGGTGTGCATCGTTCTGGTACAACCTGGGTGGGCAAGATGATCGCTGCCAGTCGAGATGTGATCTATCTCAGCGAGCCGCTCAATCTTTGGCACAGGCCAGGGGTGATGCGCAAGCCTGTGGAGCACTGGTATCAATATATCTGCGATGAAAATGAAGACGCCTTCCTCCCAGCGCTGAGCGAGACCGTAGAGTATCGTTATCATTTCAGCACGGAAATCCTCTCCATCCGTTCGGCAAGAGATTTAGGCCGTATGCTCCGTGATATGTGGCGATTTTTTCAAGGGAACCTCACCGAAGCCCGCCCGCTGCTCAAAGATCCATTTGCGATTTTCTCAAGTCCCTGGTTCTCTAAGCGCTTGGGATGCAAGATCGTCATCGTTGTTCGCCATCCCGTGGCTTTTGTCAGCAGCCTCAAACGTTTGAGATGGACCTTTGATTTTCGCAATATCTTAGATCAGCCTTTATTGATGCGCGACCACTTGCTTCCATTTCAGCAGGATATGGAGCAAATGCTGGATTCAGAGGATGATATCGTCGGTCAGGGAATCTTGTTGTGGCGCATGGTTTATAGTGTTGTAGACCGATACAAAGAAACGCATCCGGAATTTGTGGTGGTGAGGCATGAAGATATCTCTCTTCAGCCTTTGGAGGGGTACCAGGAAATGTATGAAGAGTTAGGAGTGTCTTTTTCCCCTTGGGTACGACGTTCCATTTTGAAATCCACCCAATCAACGAACCCCTCCGAGCAGCCTAAACAAAAAGAGTTTTCTACGCAATTAGATAGCCGGGCCAACTTATTCAATTGGATGCACCGTCTTTCGCAAGAAGAGATTGCCCTTATCCGAGAATCGACCGCTGATATCGCCCAAAAATTTTACACCGATGAGGAATGGGATCAGTGGGTGAACATCCGCTAGTTTCGATTGTTACGCCCTCATTTAATCAGGCCAAATATTTAGAGGCTACCATCTGTTCAGTATTGGGCCAGGATTATCCGCGTATTGAATACATCATTGTTGATGGCGGTTCGACCGATGGCAGCGTGGAGATCATCCGGCAGTATCAAGCCGAGTTAGCCTGGTGGGTGTCGGAACCCGATCAGGGCCAGACTTCGGCGATTAATAAAGGCTTCGCGCGCGCTAAAGGCGAAATTCTGGCCTGGTTGAATTCTGATGATACATATCTACCCCAGGCGGTATCCGAAGCAGTGGAGTTTCTGCAATCACATCCTGAAATGGGTCTGGTCTACGGCGATGCGAACTTCATCGATGCGGAAGGAAGGGTGATTGGCAAATTCAACGCCCAACAAACCAGTTACCATCGTTTGCGGCGCGGAGGGGTTTATATCCCTCAACAGGCTGCTTTTTGGCGAGCAGACTTGTGGCATGAGGCTGGCCCGTTGGATCCAAGTTATTACTTTGCCATGGATTATGACTTGTGGGTGCGATTAGCAAGGGTATCGGATATTAGATATTGCCCGGGCCACACTTGGGCAAATTTCCGCTTGCACGATGATGCTAAGACAATAGCCGCTGATGAACGCTGCTGGCCAGAGATGCTGCGCATCCACCGCCGGGATGGAGGCAGTTGGTTCTCGTGGATATATTTTCGTTACTTCATTCGCCGCTTATTGGCGCCGTTGATTAATTGGCGCCGTCGGGGCATGTTCCACTGACTTAAATTAGGCTTCAGTAAAGTATGAGTTCATTGGTAATATTGTCGGTGGTGATGTATTGCCAGTGAACTTTGCGTTTAACACGGACAAGCCGGAACCAAACGGTTTTTTGTCTACCACTAAGGACACAAATGAACACAAAGTTTAAGCTTTTTCCCTTTGTGCCTCGGCCGCAGGCCCGCAGAGCGTTGTGTTCTTAGCGGTAAAGCTCTTGTTCAACCTTGGGCAGGTTTATTTGACTCGTTCCACCCGCTCCGCGGTGGAACTCTCGCAAGGACGTTCTACGTCCCTTGGCGGGGCGCAGATGGCCCACCAGGCCGGCAGAGAGTAAATGGGTTCGTAATAGCGAACGAGAGTTCGCTTTACGCCGAAACGGACACTCTCGTGTCCTACTACAAACTCATCAGTTTTTATTGAGGAACTCTACTGATTGATGGATTCTGAACAAGAACGCCAGAAATGGGATCAATACTATGCAACTCTTCCTTCCATGGATGAGGATGAGAATATCATCCGATTCCGGGAAGAGTTCGCGGGTATGGTGGCGGGTTTGCTGCCCGAAGGTGGCCGTATTCTTGAAGCTGGCTGTGGGGCTGGGGAACAAAGTCTTGCATTGGCGAAAAACGCTTTATATGAAGTTGCCCTGCTCGATTTTTCTTCAGAAGCTATCGAACGGGCGCGTGAGAATTTCATTAAGGAAAATATCCCCGCGGAATTTATCCTTGAAGATGCATCTCAACTTGGGAACCCTGAATACGATCTGGTTTTCAATGCCGGGGTTTTAGAGCATTATTTATTTGATCAACAGGTATCCCTGTTGCGGGGTATGGCCAGCCGCAGCAAAAAGTATGTGCTCGTGCTGGTGCCGAATTTCCAGAATTATTGGTATTGGCTGTGGCGCATCCAAAAATCCGGCCAGGGTTTATGGCCCTTTGGCAAAGAAATCCCTTCCATGGGCCTGGCAAATACCTTCAAAGCTGCGGGGTTGAATTATCTGGGCAGTGCTTATTCAGGGAATTCCTGGACAGAGAGTTTCATCACTGGGCTAGGAGGAATTTCTCCTGATTTGTGTGGATTGTTGTTGAAGATTCATCGATCTGGGATGCTGCCAGAAGCGCAAACAAGTTATCTGATTGCTGCTCTAGGAAGCGTTGATGATATCCCCGCACCGAGGGGATGGGGTGACGCTACGCGTGCAGGCAAAGATACACCTGGCTCGGATGTCGAAACCATCACCGCGGCATTAGCAGATGCCTTGGCATTACAAGTCAGCATGGAAAGGGAAACAGAGTCGCTTAGAGCGGAATTCCTCTCGAAGTTGACTGCCCTGAGTATTCAAGTGCAACACATTGAGCAGACGAATACCGTGGACTTAGTTCACAGGGTTGAGGAGATCGAACGCAAGAGTGCGGCTGCCATAGATGAAAGAGTTCAGGCCATCGAAAAGCGGCACGAAGAGCGATTGGCTGAGAAGATTCGAAAAATCGAGCAGCAGAATGCTGAGGCAGTAGTCGAAAAGTTGAAGGAGCTTGAATATCAGCAAGTTTTCAACTATACCGGTCTGGTGCGTCAGATGGAGCACGACCATACCGGCGTGCTGGTGGGCAAGAATATGGAGATTGCCCAGCTTCGGGCGCAGATTGAAGCCCTTCGACCGCCTCCCACGCAAAACTTTAGTCAGCGCGTCAAATCATTTTTAATTAGAGTCTTCACAAAGCTTGGCCTGATTTCCTATGCGATAAAACTCAAAAAAAACCTAAAACGAATCCGCCATCTCTTCCGCAAACAAATTGATTCAGAAATCTCATATCAAGCGCCGGTTTCCTTGGGGCATCCCGCAGTCCCGCCAGAGAAAAGGGTGGTCATCCTCACCTATACGTTTTTTGAATTCGATGGCAATAATATGTACTATGGAGGGGCGGAGCGTTATGTGCTCGAGCTGGCGCGGTTGATCCGGGAGCAGGGCTATTACCCTGAGGTGTATCAGTGTGGGAATGGCTACTGGGTGCGCTATTACCAGGATTTGCGGGTCACAGGGATCGATGTTGGCGGGGAGGCTGAACGGTTGGCGGCGGAGTTCCAGAAATTAGAGCATGCTGAAGCTTTGACGATCTTTTCTCCGTTTTCGTTGGCTGTACCCTCAAGGGCTGGTGGTTCTGTGGGGATCAGCCACGGGGTATTTTGGGATTATGCGGGTATTCAGGCTGATCCAACCGCCATGGGCGCGATTGTGGATGCGTGCCAGAATCTGGATGCCATCGTTTCTGTCGATACCAACACCATAAATTGGATGCGCGCCAGCGCCGCAGAAGTTGTGGATAAATTTGTCTATATCCCCAATTTTGTAGATACAGACGCTTTCAACATTAATCTTGATTTGGATGATCAGAAAATTGTCGTGTTGTATCCCCGACGCCTTTACCAACCGCGTGGCTTTTGGTTGGTCGCGGAGGTGCTGCCGAAGATTTTGGATCGTTACCCTCAGGTCGAATTTCATTTTGTCGGCAGGGCGGATAAAGAAGAAGCGGATTATGTTAATGAGTTGAGCTCACGCTATCCGGAGCGGATCCGTTGGTATGCTTTACCCCCCGAAGAGATGCCCAAGGTGTATAAGCAGGCCCATATCACGATTGTGCCCACTGTGCATAGTGAAGGGACATCGTTATCTTGTCTGGAAGCGCTGGCTTCTGGAAACGCGGTGATTGCTACCAATGTAGGGGGATTGCCAAATCTGATTTTGCACAATCACAATGGGTTGTTGATAGATGTGTCATCTGGATCACTCAAAGATGCTTTGGGTGAACTCATCGAGAATCCTTCGCTGCGTCAGCAGTTCGCTGAACGCGGTAGAGAGGTTGCGACCTCGTTTTCGTTAAATCGTTGGCGATCACAGTGGAAAGAGATCCTTTCGCAGTACTTGGATATCGAAGAAAATGTAGACTTAAAAGACACCAAGCTCGCTTTCTTCCCCATTGCGCCTGGGATTCCATGGGAAGGTACTAAACAACGTCCTCACCATTTAGCAATGCAATTGGCTGAGGCGGGCATTGAAACGTTTTGGGGGAATCCAACTCGGCGGCAGACTAGCCCGCACCCGCTACTGCACATAATCGGTCCGATGGATGAGACTACCTTCCGTCGCCCGGTGCTTTTTATCTATTACCCCTTCACGTACACAACTTTGGATCAATATGATGATCCGTGCGTTGTGTACGATGTATTAGATGATATCAGCATTCACGAAACATCGGATGAAGCTTTACCGAAGGGGCGAAGGGCAGTTGATTATCACGAGAAATTATTAGAAGAGGCCGACCTGGTGATCACATCTTCGTCAGTTTTACATCATCGCCTCAAGCCCCAAAGGCCAGATGTGATTTTGATCCCTAATGGCATTGATTTGGGGCATTTTCGCCCTGAAGTTCTGAAGCCAATTGAAGACCCGCTTTACCCAGCTATGAAGCCAAGGATCGGTTTTCACGGCGCTATTGCGGAATGGTTCGATGATGAACTGCTTTGCGAAGTCGTAAATTTACGTCCAGGATATGAGTTTATACTACTTGGGCCAGTCTCGATTGATATCCAGCACCTGACGCGGCTTCCCAATGTGACTTATCAAGGCACGGCGGATTATGAAGAAATCCCGCGGCATATTGCTGGTTTTGATGTAGGCATATTGCCCTTCCGTATCAATTCGATGACCAACGCGGTGCGCCCGCTCAAAGTATTGGAATACCTGGCCATGGGGAAACCGGTTGTGGCAGTTCCTTTAGATGAGATCAAAGATTGGCCGGGCGTGTTCCATGCTGATACCCCTCAGGCTTTTGCTGAAAAACTTGATCAGGCTTTGCCTTCAAAAGATTCTAATTCGGCGGATAAACAAATTCAGGAATTTATTGCATCTGCTTCCTGGGAGAATACGACCAAACCCTTAGTGGATATTTTGACACAGTTATGAATTATTTGCTTATGCTTGCAATCACTACCGAAAAAATACATACATATTCTTTCGACTTACGCACTGGCGATGGAAAAAGCCCGAAAATAAGGGGTGTGCCGGGTTGCGGAGCAACCC
>JADHXE010000009.1 GCA_016783125.1 Anaerolineales bacterium
GCACCCCGCACACCCCTATTTTCGGCATATTGTTCATCGAATTGCGTAAGTCCTAATTAATTCTCTTAGTGCCTTCGTGTCTCGCCGCAGGCGTGCTTCGCATGTGGTGGTTTCGCTCTGAGTACCCTTCGGATTAGCACTGTGACAGGACGCTGGAGCGTCATACATGCGTTCCACCGCAGAGCAGTGGAACGAGCCGTAAATCAAGTGGTAAATAATTGTCGTCATAAAAATATCAATTTGCTAATATTCAAGAGGAGACCACCATGAACTTTGAACTCACCGAAGAACAGCGTATGTGGAAAAAGGCAGTACACGACTTCATCGCCCGCGAAGTCAAACCACAGGCAGCTGAATTCGCCGAGGCCGAAGAACTCAACTGGCCTGCCATCCGCAAGATGGGGCCGTTGGGCCTGCTGGGCATTACCATCCCAGAAGAATATGGCGGCTCCGGGGTGGACGCCATCAGCGCGGCCATCGCCATCGAGGAGCTGGGCTGGGGCGACGGCGGCACGGCGCTCAATATCGCCGCGCACACCGGTCTGGGCTGCGCGCCGATTACGATGTTCGGCAGCGAAGAACAGAAAAAAGCTTATCTACCGCGCGCCGCCAGCGGGGAGAGCAAACTGGCAGCCCTGGCGCTGACCGAACCCGGGGCCGGCTCTGATCTGCAGGGTGTAAAAACCCGCGCCGAATTAGATGAAGATGAATGGGTGATCAATGGCTCCAAAGCCTGGATCACCAACGCCGGAGATTGTAACTATATCATTACCCTGGTGATCAGCGACCCCGAGCACCCGCAGGGCGGTTCTCGTTCAATGAGCATGATCATTGTCCCCTCAGATACTCCCGGCCTGCATGTAGCCCCCCCGGAGAAAAAAATGGGCCTGGGCAGCAGCCATACGAACGCCATCACCTATGAGAATGTACGCGTACCGCGTCAAAACCTGCTCGGTGAAGAAGGCCGCGGCCTGCACCAGACGCTCAAGACATTGGATGGGGGACGCATCAGCATCGGCGCGATCTCTGTGGGTATCGCCCAGGCCGCTCTGGAAGAAGCCCTGCGCTACGCCAAAGAGCGGAAAACCTTCGGCGTGCCCATCGCCCATCACCAGGCCCTGCAATGGATGCTGGCCGATGCCGCCACCGAAATCCACGCCGCCCGCATGATGATCTATTACGCTGCCTGGCTCAAAGATCAGGGCAAACCCTATACCAAAGAGGGCGCGATGGGCAAACTCTTCGCCAGCGAAATGGCTGAACGCGTTACCCGCAATGCTATCCAAATCCATGGGGCCTATGGATACAGCCGCGAATACCCCGTCGAGCGCATGTACCGCGATGCCCGGTTGATGGCCATCGGCGAGGGCACCAGCGAGGTGCAGCGCATGGTCATCGCCCGTAAAATTCTGGATGAGATCCAATAAAGGAACCTTGGCCGTTAAAATAAACCTGACGAAGCATGAGCTCTCTGCTTCGTCAGGTAGGACACCGGGGGGTGAATTTTTATGACCTATACTTTTTTATCTAAATACCACTTGTAAATGAAGTACCACAACACACACAGAGCCGCTGTGATAACGATGGCCAGCCAGAAATACAATTCGCCAAAAATCGCCAGGCCTGTCCCCAGCGCGCCGCCCACATAGACTGTTACCGCTGTGAAAATGATGATGAAGGTTCCAAACAGCCAGAAGCGCATCAGCTTTAGCATAGTTTCTTTTTCATTCATAAAGTATTTCCTCCAGCGAGTATCCACTCGCAAAGAACAGTACCCCGGCACTAGTTATTTTAGCACAAAGATCACTACTCAGCCAGACTGAGAAGCCCCCGAAAAAGGGCTCCGATCTCGGCGACTGGAATTCAACCTGCGAAGGCAGGTTTTGCAACCGTTGCTGCGACTTCCAGTCGCCGGATTTGGAGCTAATTTCAATATGCGATTGCCCTGCCCTTTTTCGGGTATCCTCTTGACAATCCTAAACCCATACGGTATAAACCTGCCCAACAACTGAAGATTGAAAAACTGTGAAGAGGAAGAGTACGCGTCGAACCGACGGCACAGAGAGCAAGGAACAGGTGTGATCCTTGCCCGCACGCCGACGCCGAATGGACCTCAGAGTTGCAGGGCGAACATTCTGAACGCATAAAAGGATCAGTAACCCAAGCCGGAGTTGCCACCGTTATCAGGGTAAGGTAGTTGCGTAGTTATAAGTTATATCCAACTAATAAACTACAAGACTATTATCGAGTGAAGCTGGCCTTTGCATTTTTCCCGTTGCATCATCAACGGGATTTTTTGTTAAAGTCAGGCTGGCTTAATCTGGGTGGCACCACGGGAGCCTATGGCCCTCGTCCCTTTGTGGACGAGGGCTTTTTTGTATCTACTGCCACAGAGATCACAGAGTTCTCAGAGATATTTCTCGCCAATCTCAGTGATCTCTGTGGCTGGAGTTTGCAAGGAGAGAACCATGAAAAAACGATTGCTCACCGGAGACCGCCCCACCGGGGCGCTCCATCTGGGGCATTACCTTGGCAGCCTGGCCAACCGTGTGACCGCGCAAGAAGAATATGATTGTTTCTTCGTAATCGCCGATCTGCACACGCTCACCACGCGCCCCCAGAAAAGTCATATCGCCAGGTTGAAGGAGAATATCCGCCAAATGGTGCTCGACTACCTCGCTGTGGGTATCGACCCCAATCGAGCCACCATATTCGTCCAGAGCACCATCGCCGAAACCTTCGAGCTCAACACCTTATTGGAGATGCTGGTCAGCGTCCCACGCTTAGAGCGCATCCCCGTCCTCAAAGAAATGGCCCAGGCCGCGCATCTCAAAACCCAGCCTTTTGGGTTATTGGGATATCCAGTGCTCATGGCCGCGGATATCCTGCTGCCGCGCGCCGACATAGTACCCGTGGGCGCTGACAACCGCGCTAATATCGAACTGGCGCGCGAGCTGGCCCGGCGCTTCAACCGCATGTACGCCGAAACCTTCCCGATCCCCGACTACCAAATCGAAGACACCCTCATCGGCACCGATGGATGCGCCAAGATGAGCAAAAGCCTGGATAACGCCATCTTCCTGGCCGATGACGCCGCCACCGTCGAGCGCAAGGTCATGGGCATGTACACTGACCCCAACCGCCTCAGCGCCGATACGCCCGGTCAGGTGGAAGGCAATCCGGTGTTCATCTATCATGAGGCCTTCAACCCCGATCTCGACGAAGTGTGCGAACTCAAAGAACGTTATCGCCAAGGGAAAGTTGGGGATGTAGAAGTCAAGAAAAAGCTGGTTCACGCCCTGAACAATTTCCTTGATCCCATCCAGGAGCGCCGGACTCAGTTCGAGCGTGATCCTGATCTGGTGAACGTTATCTTAGCTCAAGGGACCCAGCGCATGAGCGCCGAAGCGCAAGAGACCATCTTGCAGGTGCGCGCAGCGATGGGGCTGCCCAGCTATGCCTATGTAAAAGCCCCGCAAGGGATCGAATCCGTGCGCGGCCTGGCACTCGTATAATCTTGTGCTGGGTTGGTGGGGTGCACTTATACGAAGTGCACCCCACCTCCCCAGCCACCAAAAAGGAGAAGAAAAATGACCCAAACAAAATTCCTACTCAACGAGACCGACCTGCCCAAAACCTGGTACAACATCAACGCCGATTCGCCGGTGCCCCCCACCCCGGTGCTGCACCCGCAGACCCAAGACCCGGTGACGCCCGATTTCCTCTCGGTGCTCTTCCCCATGGAGCTGATCCTGCAAGAAGTCAGCGCTGACCGTTACATCGACATCCCCGAAGAAGTACGCGAGATTTACAAACTCTGGCGGCCTACCCCCCTGATCCGTGCTCGGCGACTGGAGAAGGCGTTAGGCACTCCGGCTCACATCTACTTCAAAAACGAAGGCGTCTCTCCCCCAGGCAGTCACAAACCCAACACCGCTGTCGCCCAGGCATTCTACAACAAGATTGCCGGAACGGGAGCACTAACCACTGAAACCGGCGCCGGGCAGTGGGGATCAGCCCTTTCCATGGCCTGCAACTTCTTCGACTTGCCTTTAGAAGTTTATATGGTCAATATTTCCTACCAGCAAAAACCTTACCGCCGCGTCCTGATGGAAAGCTACGGAGCCGAGGTTTTTGCCAGCCCCACCGACAGAACGCAATTTGGACAATCGGTTCTCGCTGATGATCCTGAAAGCCCTGGCTCCTTGGGTATCGCCATCTCTGAGGCTGTCGAAGCCGCGGTGACATCGGGCGGCAAGAAAAAATACAGCCTGGGGTCAGTGCTCAACCACGTGTTGATGCACCAAACTGTAGTCGGCGAGGAGGCCCTCAAGCAGATGGATATGGCCGGGGAGTATCCGGACGTGGTGATCGGCTGTGTGGGCGGCGGCTCCAACTATGCCGGTTTGGCATACCCCTTCCTGCGTGAAAATCTTCTTAACGACCAAAACGCCCGTTTCGTGGCCGTAGAGCCGACAGCGACCCCCACGCTCACCAGAGGCCCCTATGCCTTCGATTATGGCGACACCGCAAAAATGGCCCCAATTGTGAAGATGTTCACCCTGGGACACGGCTTCATCCCCCCGCCCATCCACGCCGGAGGGTTACGCTACCACGGTATGGCCCCTAGTCTCTGCTCCCTCTACGATGCCGGGCACATCGAGGCTGTGGCTCTCCCCCAATTGGCCACTTTCGAAGCTGCAATAACCTTTACCCGCAGTGAGGGGATCATACCAGCCCCAGAGACGGCTCACGCCATCTGCGCGGTCATTGACGAAGCTCTGGATGCCAAAGAGAAAGGCGAAGAGCGGGTGATTCTCTTCAACTTCTCAGGGCACGGGCATTTCGATCTCTCTGCCTACCAGACCTATCTGAACGGAGAGTTGGAAGATTATGAACACCCCGAAGAGGCCATCCAGGCTGCCCTGCAGCACCTGCCGCAGGTAAATTTGTAATGACACCATAGAAGCGGAACTTCTCCGAGAAGTTCCGCTTCTGATCTGTAACAAATACAGGTACTCCTCTGATATATATCAGCCCCCGACTGAAGTTGGGGGCTGATGTAGTATCAAAAACACACTGGTTACGTCGCTCCGCGTCGTAACCGCTAATTGACGCTCTGCGTCCCTCTCGTGAAGGAACGTGGAACGTTCAGAAAGCGTGACACCGCGGAGCAGTGTCACGAGTTTATCTCAAAATCGGTGTCCATTCTCAGCCCCTGCATCCTCGCGCAATAATTGCACCGCGTGGGGCAGCACGTGGATGAGCACATCTAGATTCTCCAGGGCGGCTTTGGGGCTGCCGGGCAGGTTGATAATCAGGGTGCAGTCGCGGATGCCTGCTATTCCCCTGGAGAGCATGGCATGTGGGGTGATCTTCAGGCTCTCAGCGCGCATGGCTTCGGCCAGCCCTGGGGCAGAACGCCGGACTACTGCTTGTGTGGCTTCTGGGGTGACATCCCTGGGGGCGAATCCCGTCCCCCCGGTGGTCAGGATCACGTCAAAACGGCGTCCGTCTGCCCATTGGATCAGGGTATCCTGCAAAATCAGTAGATCGTCAGGGATGATATCTTCCTGTAAAACTTCCCATCCCTGTGCTAAGACTTTCTCCTTCAGCGCGGGGCCTGAGGTATCAGGGCGCTCACCGCGCGCTGATCGATCAGATACAGTGAGAATGGCAAAACGCAAGATCACACTCAGTCCTCGCTGATGCCAATAACCCGCTGCCAGTTATCGTCGATGCCATCCTCAGTGACGCCGAAGTAGAAACGGTAATTGCCCTTGGCGTCCCGCTGGATCAGGTCGTAGCGGCTGAAGTTGCCGATCTTTTGGATGTTGAGCAACCCTAAATCACCTTGCCATTTCACCTCAGATTGAGGATCCTCGGAGACTTTATCATACTGAGTGACAGCATAATGCCACAATTTGCGGGCGGATTTGCGAGTCACATTCTTGACCACGTTGTTGTTGCGCAAATCACGCACGGTGTAATATCGTACACCCTGACGCTCTTCGACGGTGACAATCTCCACACCAGTGCGCGGCGCGGCCTCGGTCTCAGGCTCGGCTTTCACATCCGCCGGTGGGACAGGGAGCGGTTTTTCAGCCCCTTCTGGCTGGGTGATAGGCTCTTCTTTGTGCCGGTCGGGTTGGCCCCGCAAGACCATCTCCACGATTTCATCCCGCACAGCCATGCCAGTTTCGGATTCAGTGCGCAGGTAGATTTTGCTGTCGTCCACTGCGTAAGGCGGATCATCTCCGCGGGGCACGAGCACGCGGATAATGTCTTTGCTGCGAAATTTGTGCGCATCGATGCTGCAGGTTAATTCAGGGCTGATGCGGTCGCTGATCTCTTTTTCTAATCGGGATATCTCTTGGCTTATGCTCGCTACACCGCCAATGCCCCGTTGAGGGTTGCGATTCATGCCAATATAAATCGTGCCACCGTTGGTGTTAGCAAAAGCGCACACATCGGCAATGACGGCGTAGAGTTTCCCGCCGCGCACGGTCATGCTCTCATGAAAATCTTGCACGATGTTGGCGCCTTCTTCGCTGGCCGCCTGAATAAAATCAAAAGCTGCTTCAGCCTTGTGGCGATGAGGACGTGTACGGGCAAAATCATTGCCTAAAAAGAGCGATTTCAAGGCCTCGAAAGAAAGATTCGCTAAACGAACATCAGTTGCCCGGTCGCCAACCCCCAGATTCTTGCGACGATCAGAGTCATTTTCTACCCTGTGAGCATCTGAGCCTTGGATGCAGTGCATGCGGCGGGGATATTCGGGCTTGGTGCCGCTGAAAAATCCTGCCGTGCTATGGCGTCCTTTGCGATCCAGGTCGGTAACTTCCAAAGCGTGCAAATTAGGGTCCTGGGTATAAGCGATCTTGGTCTGCCCGCCAAAGCGGAATCCGCGCATGGCAACGCCATTCGTCGAATTGGCATGAGCGGCAATCGCCAAGCCTCCGGCGGCATTGATCTTTTCGTAGGCTGCCAAAACATCGGCGCTGGCGCCAACGGTTACAGAGCCTTTATCTAATTGGTCCGCCGGGATGTTGAGATCCAACAAAATATGCTCGATCTCACGCAGGGGTTTGTCGGGGGAAAAGACCGCCAATATATGAAACCCAAAGGTCGCTGTAAACTCAAATCCTGGCAACACCATCACCCGGCCTAACAAGCGATGATATTCATCCAGTCGGGATTTCTCCTCTGGCAAGAGGCGATTCAATCCCTTGAGCATCTCCAATTGTTGAATTTCTTCATTCATGCGGCGATAACCTGCCACAGTATTATGGTCAGTAATGGCAACCATATCCAGGCCTTGCGCTTCTGCCCGTTTTAGAATATCTAAAGAACTCACATTGGGCTGTTGATAATCGCTTGAGGCCGGTGTATGTAAATGTAAATCCATGGTGTACCACTTCATCGTGGTACGAGAACGTTTTTTAGTCACTATATCACTCTCGATAATCGCAACTACTCAGGCCAAGGAAGATGTTGTGTGTGTTCCAGCCAAGTTGAGAAGTTCCGGGAATTGGGGTGTGCGGGGCGCTTTGCGTCCCCCGCACACCCCAATTCCCGGGCTATCTTCAACTGAAACAAAACACACCTTAGTCCGCTCCATGGCCAGGCAGTTACAAAACCTGTTTGATTAAATCTATCAGCTCCTCCGGCATATATGGCTTGAGCAGAAATCCATCCGCCCCACTTTCTTTGCTCTCAATATGAAAATCGATCCCTGAAGACATAATCACCCTGGTGTCTGAGAGATCGGGGTTTTCGCGAATCTGAGCTAGCAAATTCAGGCCATCTTCACCATCGCCTGGAGAAGTTCTCAAATAAACATCCATCAGAATCACATCCGGCTTGTGACTCTGTATGGATTCAACAATATCTTCCCCCATAGAATATGTGATGACATCGAAGCCTTCCAAATCTAAAAGGGTCTCCAAAAGGTCAACCACCATGACATCATCATCAATGAGCATTACTTTACTCATACAATACTCCACAATTCTAGATGAGCTTCAGACTCAGGCTCTTTGGAAATCGCCGGGGAGGTTCCCAAATCTGGACATTACCACGGGAAATCCCAGAAACCCAAAACTCATCTACTGCTCTTTTACCTCCTTGGCAGGAGCAGCATTCTTGGTTCGTTTTTTCTTCGGTTTTGGCGCGGGCTCTAAAGCAGCGTCAATAGCATCATCAACTGTATCTAAGAAGACAAATTCTATCGCCTGGCGGACTTCATCCGGCAGATCTTCTAAATCATCTTCATTGCGCTTGGGCAGCAGGATCATTTTGAGTCCCGCCCGATGAGCGGCCAAAACCTTCTCTTTGATGCCGCCAACGGGCATCACCTTACCGCGCAGGGTAATCTCGCCAGTCATACCCACATCTGGGCGCACTGGCCGCCCAGAAACCAGAGATACCAACGCGGTAGCCATGGTCACACCCGCAGAAGGGCCATCCTTAGGTTGCGCGCCAGCCGGAATATGCAGGTGGAAGTCCGCCTCGGAGTAAAAATCATCTTCCAGACCCAGTTGAGCGGCCTGCGATCTCACGAATGAGAGCGCCGCCTTGGCGGATTCCTTCATCACATTACCCAGCGAACCGGTAAGTTGGAAGCCTTTACTGCCCGGCATGCGGGTCGCCTCGATGAATAATATATCGCCACCCGTAGGCGTCCATGCCAACCCGGTGGCTACGCCTGGCAAGGAGGTCCGTTCGGCGATCTCTTCCAGATCACGGAATTTTTGACGTCCCAGATATTCAAGAATGCGTTCTGGTGTGATTTCAACCGTGCCATTTCCCTTGCCCTCGGCGATGCGCGTGGCAATCTTGCGGTATACAGCTCCGATCTGGCGCTCCAAGTTACGAACACCGGCCTCGCGGGTGTAATAGCGGATGATCTCTTCCAGACCCTCATCCTTGAAGCTGACCTCGCTTTCACGCAGGCTGTTCTCGCGCAGTTGGCGTGGAATCAGATATCCCTTAGCAATTTCTACCTTTTCACCTTCCGTGTACCCAGAGAGCTGAATGACCTCCATGCGGTCGAGCAACGGCCTGGGGATGGTATCCAGGCGGTTGGCCGTGGTGATGAACATCACCTCCGAGAGATCGAAGGCTACCTCTAAGTAGTGATCCCGAAACTCGACATTCTGCTCTGGGTCCAAAACTTCCAAAAGCGCCGAGGCCGGGTCGCCCTGGAAGCCCTGGGAGAGCTTATCGATCTCATCGAGCATAAAGACCGGGTTGTGGGATTCTACCCGCCTCAAAGCCTGCAGGATGCGCCCAGGGAGCGCGCCAATATAGGTACGGCGATGGCCGCGAATTTCAGCCTCGTCCCGCACTCCGCCTAGAGAGATACGGATGAACTCACGCCCCAAGGAACGGGCGATGGAACGCCCAAGGGAGGTCTTCCCCACGCCGGGTGGCCCGGCAAAACACAGGATCACACCCTCGCGTAAGCGGCGGATTTCATCATCGTACTGATCATCCTCCGTCGCGAATTCTTCAAGGCGTTCCTGGCGCAGCTTGCGCACTGCCAGGAATTCCAGAATGCGTTCTTTGATATCGTCCAGCCCAAAGTGGTCTTCATCCAGCACTGCTCGAGCGTGGGTGATATCCAGGTTATCTTCGGTGGAAACCGACCAGGGCAGGGTAACTAACCAATCCAGGTACGTGCGGATAACCCCATATTCCGCCGCCGCTGTGGGCAGCCGTGACATGCGGTCCAGCTCTCGCCGGGCTTGCTTATCGGCCTCCTCGGGCATCTTGGCTTCATCGATCTTTGCGCTGAATTCATCCACCTCGGCAGCCTGCTCATCCCCCTCCCCAAGTTCACGCTGGATGGCCTTGAGCTGCTCGCGCAGGTAGTATTCCCGCTGAACCTTTTCGATCTCCGAGCGGGCTTCTTTCTGGATCTTCTGGCCAAGCTCCAATACTTCGGCTTCATGGGCCAGGAGCGAAATCAGCTTTTGCAGCTTTGCCGTGACTGAGTCCAACTCTAAGATCTCCTGGGCCTGCTCAAGTTCAATACGCTGGAAGTTGGCGATGGTATAGACGGTCTGCAAAGGATCATCCAGCAACAGCACCGATTCGACCAACTCGCGCGGTAGAGATGGGATCATATTCGCAATGCGCTCGAACTGGTCGCGGGTATTGCGAGCCATGGCTTCTACTTCCAGGTCATCTTCTGCGACCTCAGGGATCAATTCGACCTGGGCTTTGAGGTAAGGATCGGTCTGAACGAATTCGCCTAGTTTGAAACGCGCCATCCCCTGCACCAACAAGCGGATCGTGCCATCAGGGGCGCGCAACATGCGATGCACGGTCGCGAGAGAGCCAACTGTAAAAAGATCTTCGGGACCAGGTGTATCCAACTCTGGCGAGCGAGAGGCCACCAGGCCAATCAGCCGGTTATCTTCGGAAACAACATCATCGATCAGACGAATAGAGCGGGGCTGACCAATGGTCAATGGCACTGCCGTTTCTGGGTAAACAACCAGACCGCGCAGGGGCAAAATCGGCAATACATCAGGGATTTGATCGCTACCCTGAAGGATCTCGATCTCCCCTTCAGGCCTGTCACCCTCTCCACCCACACGCGTCAAAATCGGGTGAAGCAGAAAATCGTCGATGTCCATATCCTCTTCATGGAACCAAGCCAGCAGTTCCATCAGGTCTGTATTCCAGCGAGATGCAGGCATAATCAGCTACTCCCCAATCTCAATCTGATGAGGTTTTGCTTTCAGCAGGACAATGCGCAGGAAGCCATCATCATACTCTGCTTCAATCCCCTCGTGATCGATGGCCCAATGCAGGTCAACCTGGGAGCAGAACTCACCGAAACGAATTTCCATTTGATGGTAAGCACGCCGCTCAGGTGGATCAAGTCGGGCGCCTTGAATGGTTAGTATCTGACTATCTAATGAGATGGAAAACTCTGCATCCTGCATCCCAGCAACTTCAATCCTGATCACAACCGTCTCGTCGGTTTCAAAAACATCCGTAGGGGGACTCCAGAGTCGAGAGCGCGAACTCATGCGCGTATGAAAATGGCTCACCCCGCCCTCAGGGTTCGACGCGGAAAACCATACCGGACTTTTTGAATCAGATTTTAGATCAACCTCTTTCATAACCATCGCTCCGACATACTACTAATGACTCTCCAAAGCTGACTCGGCAGCCTGTAATACTTCTTCATAATCCGGCTCCACACTCAAGGAAGCCGCTTCTTCGTCAGCAATTCTAACAATGTAAACGAATGTTCAAGCGTGCTGAGCGGAGGGTGAGCAATATCCGCCCGTAGTCGAAGCAGCGAGTCTTGCACGAGCTGCTCCCTTCGACTACGGCCTGAAAAGCATCAGGCCTCCGCTCAGGAAGCTGGTTTTCTTTCTGTTTGAGCCCCGCTGTTCGCTGCGGGGTGGGTTTACTCGCAATGACACTCATAATGAGAATTGCCGCTTCTTCATTGAAACGGCGCGTCTCTCGATCACAAACGGAGGTTTCCAATGAGGGCACCGCAGCCATAATGCGCACCACCCCCTGGGTGTCGCTCAGCCCCTGAAACGTTGACCAATCCTGCGCTTGGATAGTGAAACCTAAGGCTTTATCCCCTACTTCAATATCAGGCCTGACCACGGCGGCATCCTTACCACCAAATTGGACCAAGCCTTCTCGCTCAATGACCATCCAGTTTCATCCTCCAACCACAAACTCACCTGATTTGATCTCCCCGTTGCATATACTACCAATAAGTTGAGCAACCCCTTATGATCGGGTGTAGATTTTTCTATCCAGAAATTATATCATTTTTCATCTAAAATGGTGATTTGGGCAGGGGGATGCGCGCGCAAATGTTGTCAGGAAAGAGTCCCGAAAAATGGGTGTGTGGCGTGCCGCCATAGGCGTGCAAAGCAAGCACGCCACACACCCATTTTTCGGAATAATCTCTAACATGTTTTGCGCGCTCACCAGGAGGAGTAGTAGATTTTTCGGATAGGCTTTAAGGTTCAACACCAAAGGATCTTAGGATCCCTTCTGTTCTTTCTAGAAGATCCGCATCCTCACTAACTTCCATCACCATCTGAAAATCCATGATGGCCTTGCTTTCGTAACCCCGCTGGAAATATGCCACTGCGCGGTTGTAATATGATTGGCCCAGCTCAGTTTCCAGGCTGATCGCCATTGTATAATCCTCGATAGCTGGATCGTAATCTCGAAGAGCGATATTCACATTGCCTCGGAAGTAATAAGCATAGCCATAATCTGGATCAACTTCAATGGCCTGGCTGAAGAAATCAATCGCCGCCTCGTAATCCTCCTGGAAGTAGTAAGCCAATCCAGTGCTATAGTATGCCTGGGCATATTCAGGGTACTGATCGATCACATATGCCCAATCTTCAATAGCATGTTCATACTGATCTTCTTGGAAATAAGCCAGGCCGCGCTGATAGTACGCATCCAAGAATTCTGGATTGATTTCGATGACTCGGGATTGATCGACAATGGCTTTCCCGAACTCGCCCAAATTATAGTAAGCTAACCCCCGGTTGTAATATGATAGATCATACTCAGGCTCCAGCTCGATGAATTTCGAATAATCATCTACCGCGGCCTGGAAATCGCCTATGCGCAGCGCCATCTCAGCGCTGCTGTTCAGGGCCAGGGCAAATTCCGGGTCTAGCTCGATGGCCAGATCAAAATAATCTTTTGCGGTTTCGAAATTCTCCAAATTCACATGCGCTCTACCGAGATTGTAATGAGCTACAGCATCGTTGGGATTTTGTTCAATGGCCTGGAGATACTGGTAAACAGCTTGTTGATACTTCTCCGCCAGATAGTAGGCGTCCCCCAACCTGTTGTGAATTCCCTGGGAATCAGGGGTCAACTCTAAGACAGCATGAAAATCAGCAATCGCGGCCTCGTAATCTTCTAATTGGAGATATGCCATGCCGCGGTTATAGAAAGCTGTGGCATGTTGCGGGTCCAACAAGATCGTTTGGGTGTACTCGTCAACAGCTCTCTCGAATTCATCTAATTGAATATAGATATCGCCCAAATTCTTATTAACGGATGGCGACTCAGGTTCAACAGCTAATACAGCACGATAATCAGCGATGGCATTTTCGTAATCTTCAAGCATCTGGTGGGCGAAAGCCCGGTTCAGCAGGATATCTAGATTATCCGGGTCCAAGGCAGCGGCCCGGTTCCAATCCTCGATAGCGTTCTCTAATTCATCCAGATGGAAGAAACAACTCCCACGATAAAAATAAATCTCCAGGCTTTCTTCACCGAGCGCCAATAGCTTGCTGAAATCATAAGCCGCGTCGGCATAATTTCTCAGAGCGTAATTGGCCTGGGCACGCAGACTGAAAGCGACAACAATCTCATGCTCAATTTCAATCAGGCGATTGAGATCATCGATTGCCAGATGATAATTGCCGCTATTAGAAAACAAATACGCGCGCGTGAGAAGGGCGTCCGCGTAATCAGGTTTAGATTCGATGGCCTGATTCAAATCTTCAACCGCTTGCAATAATGGATTGTCCACCCGCTGATCCACAGCTACCAGCTCCCCAGTAAATGCGGGCAATTCACCGCTCGAATCCCCTTCTTCCAGCGTGAATACTTCCTCCTGAACATCTGTAGCCAAGATATCAGTCAAATTTAATAGAGGCGGGGGTTCGATGATCGAGTCAAATTCTACGCTCTCCTCGGTATCAATTCGGGCTTGGTTTATCAGATCTTCAATAGACAGGTAGGAGAGCGCCCGGTAATATAAAGCCTCAGCATGTTCAGAATCTCGTTGAATGACAAAGGAAAAGGCCGCACTGGCAGCACTCGGTTCCCCGGCCATCAAGTAGATTTTGCCAAGCTCATAATACGCATCGAGATAATCAGGATCCCCTTCAATCGCTTGATTAAACTCGTAAAAGGCGTAATTGTATTCTTCTTCATCTAAATACCCCAAACCCGCTTCATAGTGTTCTGCGGGCGTCAAGAGGATTTCAGCATTCTGGGTTCGTATCATGACAATGGTCTGAACGATTGGGAATAGCAATGCCAGGATGATGAAGATAGAGATAACCAGCCAGAGGGTCTTCGTTTTTGGGATGAGAATTCGACGGAGTCGTTTCAACATGGCGGGAATTATACCCCTGGTTATGATTTGTGAACCGTTATTGCGTATTCCGGATTGCGTATTGCTTATCGACGGATACGGAATACGCAACACGCAATAACCTCTCCAACTCGTTTGAAACACACCCAATTGGCTTGCATCAAAAACCGCATGAATCGAAAACGACCCACAAAAGTATGGGCCGTTCAATAAAAAGGCTCCTCGGGTAAGATTCGAACTTACAACCTAGCGGTTAACAGCCGCCCGCTCTGCCATTGAGCTACCGAGGAAGGCGGGGGGGATTATAAAACCAAGCAAAAGGGGTGTCAAGGCAAATTCTGATCGTCGAAGAATAACGCCACCCAAACCTGCCAGTTCTCGATGGGTTGCAGCGATTCCACATCCTCTGAAGATAGTGGAGAGGGGGTAGCATCAGGGTCAACCAACGGGATAATTAACTGATCGCCTTTTTCATCCCGGATCATGCGCCCATCTTCTAAGGCATATTTCTCAACCGGCGCTTCCGAAGTAGCATATGCGATTTGGGTTTCTAGATAAACCTTGGTTTGTTGTAAACCGATCACGCGCTCCTCGACGCGCATCGCTTCCTCGGAGAGTATGCGCATCTCCGCAACGCGGTTGTTGAATCCCAGCACTAAGAGCACCAAGACAACGACAACAACCAGAAGGATAATAAATCGGCCGCTACGAATTGAATCGAGCATAATCTCATCTTACCGCAACCCCATCATCATCGCAAGCATGAAACTTGCGTAGTATTACCCCACTGCTCTTGCAGTGGAGTGGCGAAAAGCCGAGCGGAATTCGGCCTTTCGCACAAAAAAACTCCTGACTTCTCAGTCAGGAGTTCTGTGCCGAAGGTGGGAGTCGAACCCACACTCCCTAAAGGGAACTACGCCCTGAACGTAGCGCGTCTGCCTGTTCCGCCACTTCGGCTACAGGCGATATTTTACTCTGATTCGTTGGTTTGTCAACGAGAACACAAATTGTGGCGCGCAAAACATGTCAGAGATTATTCCGAGAAATGGGTGTGTGGCGTGCTGCGCACGCCACACATCCATTTTTCGGGATTCTTTCCTGACCATGCTATAATTTCTTCGAGGGTACTGTGACATGGGCAATACAATTCAGCAAGTTCTAACGGCGTTGACCACTTTTCCAGGCAACCTGATCTATCATATGGCCCTGGCCTTTTCGATTGCCGGTGCCTTACAAGGGGCCGTGAATCTTTGGCGCGATAGCGAATTCCCCCAAGGACGGCGCATGGTGATCGGCCTCGGGCTAATGATGGGGTTGCGCTTCGTTCTTTTCCTCAGCGCGGGACTCGCCCAACAAGGCCTCTCCAACCCACACGTGCTATTGCCTGTCTTAGATCGCACCGCCACAACTTTGAGCCTGACGATCATCCTCTGGCTGTGGATTTTCCCTGAACCCACGCGTCTCGCTGATGCTGCCAGCGGATTATTAGGGTTGCTAACGGCTGCGGCCGCGGCACTCAGTTGGGCATGGTGGTTTGGTCACTACACCGAATCAGCTTTCAACGCATCCTGGTTAGACCTTGGCTGGGAAATCTTCGCCATCGCGCTGCTCATTTTAGGTCTGACCCTGCTCATTCTCCGACGCCCCAATGGCTGGGAATACGGCCTCGGTATGATGATCATCGTCAGCTTGGGGCATATCCTACATCTGATCGTACCGCAAGCCGACAGCGACTTCCCCGGTTTTGTGCGTTTAGCCCAAATGGCCGCCTATCCGATATTATTCTCATTACCTCGGAGATTTAATCTCCCCCCAAAAGAAGTACCTGTAATCGAAGCAGCACCTGTTGTAATTCAACAACCCATCATCCATGAACGGCCTCGTTATGGTATCGAACCTGAATACTTCAAGACTTTATTATCCATACTCGGCGAATCCTCAGGACCCCAACTGTGCAAAGCGATCTCCCAAACTGTGGCCGAAACCATGTTATCGGATATCTGCTTGGTGATCTTGCCCCCTGGCAGCAGCGGAGAGTTCTACATCCAATGTGGTTATGATCTCATCCGTGAAGAGGCACTTGGGAGCATGTCGCTTGACCCAGAACAATTACCATTGCTGAGTTCAGCGATGAAAAAATCTCGCCCTCTGCGCTTGCCTGCCAGCAGCACCTCGCAAGACCTGACCAGCATTGGGAATATCTTAGGCCTGGGAAGCACCGGACACCTTTTGGCAGGGTTCGTGCAAAGCCCGGAGGGTGAATCGTCCTTGGGCATTTTACTGCTCTCTCCACATTCCGACCGCCGTTGGAGTAGAGAAGATCAAAACTACCTCGAACAGATCAGCGAGGGATTGGCCCCGATCTTGCATCGAGCTAAGCAATGGGAATCAACTCAAGAAGAGTTAGAGAAAACCAAAAATAACCTGCAAACTTTCCAGGCCATGCTGGAAGAAACCCAGGTTGAGAACCAAACCCTGACGTCGGAAAAAGACACCATCAGCAGAGAAGTTCTCGGTGAAGAGAAATCAGACGAGTTAGATTCCCTAAAAGACGATCAAAAGAAAGCTCAAGATACCATCGCGCGTCTACAAGTCGAAAACCGACGTTTGGGTGAGATGGTCGAAGGCCTGATCGCCGAGGCCGATACTCACGAACTGACAACCTCTGGTCAGCTCAAAAAAGAGCTGCAACAAACTCTGGAAGAAATTGCTGCCCTCAAGAATCAACTGGTTACAGTTGAAGAGCAAGCCATAGAAAGGACTGGTTTACCCGAAGTGGCTGGGGCCGTGTCGGAAGAACAGGTTGAAGTGTTTGCATCCATCGCTCAAGATTTACGCCAGCCCATGTCCTCTATCGTAGGCTACACCGACCTGCTGCTTGGTGAATCCGTAGGTATTCTTGGCGCGCTGCAACGCAAATTCTTGGAGCGCATCCGGGCATCGACCGAACGCCTGGAGATGTTGCTGGACGATTTACTTCGAATCAATGTGCTGGATAGCAAGCAGCTCAAACTCAATCCCGAAGCGGTTGATCTCGGCAACGCCATTGACAAAGCTATCGCCGACACCAGCGCCCAGATGAGAGAGAAGAATATTATTTTGCGCGTCGATCTCCCCGACACAATGCCGCACATTCATGCCGACCGTGATGCCCTGCAGCAAATCCTGATCCACCTGCTGAAGAACGCCGGCGCGGTCTCTCCCGTAGAAGGAGAAATCTACCTGCGAGCAGACATCCAGGATGCGGAAAACGAGCGCGATTATGTGCTCATCCAGGTTGCCGATCAGGGCGGGGGCATCCCCAAAGATGATTTGCCGCGCGTCTTCTCCCGGTTATACCGCGCTGACAACCCCCTTATTGAAGGCATCGGCGACACCGGGGTAGGGCTGTCGATTGCTAAAACCCTGGTCGAATCCCATGAGGGGCGCATTTGGGTGGATACGGAAATGGGCAGGGGCTCTGCTTTCAACTTGTTGCTGCCCCTCTCTGACGGGGATTCCGCCCAAGACGGGGAAAGGCATTCTTGATGATCCTGCGCCGTGAGCTTGTCCTGGGGTTGGTCACCGCCTTGACCTCCACAGTGATCCTCGGTGGGAGTCTCGTCCTGGCTGTGGCTGAGGACCAGACATTGATCGCCCAAATCCCAGCGGATACGAATACGGCTACGGTTACGCCATCACCTACGCTCTCCCCCACCCCCTTACCGACCCAAAAACCTGGGGAGCCTACGTATACAGCTTCTCCAACTTCCTCACCTACTGAGCCCCCGACTTCAACACCAGAAACCCCGCCCCCCACGTCTTGCCCACCCCCCTCGGGGTGGGAACAAATTACCGTCAATCAAGGGGACACTTTGGACAGTCTGGCAGCCAAACACAATACCACGGCTGAAGAATTATCAGAAGCGAACTGTTTATTGGTTAGCAATCTGCCCCCCGGGAGCAAGATCTACGCCCCAAAACTGCCTCCCACCCCAACCTACGTCACGTGCGGCCCGCCCCCAGGGTGGGTGTACTACACCGTCAAATCGGGGGATAATCTCTATCGCATCGGTCTGGCATACGGGGTTAGCGTTTATCAGTTACAGCAGGCCAACTGTCTCGGCTCATCGACCTATATCCGCACTGGTCAGCAGATATTCGTCCCCAATGTGCCCACTGTAGCAGTCAGCGCCACACCCACATCGACCGCCTCGGCGACCGCGACAGCGACAACAGCACCAGCGACCGCTACCGCGACGGCCACGGCAACCGCGGGCGGCGCACCAACTGCTAGCGCAACGCCCACCGCTAGCCCCACGAATACGACCGTACCAACGGCTACCGCAACGGCAACAACGGTGCCCACTGAGACGGCAACACTATTGCCCACAGCAACCGATACTCCCGTGCCAACCGAGACCGCGACACCTGTTCCATCTGCTACCGCAACAGAAACACCTTAGGGGATATTCAGACAGTCCTGATCTAGCACACATCAAAACACTACCATGATGACTTCGCGCAAACGCCTGCTCTGGATACTCCTCATCCCATCGCTCATTCTGGCCTGTGTATCACCAGGATTGGTCGGCGCTATTCCTGCAAATATTGAGGATTCTAATCCCCAGGCGACCGCCGCTAAGGCGGCTCTGGTAACGGTTCCCCCGGATGCCACACCCACGCCAACCCCCTTCCTGCCGGTTCCCCCGACGCCGACCTATATCCCAACGGCTTTCCCTACCCCTGAGCCTACCGCAACCCCCAAGCCCGAGGTTGATACTCAGCCGGTAAGCGGCGGGGACACTTCTCCCGCTGATCTAATCAACTATCCCCAGGATCAAATCAATATTCTCTTATTAGGTTCAGATCAACGCGTGGGCGAGATCGGTTTCCGAACCGACACGATCATCCTGCTCAGTATCAACACACGCAACAAAACTGCCAGTATGGTGTCATTCCCACGCGACCTGTACATCTACATCCCCGGCTATACATACAATCGCATAAATACGGTGATGTATTACGGCGGTTTCCCGCTCATGACCCAAACCCTGCAGCACAATTTCGGGGTCCGGGTTGACCATTATATTTTGGTTGGATTGAATGCTTTCATTGAAACCATCGACAGTTTGGGGGGCATCAACGTCCAGGTGGGTGAAAAACTGACCGATCAACGCACAGGCCATGGATACTACACTGTCAAGCCCGGCCAAGTTCTAATGAGTGGAGCGGATGCTTTATGGTACGTGCGCTCCCGCTACACCACCAGCGATTTCGACCGCACCCGCCGCCAGCAAGAAGTGATCCAGGCTTTAGGAGATCGATTGCTAAGCATGAATGCGCTGGAGAGCGCCGACGAGCTTTACGATATTTATTCCAAATACGTCAGTTCAGATATGAAGTGGATAGACATTGCACCAATGGTCCCATTGGCTGCTCAGATTGGGGACCCAGACGACATCCAACGCTATGCGATTGGCCGCGGTCATGTGATTCCCTGGACAACTCCCGGCGGCGCGCAGGTGCTGCTGCCCCAGGAAGGAGCCATTATCTCTATGCTGCGGCAAGCGGTTGGGGTGCCGTAAGAAACCCACGGCTCTCCAAAAATATGCTATAACTTAGTTATCTACTTTGACAATGTCAAGTTTCACTACCGAAGGGGAGATAACCTGATCCCCTGCTGAGGAGGAGACCTATGACCCTGCAAGGCAAAGGTTTTTATATCTGGAAAATCAAAGATTGCGAAGGCGGTGACGCCGGTAAAATCGCCAGCGTAGCGAAAGCGGCTGGTCTCAGTCACGTTCTGATCAAGATCGCCGATGGCATCTACACTTATAACTATGACTGGAATAGGCGCGTTGACCTGGTGCCCCCCGTCGCCAACGCCTTGCGGGCTAAAGGCATCCAGGTTTGGGGATGGCACTATATCTATGGGGATAATCCCAGCAAGGAAGCCAGCATCGCCATTCAGCGCATCAAAGGCCTCAACTTGGATGGTTACGTTCTCGACGTCGAACATCAATATAAAGAACCCGGCAAAGCCACAGCGGCGAAGACCTTTATGCGTGATCTGCGTAATGGGATTGGCAATAATTTCCCCGTGGCCCTTTCTTCTTATCGCTTCCCCTCCCTGCACCCCATCCCATGGAACGAATTCCTCGAGAAGTGCGACTACAACATGCCGCAAGTGTATTGGATGGGCGCGCATAACCCCGGATCGCAGCTGGCCAGAACATTGAACGAGTTCGCCAGCCTGAAATACCGCCCTCCGATCATTCCCACCGGGGCAGCATTCACCGAACACGGCTGGACCCCAACCACCCAAGATGTGCAGGAGTTCCTGGTCACGGCCCGGTCATTCAACCTCAGCGCGGCTAATTTTTGGGAATGGTGGAACGCCCGCGTGGTACTGACACCCAAACACCAGATTTGGAACATCATTGCCCAGTACGATTGGGCAGGCGGCGGGGTGCAGGATATCACTGCTAAATACGTCGAAGCCCTCAACGACCACGATCACAACAAGGTTGCCGAACTGTACACAGATCGAGCCGTGCATGTCACCTCGGCACGAACCATCGTCGGCAAAGAAAGAATCCGCGCCTGGTATCGAACTTTCTTCTCCAGTATTCTGCCCAATGGTGTTTTCACTCTGACTGGCTTTTCCGGCTCTGGCAACTCCCGCCATCTCTCCTGGACAGCCCGTTCGAGTGTTGGAAACGTCAACAACGGTAATGATACCTTCGGCCTAATCGACGACAAGATCACCTACCACTACCTTCACTATACGATCTCTAAATCTCATTAGGTGGGATGCACCTTCTTCTGGTTACGATGCTCTCTGCGTTTGGCTTCAGGACGTGGAACGTCGTCACAAGCGTTCCACCGCGGAGCAGTGGAACGAGCCATAGGTATACGGAACAGTGGAACGAGCCATAGACATACGGAGCAGTGGAACGAGCTATAGACATGCGGAGCAGTAGAACGAGCTATAGGGTGATAAAAAAATCCCCGGGGAGTAGTGCAGGCTCCAAGGGGATTCTGTTCTATAGGAAGGAGAACCAACCCTACCTCCCGCGTGACACCTGGTTTTCTACAGTTGATTACATCCTCAACTTGGATCAACCTAAAAAAGGAAAAACCAAAACTCCCTTCGTGTTTCTTCGTGTCCTTAGTGGTTCAATCTTTGCCCATCGCCTTAAGATATTTCAGGTAACAAGCATCAATTTGATTTCTTCAAAGGCCTGGGCACATCCCAGGGAACTGACATCTCCAAAATCTGATCCCCAGAACGGACCTCCAGCACGGATTTGCCGCGCACTGCCACCCGGGTTTGCACGGGGGCATCCCCCAGGCTAACCATCTTAGCAGCAAATTTCTTCAAGTGAAGTGTGACTTGTTTGGTCTTCGTACCAATCACACAGCCCATCAGGCTGGCGTCAGCGGGAAGTTTCCAGGCAATGACCCCTTTGCCATAACGTCCTTGAACTGGAAAATCTTCCTGTTTCACTCGCTTAGCCCGTCCATCGGAGGCTAATAAGAGTACTTCGCCGCGTTGAGGTATCAACTCAGCGCCAACGACTTCATCCCCTTTATCTAATTTGATGCCCATCACGCCAGCAGCTACCAACCCCATCGGGCGCACATCCTCTTCGGAGAAACGGATAGCCATTCCACTGGAGGCTGCCAACAAGATATCTTTCTGTCCATCCGTCAAACGGATCCACCCTAAACGGTCGCCATCATTTACTTTAACCAGGGTAAAGGGTGTCGCGGCTGGGCCAGGCAGTTCCGCGGCGGCAGACTTTTTGACCATCCCCTGGCGAGTGATCGAGAGCACGTACCAGCCTTCGTCTAGTTGATCCTTGGAAGGCAGGGTAAAGATCACAGCTAGTTTATCCTTATCGGTCAGGGCGGAGACCAGGTGGAACGGTACGCCATCATCAGGCTTGTCCGTTTCCGGAATCGAGAGCACGGGCAGCGAAGCCGTCTGGCCGTCTTCAGTGACCAGATACAACGTGTCGCGCGTGTTCACCCGGATCAATTGTTTCGGCACAGCGCTGCCACTGATGCGCGGCCGGGCATCTTTCAGCGTGCGTGAGATCAATCCCTTGGATGTCTGCGAGACCCAAACCGTCTGGTCAGGAGCCAGACTGCTCAGGCGCACAGGGATATCTTCCTTATCACCCTCAACTGTGATGATCTGCGTGCGGCGCAGATCGCCGTACTCTTCTTTGACCGCCTGTAGTTCATCGGAGATGATTTTGCGCATTTTGGTGGGCGATTTCAACAAAGCTACTAAAGCCCTGATCTTGGCTTTGACGACTTTATACTCTTGCTCGATTTTTTTCCGCTCCAGGGCCGCCAATCGCCGCAAGGGCATATCCAAAATCGCTTGAGCCTGCTCATCGCTGAGTTTGAAGCGGCGGCGGAGGTTCTGTTTGGCCGTATCCACCCGGCGTGATTTGCGGATGATGTCTATAACTTCATCCAGATTGGTCAGGGCAATCATCAACCCGGATAGAATATGTTCCCGCTTGCGGGCGCGCTCAAGTTCATACTCGCTGCGCCGCTTGATGATCTCCAGACGGTGATTCAAATAAACCCGCAGTGCCTGCTTCAAGTTGAGCATGCGCGGCTCCCCCTCTACGAGGGCCAGCATGATCAAGCTGAAGGTCGTTCGCATGGTGCTGTATTTAAAGAGCTCTTCCAACACCCCTTCAGGATCAACGGTTTTGGTCAGCTCGATCACCACGCGCACGCCCTGACGATCTGATTCATCGCGCAAGTCGGCAATGCCTTCGATCTTCTCTTCGCGTGCCAGGGTAGCGATACGTTCCAGCAGGGTGGTCTTATTGACCATGTAGGGAATCTCCGTCACCACGATACGGTGACGCCCCCGGCTCATCTCCTCTATATGAGCGCGCGCCCGCACTCTAATGCGTCCGCGCCCCGAACCATAAGCCTTTTGCAACCCCCCATCTTCAGTCTGATCGATGACAATACCGCCCGTTGGGAAATCAGGCCCCTTGATAAATTTCATCAAATCGGCCACGCTGATGTCATCGAGTTTCTTCCAGTTCTCCAGCATGTAAATCAAGGCATTCATCACCTCCCCCAGGTTATGAGGAGGAATGCTGGTTGACATACCCACCGCGATACCAGTGATCCCGTTTACCAATAAATTCGGTAAGGCAGCTGGCAGTACATTTGGCTCAGTCAGGGTGTCATCGAAATTCGTCGAAAAATCAACCGTGGCCTTGTCGATGTCGGACAACATGTGCGTGGCCAAGGGGGCCATGCGGGCTTCGGTATACCGCATAGCCGCGGGGGAATCCCCATCCATGCTGCCGAAGTTGCCCTGCCCATCCACCAGTTGATAGCGCATGGAGAAATCCTGCGCCATCCGAGCCATGGCATCATAGACAGCCATATCACCGTGGGGGTGATACTTACCCAAAACTTCACCAACGATACGGGCAGATTTTTTATAGGTTGAGTCCTGCCGGATGCCCATATCATGCATTGCATAAAGGATGCGGCGATGCACTGGTTTGAGGCCATCCCGCGCGTCGGGCAAGGCGCGCGAGACAATTACGCTCATGGCATAGTCCAGATAGGACTGCTGCATTTCCTCATCGATGTCGATCTTGCGAATTAAACCGATCTCCATGGAACACTCCAAAAAAATTTTTATGGGGGCATTTCAAATGAGTTGGAGATGTTATTTCGTATTGCGTATCGCTTATTGCGTATCGACGAATACGCAATACGAAATACGGAATACGCAGCAAGGCGCTCAACTAAAATGAAACACACCCAAATCTTATTATTGAAACATTTGTGCGACGATTATAACATGAACAAAAAATCCCCTCTCACTTGAAAAAAGTGGGAGGGGATCAATTTCACTCGAGAATTCCCCTAATCAGCAGCGGGTTCCGCGTCAACCTCGAGGGCTTCCCCATCAGAGGTTTCTTCAACGCCATCGTCAACAACACCGGCAACCGGAAGGTCTTCGTAAGACTCCGTTTGAGGCATACTGGGGGCGAATGGCCCTTCACTAAAACCTGTGCCAGCCGGAATCAGCTTACCTATGAGTACGTTTTCCTTCAAACCATACAACGGATCTTCACTGCCACCAGCGGCGGCGCGTGTCAAAACGCGGATGGTGTGTTGGAAGGAGGCTGCTGAGAGGAACGAGTCGGTACTCAAGGATGCTTTAGTGATGCCTAACAGAATCTCACGATATTTCGCAGGTCGTTTTCCTTCAGCCAACAGCACTTCATTATCCTTCAACAACTCGAGGCGATTCACCATATCCCCAGGCAAGAGTTCGCTATCGCCAGGATTGCTGACAATCACTCGCGACATCATTTTGCGGATGATCACCTCGAAGTGTTTGTCGTGGATATTCTGGCCTTGAGAACGGTATACATTCTGCACTTCGGAAAGCAAGTACGTTTGTGTAGCCTCACGGCCTTGAATACGCAAGAGATCATGGGTGTTCAGAGACCCTTCGGTTAGCGACTGGCCTGGTTCTACACGTTCGCCATTCTGAACTGTCAAGCGAGCATTACTGGGAATTTCATATTGTTCTTCATCGCGAATCTCACGCGAGACAATCACATGACCATCTTCAATCCGAACGCGGCCATCGTGTTCAGCAACAATCGTTTTCTCTTTATCCTTCTTGTGAGCAACAATAACATCGCCTTGGCTGACCTCATCCTCGTCTTTCACATGAGCTTCCCAACCTCTGGTGATCTTATAAGAATTGCTGGTCATCTCGCTGTGAACAACATGCACGATCCTCAAGTCATCATAGCGTTCGGACTGCTCAATTTGAACAACACCGGCAATCTCACTGACAACGGCCTCACCTTTAGGGTTCTTGCGAGCTTCGAAAATCTCTTCAACACGCGGGAGACCGGTTGTAATATCCGTACCGGCAGCAACACCACCAGTGTGGAAGGTTCGCAGGGTTAATTGGGTACCCGGCTCACCGATAGATTGAGCAGCGATGATACCCACCGCAGAGCCCATATCGACCACCTGCCCACGTCCTAAATCCATACCATAACATTTGGTGCAGGCGCCGTGTTCCATCTCACAGGTCAGCGGCGAGAAGACTTTCATCTCTGTAGTCCCCGCGCTGGTAATCTGCCGGGTTTCTTCCCGGTCGATCAGGTCACCAACATCAACAAGTATCTCACCAGTCTTCGGATCGACAACCCGTTCAGCAGCATAACGGCTGTATAAACGGTTGCCCATCGACTGACCAGCCACATCATCAGACTTGCGGATGATGATGCCGTTTGTGGTGCCACAATCTTCGGCATTGATAATAAGATCCTGTGCGACGTCCACCAAACGGCGGGTCAGGTAACCAGCATCAGCTGTGCGGAGAGCAGTATCCGCCAGACCTTTGCGAGCGCCGTGGGAGGAGAGGAAGTATTCCAGCGAGGTCAAACCCTCACGGAAGTTCGACCGAATGGGCATGGGGATGATGCGCCCAGAGGGGTCGGCCATCAAACCGCGCATACCTGCCAACTGTGAAAGCTGACCGAAACCACCTTTTGTAGCGCCGGAATCTGCCATGATAGCCAGGTCACCATGCGGGTCCATGTGTTCACGCACAGCATCACCAACAGCCGCGGTTGTACTCTGCCAAACCTCGATGACGCGTTCATTCTGTTCCTGGTCTGTCAACAAACCTCGTCGGAAGTTGCGTTGCACCTTCTCTACTTCTTGAAGCGCGTTATCGATAATTTCTTCCTTGTTCGGTGGAATGGTAATATCGGCAACAGCGATGGTGAATCCTGAGACAGTAGCATACTTGAAGCCGATATCTTTGATGTTATCGGCGGTACGCACAGTTTCTGTCTCACCACAGACCTCATAAACGTCTGCGATCAGATCTCTGATGCCGCCCTTCTCCAGGGTGTCATTAACAAATTGAACCTTCTCGGGCAGAACCCGGTTGAAGAGCACACGACCAACCGTGGTATCGATCAAGCGCGTTTCAGCTTCTCTCAGCCAACTGCCGTTCTCATCGGACCAGGTTTCTGTGGACAACTTGATCTCGGTCGGTATTTCAACCTGGTCGAGATGATAAGCCATCTCAACCTCATCAAAGGATGCGAATATGCGGCCATCCCCTTTGTGTTCGCGGTTATCCATCTTCGTCAGATAATACACACCCAATACCATATCTTTGGAGGGGCTGACGATGGGCTCACCGCTGGCGGGTTTGAGCAAATTCTTGCTAGATAACATCAATTGGCGCGCCTCGGAGACTGCCCTCTCAGACAAGGGCACGTGCACCGCCATTTGATCACCATCAAAATCAGCATTGAAGGCTGTACAAACCAGGGGGTGGAGTTGGATCGCTTTCCCTTCGATGAGTGTCGGCTCAAAGGCCTGAATACCCAAGCGGTGCAGGGTTGGAGCACGGTTCAACAATACGGGACGTTCCCGGATGGCTTCTTCCAAGGCTTCCCACACCTCAGGGCGGCCGCGCTCGATGAGTCGTTTGGCACCCTTGACGTTTGTGGCATAGCCATTGCTGACCAAACGAGAAATCACAAAGGGACGGAAAAGCTCTAAAGCCATTGTCTTTGGTAAGCCGCATTGGTGGATCTTCAACTTCGGACCGGCAACGATCACCGAACGGCCCGAATAATCTACGCGCTTACCCAACAGGTTGCGGCGGAAGCGCCCTTTCTTGCCTTTGAGCATATCGCTGAGCGACTTCAATTCGCGGCGACCCCGGCGTGAGCGCGCTTTACCCCGCTGCGAATTATCAACCAAGGAATCGACAGCTTCTTGAAGCATACGTTTCTCATTGCGCACGATAACATCAGGAGCGCCTAGTTCAAGCAGACGCTTGAGACGATTATTACGATTGATCACCCGCCGGTAGAGATCATTCAAATCCGATGTAGCAAAGCGACCACCATCCAATTGCACCATGGGGCGCAAATCGGGGGGGATCACCGGCAGAACAGTCATAATCATCCACTCTGGCTTATTGCCAGATTGGCGGAACGCTTCAGCAATCTTCAGACGACGGGTGGCTAACAAGCGTTTTTGTTTGCTCCCAGAAGTGCGCAGAGTAACTCGAAGCTCTTCGGTGAGCGCGTCCATATCTAAGCGCCTCAGGATATCGAGGATCGCCTCAGCACCCATGTCCGCCTGGAATACCTGCCCCCAGCGAGACTTTAACTCACGGTAACGCAGTTCGCCCATGAAGGTCAGCGGCTGCAAATCCATCAACTCATCGCGTAAACGACGATACTCACCACGAGAAGCTGCAATTTCACCCTCAAGGTCTTCACGCTTCTCGATGAGCTTCTGCTCAGTCTCGGCACGCATACGCGCTATATCCAGCTTCACATGCTCCAACTCGCGTTGGCGCTGATCTTGGAGTTGCGTCTCGATCTCCTCGAGGCGTTCCTTGACCACTTGCTGAACACTGCCCAAATGCTGGTTGCTAACAGTGTCGCCAGCCTCGACGATAACCATATCTGTACCTGGGAAGGTAATTGCACGACGAGTAGATTTGCCAATTTTCTCCTGCAAATCCATTTCCAACTGCTGGCCCTTTTTCATCACTGGATCTAACTCAGCAGCGGTTTTCTCGTCGTACCTGGTCTTGATCTCTTCTTCTTTTTGGGCCAGAGATTCCAGCAGTTCATCACGTCCCAACAGGATGTTATCAAGCTGAGTGTCGGTTTCTTCCTTGATATCGCTATCACCGCCTGAATACTCTTCTTCCAGGCGATTCAAAGCCCTTTCGCGGGCATCTTCATCTACATATGTGACAACGTATTGCGCAAAGTAGAGTACGCGGTCGAGATTGCGCCGAGAGATATCGAGCAATAAACCAAGATGTGATGGCAAACGCCGCGCATACCAGATGTGCGCCACCGGAGCGGCTAATTCAATATGCCCCATACGCTCACGACGCACTGATGACTTGGTTACCTCCACGCCACACTTATCGCATACAATGCCTTTATAGCGGACGTTTTTATACTTCCCACAATAGCATTGCCAATCACGTTGAGGGCCAAAAATGGCCTCACAGAACAGACCATCTTTTTCCGGTCGTAATCGCCTGTAGTTGATGGTTTCGGGCTTGAGAACCTCACCATAAGACCATCCAAGAATCGTCTCTGGCGATGCTAACCCAATTCGTAGTGATTTGAGCCCCTTAGTTTCCACGTGTGCGCCTCCTGAGGATTTTCAGAAATAACTCGAACAAATGTACTGATATAAAGACAAACAAAAGCAAGCGCATGAGATTTTCTTACCTCAAGCGCTCGCTGCATTTATCTATTCCTTATTGGATGTTGCATGCGGCGGGTATTATAAGGGGATCCCTAATCCCAGTCAAGGAGAAATTTGGAGTTTTTTACACCAATTTCAGCGATTTATTGGGCTTCATGGCGGAGCGGAATCTCAATATAGAAGGTACTCCCCTCCCCAAGCTGGCTGTCTAACCCCATATTTCCGCCATGACGCTCAATGATCGACTTGACGATGGCCAGACCTAAGCCTGTGCCGCGTTCTTTTTTGGCTTTCCGGTCAGTACCACGATAAAACTTTTCGAACAAATATGGTTGATCAACCGGCGATATGCCAATACCTGTATCTTCAACCACGAACAGCATTGTACTTTGGCGAGGTTTCACCCTGACCCAAACTTTGCCCCCTTCTGGTGTATATTTGACGGCATTTTCCACAAGGTTGTGCAGCGCCTGTTGAAGCAGAGCCGGGTCAGCTTCAATCAATGGAGGCATGTTCGCAGGAACATCAGCGCTCAGGGTGATCTTCTTTTGCTGTGCTTGTAATTGGAAAGACTCAACCACCCATTCAACCACATCTCGTACAGGTAACATCTCTAATTGCAGACCTACACCGGCTTCGATACGGCCTAAGTCAAGCAAATTATTAACCAGGCGGGAGATACTCTCCACCCCTACAACTATCTTGCGCACATATTCGCTTTGCTGCTCATTGAGTTCGCCAACCATCTCTAACATCGTGGCGTAACCTCGCATAAGAGTCAGCGGTGAGCGCAAGTCATGGCTTACTGTGGCAACGAACTCTGATTTGAGAGCATCCAGCTCTTTGAATTGGGTCACATCTTTGAGAACGCAAACACGTCCAATATTCTGTCCATCTACTGTAATCGTTGAGGCTGTGGCCATAAAGAAGCGCTCACCAGGCAGTTTGACTTCCACTAGTTCTGGGGCTTCATCGGAAAGGCGCAGCAGATCGACCAGTTCAATCTGAGAAATCACTTCATCAACCGGTTTGCCAATGCTGGTCTCAATACCCAATCCCAATGCCCCCCAGGCTTCTGCATTGACCAGTAATAAGCAATCGCGTTGATCTGTGACTAGGACAGGGTCAGGGGTGGAAGCCAGGATCGCGGCCAGGCGCTCGCGCTCAAATTCAGCAGTCATGAACAAGCGCGCGTTAGCAGTTGCTAAAGCCGCCTGGCTGCCCAATGTTGTAATAAACTGCACTTCCTCATCCGTAAAGCTGTGAGGCTGATCATAAGCTGCCCACAAAACGCCATAATATGTCCGTTCGTGATAAAGCGCCACCGCCACCAGGCTGCCCAAGCGTGGCGCGCCCGGTCCAAAGCTCAACAAAGGAGTGCGCGCAGGGTTAGCCAAAACAACTCTGCCCTTCTCTTGATCCTTCATCAGGGCCAGAAGTTGATCGTCAAAGTAAGCAAAGTTATCCGCATCGTTGCCAACACCATAACGTGAGGGAATCGCCCCAATGGCATCGTTTTCAGGAACAACATCTGGGGGTAAGGCAATACGTGCAGAACTCGCTCCTGTGGTCAGCGCAGACTCAATGATGGGTTGTAAAGCTTCTGTAATCTCCAGGTTAAAAGCCACCGCCTGGCTGACGATCAACAAGCGGTTTAGTTCATCTAAACGAGCCTTCAAGCTGAGACGCATCTTTTCAAAGGCATTACGCAATCTTCCAGCCTCATCAACCCCCCCCTTGCTGAGTGCATGATCAAGCTGACCTTGAGAAATACGCTCCGCTTCCCCAGTCAGGGATTTGATCGAAGACGTGATCACACTCAGACTCAACCGCATCATTACAGCTGATACTCCAATGAGCAAGAAAATCATCACAAGGAGCGGAGCGGCGATATTGAGTGCTAATTGTTGAGCCTGTCTAGCAGGAACCATCAGGACAGTTCCCCAGGATCGGCCCACTGTCGGGCGAGAATAAACCAACAAACGCGTCCCATCAGGAGCTGACCCATCATAAAAAACAGCTTCGCTCCCTATGCTGGCAGAATACTCCGGAAATATCCACTCGGATTCAGAATGATAGAGAATGTCCCCATCTTCATCGACTAATAAACCCACACCGCCGATATCTGAGACACTGTTCAAATTGGTCAAAGTGGATTGCGTGTAGGGGTTGCTAATCAGGTCAGTTCTTCCGATCAATACACCAACGGCTTGCTCTGCATCATCGGTAATCGCTGCGAGAAAAGATATCTGAGTTGAATTTGACCCATCAAGGGAAGGTATGGCATATACTTGCACAGGTACCCCTTCCAACGCCATATCCATCCCAACTTGCTCTTCAAGTGAGGATAATATATCTTTGAAGGTTCCAGTCGGATAAGCTGCAATTTGGTTATCCAAGGGATCGAGTATGTACAACTGCTTGAAAAATGGTACAGATTGGTAACTCTCAGATAATACTTCCTGAAGCTGAAATGATGAGTCCGCAACTATATCTACATTCGATGCAATCTGAAGAATCAGATTTTGCCCTGTATCGAGGAAATAAGGCACCCCAGCAGATGCGACTTCGGTGGCCGCAGCCATCCGATCTTCCAACATTTTTTCGGCAGCATTGCCTGCGACCACCCAATCTCCAATGGCAAACCCCACAAACAACAGGATCAACGCTAGAGTAAGAAAATAGGAAAAGCGCGCTTCCAAGCTGCTTTCAGCCGGTGAAGGGGCCCAGGGTGGTTGTCCTCCCCAGGCTTTTGGAAACGCAAATCGAATAAATTCCACCAATAAGCCAGCTACCAAAACAGGTCCACCAACTGCCAGGGTTGTTGATCCGACTAACGTAACCGCATAATCTAGTTTTCCCGCTATTGACCCATCTACCAACAAAATCGAGCTGATGACAAACAAAAATGGATGAACCAATAAAGCGGAAAGGGTTGCAAATAGGGGATGGCGCAATGCCCGAAACCAGGTTGTACGGTATCTCTGCTGACTGGCCGCCGACAACAGGATTGCCAAAGTGGCCAACTCAAGCGCGGTAAATAGGGTATGGGTGCCCCATAAACCAATAAATAATCCGGCAACGAAAGCCAGAATGCCCGCTGACAACGGTCCCAAGAAACCGGCTGCTAGCACCCAGGGTAACGCTGAGAACAACATCAACGGTAAGCCGCTGGGATCAAGGGTTACAGATGGTAGTGAGATTGTGTCCGAAGGAGGTAATCGCACACCGACGAAGGTGCAAACCATCGGCGTTATGATCAATAAAGCAACAAACGCTATCCAGTGATTCGCCCCCCATTTCTTTCCATAATCCCGCCAATGATAGATCAGATACCCAATAATACCCAACCAGGCGGCAAGGCCTAACCATCCACCCAACCCGTCTGGAAAGATAAAAAATGGCGCTTCTTGGAAAAGTGTGAAGATCAAAGGCATGAGATTGCTAGTACCACGGTAATCCTACGAGATAATTATAGCACTTCTCAGATGATTTCCGAAAAAAGGGCTGTGTGACGTGCTTGCTTTGCACGCCTACGGCGGCACGTCACGCACCCCTTTTTTCGGGTTATCCCCTGACAAGTTTTGCGCGCTCGCTCTCAAAGCCATTCAATGGTGTCTTGTGTCCTCTCTGATAAATTAGCATACTCTCCCCGGCGATGCTCAGGGAGAGCCTTTGCCAACACATACATGGCCTCATCAGTCATCTTGCGTAATACCGCGCCCTTGGCATTTTTATATTCCGGTTTAAAGCGAAACGGTTTTTCATAACGAATATGCGCACCAGGTTGTTTCCACCTCTCAGAAGTACGAAATGCGGGGAACCCAACGGTCCCTTCGATGGCTACAGGAACAATTGCAGCCCCTGTCCGGGAAGCTAGATATGCGGCACCATCTCTGCCTCTTCGCAAGGCTTCGCCACGCGTCCCCTCCGGGGCTATCAGCAAACACTCTCTCGCTTTCAATACTTGGAGCGCTCTTCGAATAGCGCCGCGATCGATCTCATCACGTTTTACAGGAATTACTCCCCACAAACGAGGAAAGATGCCCACGATGGGATACTCGTACACTTCATTTTTCGCTAATGGCACGATATCCCTCGGTGAGATGTAGAGAACCGTTATTGAGTCAATAAAGGCGATATGGTTGATCATAAAGATCACAGGCCCATCTTTAGGGATATTTTCTAGACCATCAACACGATCCAGGCGTACCAAAAAAGTGTATCCAATTACCTTTAACAAAAACCGCAAAAAACGGCGATTCAGAACCCATTTCCGATGATTGTATCGCTGTATCTCTTTCTGCCGACGCTTTTTACCTATAAGAGCCATTCTATAAAATCTCCAGTTATTTTCGATATTGGTTTGTTTCATTTGGGTGTGTTTCAAATGAGTTGAGAAAGGTGTCCGTATTCCGTAATGCTTCCCAAATACGCAATATGCCGTAGGCAATACGAAATACGCAGCAAGGCGCTCAACTGAAATGAAACACACCCGTTTCATTTCGGTATACACCCTGGTATTCAGGTGGTAAAAGTTGGGCTATTGCCTTCATTATTTCTTCTGTGCCTTGCTTTATTGCCTGCTGTCGATTGTCACTGATTTTCAAACGGAAAGGCGCCCCCACCGTTACGGATACCTCTGTGCGGCGCAATCGCTTCAGATTGCCATAAACGCGCCAGTTTTCCGTACCGGTGACCGCAACAGGCAAGACAGGCACATCCGCTTTGAGCGCCAGGTACGCCGCGCCGCGGGTGCCTTCTTCCAAAGTGCCGGTTAGACTCTCACGCCCTTCTGGCGCAATGGCGATGATGCGACCTGCTGCTAAGCCCTGCAGAACAGCGCGGATTGCCCTGCGGTCTGGGTTGCCCCTGTGCAGCCAGATTGTCCCGTAAGACTCAAGCAGCCAGCCCGCAATAGGGAAATCGAACAACTCGACCTTACCTAAAAAATCAACCGGAATAAGGGACAAAGCCAATCCGACAACTAAATCAGCATCTCCAAGATGATTCGACACGACTAGCAATGGCCCATGTTTGGGGAAGTGCTCGCGGCCCCGGACTTCTAATTTGATTACTAACTTGACCGCTAAACGTACAAGGCCATGAAGAAGTCGGCGGACGAAGCGCCTTCTCAATGTCAGTTCGGGAAGACGAACCAATTCCGGGCGATAGATGCTGCTCTCTGGTTTAGGCAGATTCGGTGACATGATCCGCGTAAACGCCTCGATACTCAAGGGGTAATAAAGCCGCGATCTGCGCCATGACCATATCGGCATTCTTTTGACGAGTTTCACGACGAGCTTTTCCGCGACCCGATACTGGCGGCAGATGCAGCGGGCGTCCAATGGTCATTTCGATATCAGGTCGTTCGGCGCGCAAAGCGCGGGCCAAGAAATCATCGGTGCTGCCCACAATGCCAACGGGCACAACCGGCACTTGCGCTTTATCCATCAAATAGGCAATCCCGGGCTTTGCGCGCCGCATCCCCAGCTTGTGCGAACGCCCGCCTTCGGGCGCAAGCAGGAGAGGTCGGCCTGAGTGTAAAACTGACAATGTGATTTCAAGCATGTTGCGGTCGTACTGCCCACGGTGGATGGGGATCCCGCCATAGAGCCGCGCCAGCAATCCTTGCCCAGGACGATCCCATACATCCGCGGCCCCGGCTATTTCGAAAGACGTCGGCCAAAAGGCTGCCACGAAAGGCGCTTCAAATAATGAGACGTGATTGATAGCAATAATATAAGCCCGGTCTTTTGGCACATTCTCCACTCCTGAAACTTTCACGCGGCTTATCAGATGAAATATCGCGCGAAATAAGGCTCGTATAACAGGTCGGATGATGCGCGCATGTAACGGAGGTTGATAAAACTCAGCCATCGCCTCGTTTATTGACCCTTGCCTCGCGCCAGGTCGATGGTTATTTCAAGAACTTTTTCAATACCGAGGCCATCGGAATCGATGATCACTGCATCTTCAGCGGCGCGCAGCGGAGCAACATCCCGGGTAGAGTCGATCTGATCGCGCTTGCGCATGGCATCCAAGATAGACTCCAAGGTGATCTCCTCGCCGCGGGCGATGCACTCATCATAACGGCGGCGAGAGCGTTCCTCAACAGAGGCATCCAGATAGATTTTCAGATCGGCATCCGGCAGCACCACGGTGCCGATATCACGCCCCACCATGACCACCTGGCCGCGCTGGCCGATGCATCGCTGCTGAACCGTTAAGGCTTCCCGAACACCCGGAAAAGCTGCCACCACCGACACATTAGCATCAACCTCTGGTCGGCGGATCTTCCAGGTGAGATCTTCACCATCGGCCAAAACATCATAAGCGCGGCCATCTTCTTTGGATGGCGATTGGACATCAATCTGTACCAACTGCGACAACTTGGTGATCATCTCTTCTTCATCCATCGATAAGCCGCGATCCAGAGCAAGCCAGGTCACTACCCGGTACATCACGCCGGTATCGAAATACAAATAATTAAGTTTATTAGCCAACCGCTCCGCAAGGGTAGACTTGCCTGAAGCAGCTGGGCCATCGATTGCGATGGTACTTGGTAAATTCATTAATTCTCCAGATATGCAACTACTTCCATGAGAAAGTCGATATTGTCAAGGGTAAAAAAACAAGTGGTGAGGATCCTTGCCTTTTTTACCATGACAATATGCTCCAGTCGCAGGTTTACGGCACGGTTGTTTCGCCAATATAGGGCGCAAATCA
>JADHXE010000175.1 GCA_016783125.1 Anaerolineales bacterium
CACACCCCTTATTTTCGGTATATTTCTCATTCATCTGCGTAAGTCCTGTGTATTCTTTCTTTGCGCACGGCCATCGGGTAATTCTATCATTTGAGCGATCGGTCAGCGGTTGAAAGTGAGTCCGCTAACCCGGTAGTAGACTGTTGAAGTGACGATAACCACATAGACACCATGCCAAAGCGATGACAACAATAAGCCAAAAGCGAATTCGATTTGCGAGAGGAACATCAATAAAGTGAGTATCTGTCCTAAAGCCGCAGGAAGTGTGCCTGACAGGGCGCCCGCTGTAATGGTGAAAAACAAGTATTTGGATCGACGGCGGCGCGTGATGAAGCGTGATCCTTCAGCGATGATTACGCCTGCCAAAGGGGCAAGGAAAATCACAAAGAAACCTAGCTTAGGGGCGATCAAGCTCCCAATATAGGATAGCAAAGCGGCGAGGATGAACCCGAGAGGATAATCGTACCATAGAGCAGTTTCAAACACCTTTTGATGATTGCGAATGCAATCTTTGCAGCGATAGCCCGTCGGAATATGGATTGCACATTTGCTGCAGATCAATTTCTCGCAACGGTTGCAGCGCAGGCTAGTTTCTGTAGTAGGGTGGTTGGTACAATACAAGGTGGATGATTCAGTCATGATACCTTTTAACAGCAGGGTTATTGTACATATGGGGTGTAAGATTTCTATAAAAATATCCAGGGTCCTGGATGCGCACGAATTGTGCCGTGTAGCTGCTGGCGCGCGCGTCTACACGATCGCCATCCTCGAGGCGAATGGGCACCTGCCCATCGATGCTGATCACGGCCTGGTGGTCGGTGTGGACGGTGATGGAAACTGAAGAGCCTTCCGCAAGCACAATAGCCCGGTCAATCGAAAGGTGCGGGGCGACTGGCACCAAAAGGATGTTGCGCAACTCCGGTGGCAGAATGGGTCCGCCTGCGGCCAGGGCGTAGGCCGTCGATCCGGTAGATGTGGCAGCAATCAGGCCGTCAGCAACATAAGTGGTGAGAAAGCGGCCGTCTACGCTTGCATCCAGATAAACAGGCCGTACGATCTCGCCACGGCTGACCACCACCTCGTTCAGAACTTCCCAGGCGCCAATTTTCTCATCGTCCCGCCATTGTTCAGAGCGCAACAACATGCGACTTTCAAGCCAGTAGTCCCCAGCCAGCAATTTTTCTATGGCGGTCTGCCATTCAACGTGCCTGAACTCCATCAGGAAACCGAACTTCCCCATATTGATGCCGAAAATTGGGACACTATGGGGGGCGCATAAATGGCCTGCACGCAGCATTGTGCCATCGCCGCCCAGGGCAATCAGCAAATCGACTTCTCCAGCGGTGACGCGGGCATGTAATTCTTCAGCATATAGATAATCATAAAATGCCTGGAAACCACGCCCGTTTAGGAAGTCAGCGATCTGGCCCGCTTCTTCATAAGCCTGGGGGATTTCTGGATGGGCCACAATGGCGATGGTCTGGAAAGGTGAAGTCGATAACGTCATGATTGTGAAATTATATCGGCAACTTGAATTTCAGTGAACGGTGAACAGTAAACAGTGGACAGTAAACAGTGGACAGTAAACAGTATACCGTCTACTGCTTACTGAAGCCTCTGATCGCAAGTAGATCGATAGCCGCAGTGATCGCATCTGCGCGCAGAATCATGGGATCGGTTGATCTTGCGAAGGTGTCCTTTGGTACGCATTTCAACGACTAAATCGATGAGTTCTGTTTCGAGTTCCGGCGTGTAATCGATGCGATAGGTTCGATTGGGGTAGTTCAGAATCCCATGGGATGGCCGCACGCCATAGTTTTTGCCGACCAGATAGCAGTATGCTGCTAGTTGGAATATGTGGGAGTCATATGGCGCTTCGGCCACCCGAGTTGATTTTACTTCGACTGGGATCACCATGTCGCCGTGTTGGACAAGATAATCAGGACGCCCAGATAAATCTAATTTGGCATCGTAAAGCGGCTCTTCGACGGGACCCCATTTACGCGTATCCGCGTAAATGACCTCGCCTCCCGGCAGGCCGGTCGCCTTGCGTTGTTGACCGGCGCGCCAGAGCAGGATGATCCCAATGCAGAGGAAGGTGATTGCAAGCAGCGCCATGGTTACGAGTATTGCGTATTTCGTATTGCGTAGGGGAGCCTTTACGAAATATGCCGTAGGCAGTACGCAATAAGGATTATTTCCTTGGAATTCCCTAAAGAACTTGCAGGGTCAGGTATACAGCCAGCAAGATCAACCCGGCCAGCAGCAAGAGATATGCCAAAGCCCGCACAACGCCGCTGGCTAATACCGCCCGTCCATGTTGTTGGTGCAAGTCTCGTCCGCCAGCAAGCTCATGGGTATTTTTGGATGCAATCCCCTGCTGCCGGTACCACCAGGCGCGTTGACAGTACAAATAAGAACTGATATCGGAAGCGCGAATCTTACGCATTTTTTGCCAATTTCTGTAATGGGTAATAAGATTCTGAACACAAAATTACCTCACGCACGCCAACGGCGGGCCTTCTGCCAGGCGCAAAGACGCCAAGTTTTCTCTTTAAAAAATTTCTTTGCGCCTTCGCGGCTTTGCGTGAGAATTGTTCAAAATGATATTGATCATTACAATTTTTTGCCAATTTCAGGTCAATCGTCTTTATTGACGGATTTGGAAATCTGCTCTTCGAAAGCCTGCAAGCGTTTTTCGAGGCGCTGTTGGCGTAAGCTCATGGTCAGGTCACCGCGGGTGCGTTCTGTGACGCCGCGGACGATGTCCGTGAGGCGGCGAAGCCCTCCCGTGATGGCGTCGGGATAGTCCATGGTCACCAAGGCATCGTAGATATCGTCCATGGATTCCAGCAGGCGGTCGGCTTCAGTTGAGTCGCCATGGCGGAGGACATCCATGCATCTTCGGCGAAGCTCACCGGCGGTTTCGGCCAATCCCTTCAAGTACGGCACATGATCCAGATTGAGGTCACCTGGATATGGAATGGCATCGCCGATAACCAGAGCATAGGTGAGGTTGGCCTCGGCGTATTCCTTGAGCGCATCTTGTGTATAGCCGGCGTAAAAAAAGTCTGGATGCTCATCAGAGTTTTCGCTCAATGATTTGGTCAGTTTTTTGGCTTCTTGGAGATGCTCTTGGGCCAAAGCCCGGTCCTCACGGTGAATTGCTCGAATGGCATTAGCGCAGTGGCGCGTGAGGATGCGGGCTTGTTTCAGCATTTGATCACGTACTTTCGTCCGGGTTTCAAATGACTGGTGAATTTGCTCGATAATCTCGTCTAGATGTTGCATCGGCTATTTCTGTGGAGGGCGGAATAGATTCTCTGCCAGAGAGCTTCCGCCCGGGATGTTGATTTCTCCGAACTTGGCCTCGAATTTAGACAGGTTTTCTCCCAGGGCGCTGTAAAAGAGTTTTGCGCTCAAGGGGCTCATCAGCACACGCGTCTTTACATTGGCTGGGCCTGGGGTCCCGCCTGGAACCATAAGCGCAAAATCTAAGACCATCTCTGATGGAGAATGCGTGATTCGGGCCAGATTCACATACACGGGGGCGAGGTCTTCGGGGATATTGAGGATGAGTTGTTGTTTCTCAGGTTGTGCGGGGCGCGAAGTCATAAAGATGCTCCTATTCTTTGATGGGCATCTGCACGCTGCGCGAGCAAATGTCCTTTGAGTATCCTCTCTGGATTTAGAAGGGGATATCGTCTTCAGCTTCTGGGCCGCCTGGCTGGCTGGCTTGAAAAGACTCATCTTCCGCCCGCGTTGAGAGAAATTGCACTGATTGCGCAGTGATCTCGAAGGAAGCGGCCGGAGTGCCATCCTGTCGGGTCCAAATACGAGGGCCACCGCTAGCCTGATCTGGATTCAGGCGTCCCTCGATAAGAACCTTGCTGCCGCGACGCAAGTATTGGTTGCAAGTTTCCGCTTGCCGCCCCCAGGCAGAAATCCGGAACCAGGTGGTTTCGTCGACGCGTTGGCCATCCGAGCCGGTGTACCGGCGATTGGATGCGACAGAGAAATTGGTCACAGCCTGACCGCTGGGTGTGTAGCGCATCTCTGGGTCACCACCCAAATTGCCAACAACAATGATTTTCTGATACATGAACAACTACTCCTTTCGTTATGGTGAGCGGCCTGTCGTATAGTTTCCTGACGATCACCGTCGGGCGCAGCGCCTTTTTGCACTCACCAGGCTATTAGAACAATTGTACTCCAATTTTGTAGATACGTAAAACGCTAAGTTGAATTTTGTGATTACCCCATCCAGGAATGCTGAAGCACTGATGATGTTGATTGTGCTGATATTCCGTGGGAAGTAAGGTTGGCGAATAGCAGTCAGAGTTGTGCCAGGGCAATCGCATTTAGAAATGGCAAGTATGGATAAAAAAGCCCAAAACTGCCTTTCGGGTACGCGAAGCGCCCAACCGCGTTGGCGTCTAAATCAGGCAAAACACCGCTTGCCAGACCCGCCCAACGCGGTTGGGCTGCTACCCCAAATAGGTGTTCTGTCGAGGAAAAATCTATATGCGATTGCCCTGAGAGTTGTGCTGGTTGACGTTACAAATGTTGAGTATGATGGTATAAATATGCTATAAACCAGGATGTGGAGCCGTGATATGGAAATAACCTTTTCGCTCCCTGAAAAACAATTTGTAGCTGAATCCCTTGAAGGGGTGACCGAAAAAGTGCGTTTATACGCAGCTTTGGGAATGTACCGGGCTGGTGAACTCTCTATTGGGGCAGCTTGTGAATTAGCGGGCGTGGACCGCTATGGTTTTCTCGATTTTTGCAAGCGCGAAGGTGTGCCCTTGCGCACTCAAACGCCCGATGATTTGGAATCTGAATTTCAACAACTGACTCTTGAGGACTAATATTGATGTTGGTCATCGCAGATAGTTCGGCCCTGGTTGCGCTGGCTACATGTGAAGCGCTGGATGTTCTGCTGGAATTATTTGATGAGATCAAGGTTCCCCAGGCGGTCTATAGTGAAGTGGTTTCGCCTGGTAAATTCCATGCTTCCACTATTGGACTCTTTCCTCAAAGAACGGGTGGTAAGCGTGGATACAACTCGATTTGTCCTCGCTGCTGGGGGACTTGGACAGGGCGAGATTGAAGCCATGGCGTTATACAAACAGCTCTCAGTAGATTCTCCGTTGATCGATGATCGTCGGGCGAGAGCGATTGCTGAACATAATTATATTCATTGTATTGGCACACTGGGGATATTGCTTTTTGCAAAGCATCGCGGGGTAATCAAACAGGTTGCGCCGTTTGTGGAAAAACTGTGCGACTCTTCGATTTATTATGGGGAAGATTTGCTGGGGAAAGTTCTACGACTTGCTGGAGAATAAAAACTCAAGTTAGTTTGTATTTCCTTTCGACCAGGCTTTAGCCTGGCTGAAAAAACTTTTCAAGGGGTTTAATTTGCCTATGGGTAACGCCAAATTAGGCGTGCTGGTGCGAGGATACTGGAAAACGCGGCTCCCCGCGGGCAGGTGCCTGGCCTTGCGGCGGAATTCTCCTCGGGTCATGTAGCCCGCAAAAATGATCTCCATGCCATAAATCCAGATATTGCCCCACTCCAGGGGGTCGACAATGTGGGTTTCTTTGAGGGCGGGACTATGCACACCAACGGGACCATCTGGAATGTCAGGGGTGTGCAAAAAGTGCAGGGCATGAAATTTCTGTTTTGCAGTTGTCCGTTTTCCAGGTTTTAGAATAACTTGTTCTGAAAGCATTTTATGCTCACTATCTTGACCCCCAAGTTCTATTTTTATGACTCGCGATGCATCGCTTTTCAAAGCCAAAGTACCCAAGGGAGCCCACTTTTGTGGGTGGGCCCATTCTTTGGGGAGGGGGCAGATCAGGTAAATAGGCTGGTTGGCTTGAAGGGCCTTTTCCAAGGTTCGTCGATTGGGCGTGAGTAATGCAGTGAAGAATGCAAAGATATACAAATCATCATCCCCTAAGTGTGACGAGGAGATTTGATCGGCTGGCACCAGGGCCTGCGCATCTAGAAGCTGCTTTGGGTTTTCCCTGATTTTACGAATCTGATCTTTGTGGATCAGCAAGAAGCTCTTGATATCACAACGCCGCCCACCGATGGAAATGTCGTATCGATCTGGGTCAGTGAAGGGCGTCGCTCCCAGGTTGTCATGGGGAATATTTTCTTGCGTAAGATACCGCCGAAAAGCCAGTTCCACGGCAACCCCGGCCACAATCCTGCGCAGACGTTTGAACGGAGAAGTGCCCATGCGGTTATAGGTGTATGGCAAGGATTTGCATGCATAGGCAATGCCCCCCTGGGTCATATCAGGGGTGTAGGGGATGGTGATGAAGTCGGCGGGAGTAATCATAGGGCTATCAGGGGGTAGGAAGTAGGAAGTAGGGAGTAGGGAACCCTCCTTACTCCCTACTTCCTACTCCCTACTCTACTCATTCCGAAATTGCAGACAATAATGATGGAACGTATTGCTCACCCAGGCGTTGCCCATGCCATACGGAAACAAGCGAATGTTATCCTGGCACCAAATGCGTTCGTCTTTCAGCGCATAGGTCTGGTTCAGGAGCTTTGCTAAATCCCACGCCAGGGGATAAATTACCCCGCCCTTCTTGACATTTTTCACGATGATGGTCAGGTATGCCTTGGGCTTCAAGAAAGGTTTCAGGCCTGTGTACACTCTGGTCAGGAGTTTCAAAAACTCATCATAGTCAGGGATATTTCCCAAATCATTGGGATCATCCGAGTAGGTAACATCCAGGTTCTCATCTTGACGGCGATTTTCTTGGGTTTTTGCCCCTTTGGCGTGCAGCATGTCCCAATAAGGGGGCGATGTGATGATGTAATCAATCGGGGGGATATCATGTTTAGAAGCGATTTCTGCGATCTCAGCCGCATCCCCGTTGATGACCTCTGTGGTCAGGTGGTCGGCGGAACCCCCCAGCGTTTCCCGTTCTTGAAGGATGACCTCCCTGGCGACCTCCGCGTAGCCGGGATTGAGTTCTATCCCGTAACTGTGCCGGCCTGAGCGCATCGCTGCCACAATCGTGCTGCCTGTGCCGACCATGGGATCGAGGACAACCCCACCTTGTTTGGTAAAAAACTCGATGAACTCCTGCACAAGAGTCTCTGGGTATTTGGCCGGATGACGCATTACATCATCCTTGCGCGGCGGCGGGTTATGCACAAACCAGGATTTCTGGAATTTGAGCCACTCTTTGGCAGGGAGATCGTTCAGGCGGTTGCGGAATTTTCGTTTGCTCATAGATACCCGATGTTGTAAAAAATGAACTTTAGACTTGTTTCTGAATAAACCGGACAAAGGATTCTGTACACGGACGCCACAGGCGTGCCTTCGGCACAACGGATTTTTTTCTTTTATTATTTCACTGAAAACTCTGGAAAAGTCGAAACAAACAACCCCCTCCCAGCCTCCCCCAAATTCTAAAAACGGAATTTAGGGGAGGGGCAGAGTGCTTCCCCCCATTTTTGTTTTTCAAAATGGGGGGATTGAGGGGGGTGGCAGGAAAGAAATGAAGTTTTCCAGAGTTCTCAGTATTTCACTTTATCCGTAAAATCCGTGCAAATCCGTGTACAAAAAATCGTCCTTGTTATTGGGGAACTTTCTCTCTATGGTTGCAGTTACTACTGTTCAATATTATATACAACTAAATCCGAAAAACTGACCGTGACGGCTGAGTCCCCTCCAGAGCGCACGAAAACACCCATCGCGCCGCTGGGCAGGGCTGTGTCGGTGATCGTGAATTGATGTTGGTCATTGACGAAGAAGCGCATTTCTTTACCCACCGCCCAAACTCCAAGCCGGGAGCTGCTTGGGGCAGCCGAAGGCACAGATGTGGTACCCATCCAGGGTTGTGGCGAGGAGGCTGTGCCCCCAACGACGCGATCCAGGCGCACCTGGCCGTTGCAGGAGAGCGAGTAACGATAGAAATTGCCCGGAGATTGATAGCGCACCAACATGCCATATTCATCCAATCCGCTGCACAAATTGGGGCTGGCGGTGATTTCGGCATAGAAATTCGTAAACAATGCTCCCTCTCGTACACTATAAATGAAGCCTTTGTCTCGCGAAAGCGCAGCAGTTATCTCGTTGTTAGCAACTGAGATACTGCCAGTCTCCGTCTCGATCAGTGTCCAATCAGTGGGCAGCTCGAAATTGTCGCTGAAAAGCACAGTGCCCACCCCGGGGCGCAGTTCCGGCGTCGGAGACGGAATCACCGTTGGCGCGGATGTGGGAGTCTCCGTCGCCGGAAACCAGACCATCGTTGGGGTAGGGGTTTCCGTGGCGGTGGGGGTTGCCGAGACAAAGGGCGTCAGCGTAGAGGTTGGGAAGCAACCAGAGATCAAAAATGCCAAAATACCCACATATAAACTTGCCCACATGCAAACATGCCCACATGCAAACTTGCTTTTCATTCGATCTCGATCACCTGTTCCCGCTCTGGGCCAACAGAGATAAGTCGAATGGGTGTCCCGGCGAGCTCCTCGATGCGTTGGATATATGCCTGGGCTGCCTGGGGTAGCCCTCCCCATTTGCGCGTGCCCATAATATCAGCTTCATCAGCTTCCCAGCCGGGCAGTTCTTCGTATTCCGGCTCATAATCAAGATCGGTTGGGCCCAGGGGCAAATCGTGATGAGTCTCCCCGTCCGCCTGATAGCCCGTGCAGATGTACAAAGTGTCCAGGCCAGAGAGCACATCTAACTTCGTTATGGTCAATTCGGTGATGCCGTTGATTTGCACGGCGTAACGCAAGAGCACGGCATCCAGCCAGCCCACCCGGCGCGGCCGGCCCGTGGTTGTGCCAAACTCATCCCAGGGTTTATCGCCTGTACCGCGTAATTGTTGTGCGGTCTCGCCGAAAACTTCTGTTGGGAAGGGACCCTCGCCCACGCGGGTCTGGAAGGCTTTGGTCACTCCGATTACGCGCCCAACATGCCCCACACCCAATCCCAGTCCAACCAGGGCGCCAGCGGCTGTGGGGTTAGAGCTGGTTACATAGGGGTAGGTGCCATGATCTATATCCAGTAGCGTCCCTTGGGCTCCCTCGGCCAACACATTTTCTCCACTGCGTAATGCCTCCGTCAGCAGGGATGAGACGTTTTCGATATAAGGAGCCAACTCCTGGGCGTAGCCAACGTATTCTTTGGCTATCTCTAGCGTATCCAGAGGTTCCGTTTCGTATAGATTTATCAATACTTCATTGACCCCTTCGATCTGAGCTGCTACCGCCTCGGCAAAATCCTCCAGAGAGAGCATCGTTTCCATGCGCAGACCGGAGCGGGCGGCTTTGTGATTATAGGCCGGGCCGATACCGCGCAAGGTTGTGCCGATTTTCTCGTCTCCGCGGGATTGCTCCCGGGCTTTATCCAGCGCCAGATATGCTGGCGTGATGACATGCGCGGCATGAGAGATGCGCAGTCGTTCCGGGGTGATCTCCACCCCAGAAGCGCGGGTGATTTCAATCTCTTCGAGAAGCACCTTGGGATTGACCACCAACCCGTTCCCGATAATGCCGATTGTGTGGGGGTGAATCACACCTGAGGGAATCAGATGCAGCTTGAAGGTCTGGTCGCCAACCGTAACAGTATGACCAGCGTTGTCGCCGCCATTGTAGCGAGCTACATAATCGGCCTCGGCGGCCAGTAAATCCACCACGCGGCCTTTGCCTTCATCACCCCATTGTGTGCCTACGATAATATTTAGTGCCATCGATACCTCCCGCAGAGAAACTGACAACCATCTATCATGAACCTGTTGTCTGTCCATTGGCAG
>JADHXE010000176.1 GCA_016783125.1 Anaerolineales bacterium
ACGCTTGGTCGCTACAAAATCGAAGAACACATCGGCTCCGGCGCGTATGCGGATGTCTACCGCGCCATGGATACAACTCTCAAGCGCACCGTGGCGCTAAAGGTGCTCAAGCCCATGCTGTTGGCTGACGAGGAAGCCTTTGCCCGCTTCGTGCAGGAAGCCCAGACCGCGGCCGGGTTATTTCACCCCCATATCGCCACCGTACTGGATTTAGGCGAAGCCGAGGCCGAGGGGCGATATTTCCTGGCCATGCGCTACGTGGATGGCCCCTCGCTGGATATGCTATTGGCAGAGCGCGGCCTGCTGCCCTGGGAAGGAGCTTTACGCATCACAGAACAAATCGCCGGAGCTTTGCAATTTGCTCATGACAAAGGTTTGATTCATCGCGACATCAAGCCACAGAATATCCTGGTGAGTCAAAATGAAGGCGCCGTGCTGACCGATTTTGGATTGGTCAAAGCTATGGCTACCAGCGGCCTGACCACCACGGGGACATTTTTGGGCACACCCAATTATATGGCTCCTGAGATTTGGAAAGATGAAGAAATCACACATGCTGTCGACCAATACGCTTTGGCGTGTGTGTTGGTGGAGATGCTTACAGGGGAAGTACTCTATAACGGGAATACTCCACCGGCAGTGATGGCCAAGCATTTTCAACCCCCAGGCTTGCCGGGGAGTTGGCCGGATGGTATTTCGGCGGGTATTGTAGAAGTATTGGAGAAAGCTTTGGTGCAAGATCCAGGGGATCGCTGCACTAGTATGGCTGAATTTGCTGCCGCTTTGAAATCTGACAGGTATTCAATCGGACTCATCCAGCCCAAGGGAACTGTCATGACAACTGATCCTCAGTCTAATGAAGATGATGAAGACCTGTCAGGCTTGGTGACCCCAGATAACCCCGCTGGCATCGAGTGGGTCGAAATCCCTGCTGGTGAGTTCCTTTATGGAGACGAGAAGAACCCTCATTATATTCGTGCATCTTATCTGATTGATAAATATCCGGTCACTAACGCACAATACAAAAGCTTTCTGGATGCTAACCCCAATCAGAAGGCTCCTTCTAGTTGGGATAAAAAGAAATGTATGTACCCATCAGGCAAGGAAAATCACCCAGTTGTGAAGGTCAGTTGGCATGATGCAATGGCCTTCTGCAATTGGGCAAAATGCCGCTTGCCTACAGAAGAAGAATGGGAGAAAGCTGCTCGTGCCACGGATGGACGAATTTATCCCTGGGGCGATGATTGGGTAGGTGGGAAGTATTGCAACAGTTCTGAAGTAAAGCTTAATGGTACTTCAGCGGTGAATGAGTTTCCCGAGGGCGTAAGCCCTTATGGCATTTGGGACCTGAGTGGCAATGTCTGGGAATGGACGGCAAGCAGGTACGATACAAAAGAGTACGCCCTGTGTGGAGGCGCGTGGCGCCACGATGGTAACTACGTCCGTGTTACCTTTCGTAACTATAACACTCCCGATCGTTCATACATCAACGTCGGTTTTCGCTGTGCTCGTGATGCAGGTAAATCTTTGAGTGAGAAATGAGTAGTAGCTTGTCAAGTGTAGATTGATGGATGTTGATTTTTCAGGTATCATTCTCCAAACTCAAAATAACGGAGGAGAACCATGCCTAAAAAGAAGACGTACAAAGTTGATTTGACAGAGAAAGAACGAGAACATCTCATAAACATGATCTCATCAGGAACAGAAAAAGCACGCAAGTTAACACGAGCACGCATTTTGCTAAAAGCAGATGAAGACTGGATGGATAAAGACATTAGCGAAGCATTGGACGTAGGGCGAGCTACGGTGGAACGTATCCGAAAAAAATACTTCGAAAAAGGCTTGGAATATGCAATCAATCGAAAACCGAGCAGCCGTCAATATGAGCGAAAAATTGATGGAAAGACGGAAGCGCATCTAATAGCCTTGTCTTGTGGAGACGCTCCTGCGGGATATGCCGACTGGACGCTACGCCTATTGGCAGATAGATTGGTCAAGCTGGAACAAGTTGAAATAGAAACGATTTCACACGAAACAGTGAGGCAGGTGCTAAAAAAAAGCGCATCAAACCATGGCTCAAAGAGCAATGGGTAATTCCACCAAAAGAAAATGCTTCTTTTGTGTGCGCAATGGAAAAGGTGCTTGATGTATATCACGAACCCTACAACCCCTTACGTCCAGTTGTTTGTTTTGATGAAGCAACAAAGCAATTAATTCGTGAATTACGCTCTCCATTGCCGATGAAACCAGGACAACCACAACGCTACGATTATGAGTACGAAAGGATTGGAACAGCTAATCTTTTTATGTTTTGTGAACCTTTAGCTGGTTGGCGGCACGTTGAAGTAACGGACCAACGCACGGCAATTGATTTCGCTTACTGCATGAAGTATTTAGTTGATGAGCGATATCCAAAAGTAGAAACCGTGCGTGTTGTCCAAGACAATCTAAACACTCATGAGCCAGCTTCTCTTTATAAGGCCTTTGCTCCAGTTGAGGCGCATCGTATTCTACAACGGCTAGAATTTATTTACACGCCAAAACATGGTAGCTGGTTGAATGTCGCAGAAATTGAATTTAGTGTGCTAAATGGCCAATGTTTGAATCGTAGAATAGATAACAAAGAATTTCTAAGCAAGGAGATTGCGGCTTGGGAAGATGAACGCAATCAAAAAGCCAAAATCATTGACTGGCAATTTACAACCGAAGACGCACGTATCAAATTGAAACGACTATACCCATCATACCATGCTTGACAAGCTAGTAGGATATGCTAATCAAATTATTTAACCACTTTCGACTGACCTGGCGTGTAGCCAATGACAAGCGCGTCAACCTTTGGCTGAAGCTCTTTTTAGGCGGGGCGCCGCTGGTATATGCCGCCTTACCTACCCCCGATGACTTTCTCCCTGTTGTCGGCCTGCTGGATGAGTTCGTTTTCCTTGGGCTGTGTACCTTGATCTTTACCGCCGCCAGTCCGATGGCGGTTGTCAATGAGCATAAACGAGTAATAGATGGTGGCGGGGGAAATCCTGGTGCTGATTTGGATCTCTACCGTTATCCCAGCGAACAACGTGACCTGGCCTCAGGCTTTGTGATCACCTTCTTGTTGTTGATCCTGGGCGGCTGGTACGCTGGCATCCTGGGTGCTATTCTATTCGGCTTTGGGTATCTCTCTGCGGCAATAATGCGCAGCCGGGCTTTGAGCAACGCTGTGCAGGTCACCGAGAACCAGTTAGCGCATCTTCATGGACCTCTTCGAGCTGCTCAACGACACTTACCACATAAGACGGTGGAGTTGTTCGTGACCCAGAATCCTGTGTTAAATGCCTACACCTTTGGCTACGGTGAGCCATATACCATTATCTTGACCTCCGCTCTGGTGGAACGCCTGACACCCGAAGAAATCCAGGCGGTGATCGGGCACGAGCTTGGGCACGTCCACCTGGGTCATGCGAGTTTGATCAGCCTGATGTCTGGCCTGGGCGGGATCGCCCGCTTGCTCTTCTACCGTTGGAGCCGTTCCTGTGAATATTCGGCTGATGCCATTGCCCTGCTGGCCTCGGATGGAGATCCTAAGCCGGTGGTATCTTCACTGCTAAAATTATCTTCAGGCTTGACGGATGTTTCGGTGGATGTCGATTCTTTCCTGCGGCAGGCAGATGGCGAAAACGGTGCGGCCGCTTCTGTCGCCGAGCTTACCAGCACGCATCCTTTCATGAATAACAGGATCAAGAATTTGGTTCAGCAAACCAGCAGGTTGGAAGTCAATGAGGCATATGCATGACGGATCAAAAGGCTTTCTCCAATATCGGCAAATACGAAATCCTCGAAAAGATTGGTGAGGGCGGCTTTGGCATCGTCTACCGCGGTCGTGATCCTATGCTGGAGCGCGAGGTAGCTATCAAGGTTTTAAAAAGTGATGTGGCTACTTCACCAGATTTCGTGGAACGCTTCCGCCGCGAGGCGCGCCTGGCGGCATCGTTGCGGCATCCTAATATAGCTACGGTCATCGAAGTAGATGAGCGTGAGGGGCACTACTACTTGGTTATGGATTATTTTCCGGGTGGCCCGCTTAGCGCTTTGCTAAAGGATGGAGAACCTCTCCCGCTGGTTCAAGCTGTTGATCTGTTGAAGCCTTTGGCTGATGCCTTGGATCATGCTCATGCCAAGGGGGTCATTCATAGGGATGTCAAGCCATCTAATGCCATTCTTGATGAAGATGGTCATCCTGTTTTGACAGATTTTGGTCTGGTAAAGTCTTTGGCTGAGGAGGGGGATACTACTACAGGTGTGGTATTTGGCACTGCAGAGTATATGTCTCCTGAACAAGTGCTGGGAAAGGATCCAGGCCCGGCTACTGATATATATGCCCTTGGAGTGATTGCATTCCAAATGCTCACCGGGCAGGTACCCTTTACGGGAACGACACCATTCGAGGTTCAGGATGGTCATGTCAACCAGTCTCCCCCGGATCCTGGTTCTTTGAATCCGAGCTTGCCAGAAGAAATAAAAGGGGCACTGGAACAAGCTCTGTCAAAGAATCCAGAAGAACGTTTCAACTCGGCTGGTGAATTTATTTTGGAGTTACAGCAGATAACTAATCATGTGGTTCAGCAGCAGGTACAAAAAATGCGCCAACAAGCTTCTGCTTTTGTGGATGAATTAGAATTTGACAAGGCTGAAAATTTATTTTTGAGGATGCGCACTATTCAACCCTCACCTGGTTTGGAAGAAGAAATAAAGGAATGCGTACGGCGGAAAAAATTATGGAACGAGTTGCAGGAGTTACAAGCTCAGAATTCGATAATTGAGAAACAAATTACCGATTTATCAAATAATGAAGCTTGGATTCCTGAGCTTGAACAGTCATTGGAAATGTTTCCAGATAAGCAAGATGGCCGCAAGACGAATGTGTGGGATGTATTATTTTTTGTTGTTTTGATACTTTGCGCAATGGCTACTGTGGCACTAAATGAATATCACATCACTGAAGCAACTTATTACATTGCTATGTTTATATTAGTGATAGTCCCCTATGGGATCATCTATTTCCAAGAAGAATGGATCAGCACATTGCTCTTGATCATTACGATAGCAATACCCTTCATCACCATCGATGCAATCCAAGACTTGCATAGCAAATGGGCGTCATGGCCGTACGCAAATGATTGGATGCCCGTAGTGCCCCTGGGGATATTATTCCCGCTTGTCTTATCTAGATTTTGGAGGAAACTGCGCAGGCTGTTTTCCTCGATAAATTCTTGAACCGAAGGTAATTGCGAAGGCTGAGTAGTTACAATCGAACTTACTAGCGAGCAAAAACATGACAGAAAAAACTCTCGGACAACTCGACAAATACACCCTGCTCGAAGAAATCGGCTCCGGCGGGTTTGGCACCGTCTACAAAGCCCACGATTCAGCACTAGATCGCCATGTAGCTTTGAAGGTGCTCTTACTTCACTTGACCCAGGATGCTTCCACGTTGGCACACCACTGCTAAATTTATTATTTGATTGGAAATCACAGTTTATGACCTTATCAATTTTCTGCCCTAACAACCACCTCATCCTCGACGCCCTGCGTTGCAAAGAATGTAACTGGGAACGTCCCTTACCCGGCGACATTGGCGAACCTGTCTGGGCGCCAGTCGCTTTGGGCGCGGGCTTAGGCGGCCCTGGCCGCGGTGTCTTCGCCAACCCTGGAGTGGCTGGGGGGATTGCTGTATTCCCCTCGCGGGAAGGCCAGTTCTTCGGCGTTGACTTGAGCAGCGGCCAGGTCTGCTGGAATATCCATCTAGATCCCGGTTTGATGACCCGCAGCTTGGTCCCATTCGACAATAAGTTGCTGGCTTCGCTTTCCGATGAGCGTCAATTAGGCCAGGCCGAAAATGCTAATTTGTTAATAATTGACCCCGACTCTAGCGCACAGCGCATCTTGTGGGCATCCGAAGGACACCAGCTCAGCCCGCCGGTTTTGACGGATGAACTTATTCTGTTGCGAACGTCTACGTCCGAACTTGTGGCGCTTTCGCGAAACGCTCGACCCCAGCCCGTATGGAGAAGACCTTTGCAGGCCTGGTGGGCTTTGCCGCCCTTTATCGCTGGCGGTATGATCCTGGTCAGTGATGGGCGTCCCATGCACGGCGAGGGCTACTTGAAGGCTTTCGACCTGGCTGACGGGACTCCGCGCTGGAAGATTCCCACCGATGGCCTGGTCAGCCGCCCGTTGAGTGCCGGTGGGGGAGTGGTCGTTTTCATCAATGGTCGGCGGCGGCTCGTTGCCCTGGATTTACAAACTGGCGAAACTCTTTGGGAACAGGAATATAAACGGGTCTACAGCCCACCTTTGATAGGCGCGGGGAACACCCATTTGGTAGTGCGCGGCGCGGCTCCCTCGGGAGAAGCGGGTCATTACATGCTGCAAGCCTTGGATCCAGTGACGGGTGAAATGAAGATGGAAGTTCCTTTGCCCGTAGGCGCCCGGGCGCGCGTCCTGGCCTGCCATGAGAATACCCTCTTCCTGGGCTGTGATGCGGGCTGCATCCACGCTTATCGTGCCACGGATGGAGAGCAGCAATGGGTTTACCAGCTTGGCTCCGATGAAGACCCCATCCGCACCGAGTTGGTGATCGCTGATGGTTTTTTGCTCGCGGGGACGCATTCGGGCAAGGTGATTGGGATAAGAGTGGCAGCGCCGTGCTTGGAACTGGAGCCGCCGGGGGAGTATATCGAGCGGGGCGAATTCGATAACGCTGCCGCAGCTTATGCTTTGATAGGCGATATGCGCCGCGCTGCTGAGATTTTTGCCCAAGAGCTAAAAGACCATCAGAAGGCCCTTAGGCTTTACGATAACGCCGGGTTGTACCAAGAAGCAGGTGAATTAGCCAGCCAATTAGAGATGCATAAAGAAGCCAAGGGGTATTTTGCCAAAGCAGGTAACCCCAGGGCAGTGGCCGAAGAGTTGATACGCAATGGTGATCTATTAGGTGCTGCCAAGGTGCTTGAACAATGTGGCGAGTTAATGCGGGCAGCCAAACTTTATGAAGAAGCAGGAGATTTACGCAGCTCTTTGGAAGTCTATAAGCGCTTGAAAAATTGGCCTAAAGCTTTCCAGCTATGGACTCAGGTATCTCCTGAGGACAAAGATGTCCATGATTTCGGAAAAGCGGGTAAATATAAAGAAGCGGGAGAAGCCGCTTTTGCACTTGGGATGTTTGATAAGGCTGCTAAGAATTTCGAGAAAGCAGGTTTACAAGAGAGAGAGTTAGTTGCACTTCAAAACCTGGCCAAGGAGAAAGGCAAGCATTGGGCTTTGGAAAGAATCGCAGAAGTAAGTCGCAGTAAGGGAAAATTTGCCGTAGAAGCGGATGCCTGGTCAAAGTTGGGCAGACCCGCCAAAGCGGCCAATGCCTATCATCGCGCTGCTCAGCAAGCGGAACGCATTGACCCTGGGAATGAAGTTGGCATTGCCGATCTGTATGAGCGCGCCAGGCATTATTATGACGATATCGGCATGGAAATAGAATGCCGGGAATGTAGGGAAAAGATCGTTTATTATCGTTCGCTTCCTTTTATTGCCATCAAAGGGGAAACGCAAAAGGCCTTTCGTGAAGGCGAATTTAATCTTATGGATTTAGTTCTTCGCAATGTTGGGCGCGGGGTTGCCAGTAATGTACGTGTCCAGGTGAGCGGTGGGCACTTTGAGATTGGTGAGACAGCTTCAAGCTCGCTGTTTAGGAATATTTATCCCGAAAGAGAACGCAAGACCAAAATCCCATTGCGTCCTTTAGTAGATCAAGTTGGCGAAACAGTTCCTTTGATTATCGAATGGACGTGGCAGGATATCGAAGGGAATAATTATCGAGAGCAGATCACGGAGTATTTTCAGGTGAAAGCTAAAGACGAATCACAATCTGGCGGCACACCTCAACATATTGAATACCACTTTCACGATCAGGCGGTGCATGCAGCTGGTGAGAGAGTTGACGTAATTAAAGGTGACAGGATCGAAGGTGACCAGATCAAAGGGGATAAGGTAGAAGCGGGTGCGCAGAAAGGCGACCGCGTCGAAATCCGTCGTGGGGAGGGAGTTCGACTCAGCGGAGAGGGCCTAGGTCAGGTGGACACAGCTGGGAAAGATACCCTGCTTTGCCCGAACTGCCATCTGCCCCCTGAAAACCCCGAAGATACGTTTTGTTGGGCGTGCGGTGGGAAGTTGCCGCGCAGTTGTAAGCGAAGATGAATATATCATGACTCGACTCAGTAAATACACTCTCCAAGAACCCCCGCTCGGACGCGGTGGATACGGTACTGTATATAAAGCCTATGATGAGGTGCTTAAGGTCGAGCGCGCCATCAAGGTACTGCATCCCCAACTCGCCGCTGATCCAGAATTCATTGGGCGTTTTCGGCAAGAAGCCCAGGTTGCAGCCCGGTTGGAACATCCCCACATCGTGCCAGTTTACGATTTGGGAGAGGATCAAGGTCGTTTTTTTCTGGTGATGAAACTCATGCCGGGTGGCTCGTTAAAGGAGTTGCTGGAAAAAGAAGGTGGCCTGCCCTTCAAACACGCCCTAGAGATTTTAAAACAGATCGCCAACGCCCTGGATTTTGCCTACAACCAGTCTGAAAAACTGATCCACCGCGATATCAAGCCAGGAAACATTCTTTTTGAAAAAGATGGTTCTGCTCGCTTGGCTGATTTTGGTTTTGCAAAAGCGCTGGCCTCGACCAGCAGTGCTTCCATCAGTCTGAGTGGTGAATTACTGGGAACACCCGCATACATGGCACCTGAGTTATGGGAAGGTAAAGCTCCTACGCCGGTAGTAGATGTCTACAGTCTAGCATGTGTATTCTACGAGATGATCACTGGCGAAGCCTTGTTTGCTGGAGCAAGCCCCCTGGAGATTATGCGTCGCCAGGCCCTGGAAGAACCGCAGTTCCCGGATGAGTGGCCGGATGGTGTGCCATCCAGCACCAGCGCTGTGCTTCATCAGGCACTGGCGAAATCCCCTCAGGCCCGTTATCTAGTGGCCAGTGATTTCGCTGCCAACCTAAAAAACATCAGCACCGATGCACAAGTTCGAGACGAAGCTACCGAGCAGATACAGCCTGAAGCTGATGCAGAACAAACTGCCAGCCAGATGGTTGCACCCCAAACCAAAGCTCCCGAGCCACGCGAAAGGAGACAGCCCACGAAGGAACGACCAGTTACAGCAAGTTCATCAAAACAAAAAGCACTTTTATTTTTGTGGATTGCCCTCGCAGCAGTCGGGGTGATCTTGCTGTGTTTTGGGACTTGGTTTGTAGGTTCGAAATTGATCTTTTCGGGAGATAGCGAACCTGCTGCCATACTGGTTGATACCCCAAAGATGACCATGCTCGCAACCACCTCAGCAACTGCTACACCCTTGCCTGTCCTCGCGGGCACGGCGATCCCGTGGCCACAACGTGCGATTAGCGACGAAAATGCGGCTAGTTTTGCCCAACTGGCCCGCTGGGGCAAAGGGAGTATAAATCAGGTTGTGTGGAGCCCCAACCAAGATCTGCTGGCTGTGGCCTCCTCCATCGGGATTTACATATACGATTCTACAACATTACAAAATGTGCGTTTTATCGATACTTCAACCTGGGTAAAAAGCGTAGTATTCTCGCCTGATGGGGGTATGCTGGCTTCTATTGGAGAGGGCATAAGACTGTGGCGGGTGTCTGATGGTGCCCTTATCGCTATATTTGAAGAACACACTGCTGGTGTCAATAGCGTGGTCTTC
>JADHXE010000177.1 GCA_016783125.1 Anaerolineales bacterium
GTGCGGCTTGCGCAGCAAGCCGCACACCCCATTTTTCGGAGCAACTCGTTCCAAGGTTTGCAGTAAATAGAAAGACCCCCCAAGGGATTGATCCCGCGGGAGGTCATAGAATCAGGCCAAATTCCAGGGGTGATCAGCCATTCTCAGGGAAAACGATGACCTCCTTGCCTGCTAATTTGTCCTGAATGCGCTGTACGACGATATCAAGGTGTCCCTTCTTATGCACAAAATCCAAATCATCGGAGCGGATGGTTAGAACAGGACAAATATCAAAAATATCGATCCAGTCATCATAAAAGGATTCTAAGAGGGCCAGATACTCATTGGTGATGCCGCTTTCCATCTTGCGGCCGCGGCGGCTAATTCGTTCCATCAAAACCGGAACCGGGGCTTTGAGGTAGATCAATAGATCGGGGGAAGGCAGACTATTGGTGACGATGTCGAAGAGACGGCGATAAGCCTGATAATCGCGCTCAGAGAGGCTGCCCATGTGATGCAAAGCCCGGGCGAAGATATATGCATCCTCATAGATACTGCGGTCAGCGATAGTCGATTGGGGGTCATGGGCAAGTTCGATGTGCTGCTCGGCGCGGTGCCCGAGGAAGAAAACCTGTAAGTGGAAGGACCACATCCCCATATCGTCATAGAAATCAGACAGGTAGGGGTTATCGGCAACAGACTCGAAAGCAGTGTGCCATCCCAAGCGATCCCCTAGCCGCTCTGAAAGAGATGTTTTGCCAGCGCCGATGTTCCCGGCAACAAGTACCAGACGTTTAGCCATGTATGCTCTCCTATGATGGGTTATTCAGCCAGACAAGGAAATCCGTTCGAGGGTTGAGCAATTATGATTATAGCATTAGGGTGCATTTCAAATGAGTTGGAGATCGTTTCCCGAATTGCGTATTGCGTATCGACGAATACGCAATACAGGGTTTGTCCGCAAAATATGCGTCACTCGCGAGAATTATTGAACCGCAAAGACGCCAAGAACGCAAAGAAAAGAAAAAATTAAAAACTTCGCGCCCTTTGCGTCTTCGCGGTGAATCATTTGGTTGCGGCTATGCTGCGATATGAAATACGTAATACGCAGCAAGGCGCTCCACTGAAATGAAACAATTCCATAGCATCAGCTATTCTGTTCTATATGGGGCGCATACTCAACCTTCGGTTTTGGGCAGCCGCCACATCGCTAAGAATGAAGCGATCAAAAAGATCAATCCTGTGGTGATAAATGTAGCCCGTAATCCATAGCGATTGGCCACTAAAGCTCCGATCAATGGTGCTACAGCGCGCCCGGCGGCGTTGATAGAATTATCCAGACCATAGACAGCACCGACCTCTCCAAATTTGATGAAATTGGCCAGCAAGGCGCTGATCATAGGGATTATTCCGCCAACTGCCACCCCCACGAACGCTTGAAATACTAACAACTGCCATCCGGCTGTGATTAAACTCTGCACGGCGTATAAACCAGCCGCTAACAGCATACTGACAATCAACACCAATCGGTGCCCGATACGATCCCCGAGCTTACCTAAAAAAATCGAACTTATTGTGGTAGTCGCCGATGTTATTCCAATCACTAAACCAGTAAAGGTATTCAAGCCTTCCGTTGTGTGCATTAACTCTTCGACAAAAAATGGCACCAAAGGCAACAAGGTCATACGGCCTAAACTGGTCATAAAGCGCATCGAGAGAGTCATCAGGATGCCCGGGGTCAGCAACAGAACGCGCCACTGGCTGAGCAACGACTTTCTAGCGCTGGTTTCTTCTTTTGGGCGAACGAATTGCTCCTGGACACCAAACAACACCAATCCACCGGCAATCATTAAGAGCACTGCTGGCACATAGAATGAAGAACTATACCCATATGTATCTGCGATTGCTCCACCAATCAAAGGGCCGACCGCGATACCAGCGCCCAGCCCTACCTGCAATACTCCCATGGCATAACCCATGCGCTGACGAGGCGCTTGTGAGGCGAGCAATGCGCTGGATGCGGCCACAGAGCCGGTGATCAACCCCTGGATAGCCCGGACGATAACAAGTTCCTCCGCGGTGCGAACAAAGGCCATCAAGAGAAGCAGCACAGCGCCGCCAAATAAAGCGCGCTCTACCATCAGCTTACGCCCATAGCGATCGGCCAGGATACCCCATATTGGGGACGCAATCATCATCGTAAATGCCTGACTTGAGAATACTAACCCAGACATTAACTCAACGCTCATCCCCGTGGACGAGCCAAGCGACTTCACATAAAGAGGCAGAAAAGGGAAAATGCTCGAAAAGCCCACAGCAGTCATCAGCTGGGCGAAAAAGAGTATCCACAGCGTGCGCTGCCAGGGTTCTAACTTCACATTGACTCCGGGACACGATACCAATAGCGATATAGGTCACGAAAGCCAAGCTTAGTGTACAAATGGCGCGCCGGGGCGTTGTTTTCCATCACTTGCAAATAAACCAGTCTTGCACCATACTGGCGCGCCCAATGTAGCATCTCGTTGACAAGCTGAGCGCCCAATCCCCGGTTACGATGATCTGAGTGTGTGACAATGTCAAAAAGACCAAATTTCTCTCCCTGCTGAACGCCCAATCCGCAAGTGACCGGCTGACCTGAAATTTCGAGGGATACCCTCAAAGAGGGAGAGAGAATCAGCTCTAAGATTTTCTTGTGAAGGGGTTGTTTCTCGAGGTTATAACCACTCAACTGGCTGAAAATCTGCAGCCAGGGGTCCAAAGGGAGTTCTATGAGCGTAAACTCTGGCGATTCTAGCGGTTCCCAGGCATTCAAATCCATACTCATCACGCGCGTAGGATCAAATCTTTGATAGCCTCGCTCGGCTAAAACTGAGTCGAGATCAGGCGGCGCGAAAGGTTCGGTGATTCTAAATATGGGAGGCAGGCCTTGCTCCGTGTAGATATGCTCACAATAGTTGATCTTTTCCCCTAATCCAAGTGTTGAGTGGTAAAGTGGATTGACTGAGTTAGCCCGCTTGGTATAACCCTCAGAAAACCGTAAAACCCAGCCGTCATATAGAGTTTGCTTCAGAGCAGGCCAGGCATTTAGTGAAGCTTCTTCAATGCATTGTAAATCCATAAGACACTTACTTTGTACCAGTCAATGGAATGTTGAACAGATTATTTTTTTAAGGAAACCAGGAAATCAGGAATTATTTCTCATGCGTTCCTGGTTTCCTTATGAATCACTACACCGTGTAAGTGTTCAAACTTCTATTGATGAAAACAATAAGCTACTCACTTCATTTCAAAACCGGCTTTTTGCAATACTTCACGCAAATGAGGCCGGATAACTTGCGATGCCCGGCGAGCAGAGTGTTCTGTCCAACCATATACTTTTTCGGCTTTTTCCTCACCGCCAGAGACTTGTCTGCCCTTGTAAATACCTGTAGCGATCATATCCTGATCATAGGCCTTTAGATACTCTTCATCGTTGACGTTATAAGTATCCCAGTGAAGAACAGCTTCCAGGGGTAACCGCGGGCGGATGCTGGGCGACTCCACAGGCCAACCCAGGGTCATGCCGCAAATAGGGAAAACTTGTTTAGGCAGCGCTAATAAGTCGATCACTTCCTGGGGACTGTTGCGAATGGCTCCAATATAGCAAAATCCTAAACCCAGTGATTCGGCAGCCAGAGCAGCGTTCTGCATCACCAGGGAAACATCGACCACTGCTAGCAGTAGATTTTCCATATAGCCAGCTTCATGGGTATACCCCTGCATATCACAGGCACGCGTCAGGCGGTTTAGATCAGCGCACCAGGTCAAAAAGACTGGCGCTCCCCCGATATGCTTTTGACCTCCACATAGCGACATCAGTCGGGTTCGTTTCGCCTGATCCGTGGTGGCAATGGCGCTGTACATCTGCAAATTCGATGATGTCGAAGCGCGCTGGCACGCGGCAACGATGATTTCAATTATTTCTCTAGACACCGGATCAGATTTATAATTCCGGACTGAGCCATGCTTGTGAATCAGCTCAATGGTGGAATTTGTCATTTTGTCCTCCAGAAAAATTTGCTAAAAATAGTGTCAAAGGGTGATTATACCCCGCCCATAAAAAAAGACCGGTGCATTACACACCGGCCATAGGGGAATATAAGTCAGGCTGCAATCAGGCGCGGCGGCCGCCCTGAAGTTCATCCTGCAGCTTCTGAAGCACATCCCAGTCGCCAGAAGCAGCTAGCTTGGCCTGTTCTGGCCAGGTGGATGGATCACCCAAACGGATGCCTGCATCGTCGAGAAGTGTTTGCAGTTTCTCGACATCGAATCCAGCGAGTTGGGCAAAGGTTGTGATGTCTGCTGTATTGAAAACGCCAGCGGTTTTTGGACCAATCCCTTCGACCTTGGTAAGATCGTCAGGCTCTACCGCCCCCCATAATATCTCAAAGAGCCAAAAAAGGAGGGGAAATTTTTCCATTCATTCTTCGATAGGGCGCAAATTCAAAGATGGGAAATTCACCGCAGCTTTGAAGAAGCTCTCCTCGGTACCATCAATGGGATCTTCAGCCCAGCGGGAAAACATGATCAATGATTTCGGGTTGAGGCTGACGACTTTCATTAATCCCTCGGCGACTTCTTGCTGAGGAACCGGTTCAGCAATTGCTTGAAATGACTCACCCCTAACATGGACGCTCACGCGTGGATTTGCGCGTGCATTCTGGTACCAATCCGTTTTCCCGCCCCAACCTGACATGATTCGATAAGCATCATCCTCGGGGAGATACACATACTCTAAGGCTGTATGCCGGGTTTTGCCTGTTTTGCGGCCTGCGGTAGTAAGAATAAGAAAATGCTTCCCAATCAGTGGCCCCAACCCCAAACGGTAGAAGAAAACAGGGATTTTGAATACCCAACGCATGACCGGCCCAGGCCCATCGATAGGAACCAGCCGGGGTGTGATGGTGTTGATCAGGGGGCAATATCAGGCAAATCAGCATGTATTGTAGCAAGAGTGTAGCTGCGGCACGTTCTAAAATTCCCTCTTGCAATTTTGGGGATTTTAAGTCATAATACATCTACCTGCTTCAGGGTGCCCCCCTCACTCTGCGGCAGGTACTTTTTTAAAAAAACTTGATGGGGTCCAGTCGATTTTAACTTTTGTTCCCTGACCCGGTGTGCTCATCACCCTCAAATCTCCCCCGATGATCTCCGCCCGCTCGTGCATCCCCGCCAGGCCGAAGTGCTTGTCAGCCAACAATTGGTCGAAATTCATAGAACCATCGAAACCGATACCGTCATCTTCAACAATCAGATGTACTCCCTCTGATCCGCAGCTGCCATGAATGCGGAGTGTGCTGGCCTGGGCGTGCCGCAGGGCGTTCTCGGCAGCCTGTTGAATGATGCGGTATAGATGGGCTTCGATCATAGGCTCGAAGCGGCCATCTGTGGGGGAGATGTCCATTTCGATATCTATGCCCCCTGATCGTTCGGAAAGTTCATCACCCATTTCCTCTAACGCTGGGATCAAGCCATAATTCAACATGGCTGGTCTCAAGCCACTGATCATCTGGCGAATGTGGGTTGACAGGGATTGATATTGCTCCAAGGTTTGTGGTGGGGTCTGTTCATTAGCTCCGGTAGATAAAGAGGCCAGTTGATTGAGCACCACATCATGCAGGTCTCGGGCCAGGCTGGCGCGCTCCTGTTCGGTCCGCTCGATATTGGCTTGATAGAGGGTGTGTAAGCGATCGGCCTGCTCGATGTTGACCAGGGCAATAGCGGTCTGGTTGGCGATGGTCGTGAGTACCTCGATCTCGGTCTGACTGTAATAATCATCGGGGTCGCGCTCTCCCCACAACCACACGCCGATCACCTCCTCATCCACGGAGAGCGGAAGGATCAACTGTATCCAGGCCGGAATTTTCGAAGCATCCATTGCAGCAGGTAAATAATCTCCCGCTAAGTCGAGCAAGGTTGGCAGCGTATTAGCCGTGGGGCATTGATCTTCCGTAACCCCCATGGCAAACAACGTTGTGAAAAGCTGTTCCTGATCTGCACGCAGCAGGGCAGATTGGCGGATCATCAGGCTAGCGAGAATATCCTTTTGCAGCAGTTGGGTCAGGCTTTTCATATCCAGGCTGGTGGTGACGCGGTCTGAATAAGTATCCAGGATATGTGTTGGGGCCAGTGGAATGCCCAGGATGCGTTCTTTGAAGATGCGCTGGAATTTTGGAAACAAACTGACTGCCAGAATCGCCGCAGTAATAAACGCCAGGATGCCGACAACGATTGCATTGGGTCTGCCGACATTGCTTATTATCACTGGTATCAGGAGCACGCCCAGCGTGCCAAACAACAAAAAGAACACATACATGGCGATGATGCGGTTGGCGCGCACCCTGAGCCCGCCAACCTGATGGCGGTAAATCATATAGAAGTAGGCTCCTGGCAAGAGAGGCATCCCCAAAAAGGCTAATCCCCCAAAACTTGGAAAAGCATTTTGTAATCCAGTTATACCAAGGGCAACTACAGGTGCAATGATAAGGAGTACGGAGATTCCGAGAATTCTTACATTATGACGCTGCTTAGCTTGGTACAAACTATGTGCAGCAAGTAGTACAACACTTCCGATTACTGCTAAGAAAAAACCAAAGAAATATGCATTCTTGGGCAAGATTTGAAACCACTCTAATCCAGCCATCACAACAGCACTGAGGTATATAGACCACCATATCCAAGTAAAAATTCGCCGAAATGGCTCTGGATATTCCCAGTGAAAGTGCAGGTACACTGGCACACTCATCCAGATCGCCATTCTTTGCAGGATTGCGCTTTCCCAGACATGCCACGCCGAGATACTTCCGCTGGCAAGCCAAAGGGCGGTCACAAAGTAGAAAGCGGACATCAGCAGCCAGCGCGCATCGCGAGGACGAACCAGGAGAATCGATGCAAGGCCAGCAATCCAGAACAAATACGCTGGGATTAGTACACCGCTTATCCTGTTGATGATTTCATCCCGATTGATTCCCGGAAACTCCCAAGGAATTTTTATTTCCCTCGCTCCTCGTTGAATTATGATCTCAACAACCTGACCTGCATCTTGATCATCAAACATGGTCAGCCGGCGATTGGCATTGAAATCACTCCATCGCAAAGAACCCACCTGGATCAATTGGTCGCCCACTTGAAGATATGCTCCAGAAGCGTCTTCAACGAAAACCCGGATAATACTGCCGTTTGAGGGATTCAAGACGAATCCGGCATAAGGAATGGCGGTGAATTTGGCAATTGTGTATAAGATGAGAATTCCCAATGTGAACATTGCCAGCAGGTAGGCAGAAATGTGGGAGAGAGACAAACGCTTGCTATTTATTTCCATGCTTAGGGCTCGGAAGAGGTAATCAGTTTGAGTTGAAAGGAGGTGATGTAATTATAGCCCATTGAGAAAAAAACTATCGTTCAACTGTTTTCACATGCCACTTACATATAAAAAGATGAAGAAACAAAAAAGCTGACAGTCACTTTGCGAAGCACTCCCGAAGGGTGCATGTGACTGTCAGCTGGTTGGCAACTGAATTGGGTTTATTGAAATTAGTTTTCGTCCGGAGCGATGATGCCTAATCGGCGCGCTTTGGCTACCGCGGCCATACGGTTGGGGGCCTCCAGCCTCAGATAGGCTTCAGAGAGCAGATTGCGCACAGTTGAGTTTGCCACATCCATGAGCTTGGCGATCTCAGCGGTGGTCTTTTCAGGGTAAGCCGCGCACAGCGAGATGGCTTCCAATTGACGCGGGCTCAGATTATCCTCTTTGGGTATTTTCTTGAGATACTGATCATGCGCCTCACGGCTCAGGTGGATGCCGCCACTGGCAACGGTGCGCGCCACCGCGGCCAGTTCCTGGATGGTCAGGCGGTCGTCCTTCATGACATAGCCGCTGGCTCCGGCTTCCATCACGTTTTTAACTAAAGAGGCCTGATGGTACATGGAAATCACCAGGATGTTCAAATCGGGATATTGTTGCAGCAGCCTGGGGATCAGGTGCAGGATGGGGTAGGGATTGGAGTTGTCTGCCGAGGTGGGCACGTTGATATCGAGGAAGAGTACGTCCACGGCCTGCTCTGCCAGCATAGGCTCTAGTTCTTCACCATATGCGCGTGTTGCCACAACCTGGATATTTGGATCTTTTTCGAGCCGGTAGCAGTAGCCGTCGATGATGCCTTGATGGTCGTCGAGGATCGCCACCCTGATTTCTGGGGACATTTTTTCACATCCTTGGTAAATATTTCTGAAGCATTTACCTCTCGAGTCCACAAAATCCGAAAAAAGAAATCTGCGTAAGGGTTATGTGCTTTGCAAATTCATTATGGGAAATTGATGTCCCCAGGGCGAAGCTTGTGCAGAAACTTTCTGACAGCATAGCAGATAATCTTGACTCGCACAAGCCCCTTTTGGAGTACCCTGGAGAACTCAGTACAATTGTCTATATTGCTCTGAGGCGTGCCTATTCCATTTTTCGATGAAGGTATATATGATTGGTAGCGTGCTATTATCGGGGGTTCTTATAAACAAGATTGTGGGCGCGAGGGGGAAGCGCCCACAATCGTTTTAAACATAATGCGCTTTGAGAGAGCCTAAAGAATGGTAGTGTCTTTACCCTTTCTTCGTCATTTATTTCGAAATGATGCTTGCAATAGGCTGTATTTTGTGCAATAATGTCTATACCCACTGCAGGGTGCCCCCCTCACTCTGTGGTGGGTATTTTTTTGATTGCCGGTATCTTCTCCATATTTTGGGGCATGAGACTTCCGAAGTTTTGCAGTCCGGGATAAATTGGGCTTTCGTCATCAAACTTCGGAAGTCTTCCTGGCTTTTTGAGAGGATACGATCACCCTACGAAAAAAATTGGTATTCAACATGCTTGATCAGCATAAACGAAATAACTTGGTAATCAGTGTCGGCTTATTAGTGGTTATTTTATTCTCATTGGGTTGTGGTTTAGCAACCCCGAATGCGCCTGCACCGACCCCAAATGTAGAATCATTAGTGATGACTCTGCTAGCACTGACGACCACTGTGGAGGATGTTCCTCCTACGGTAACCCCCGATGTTCTTCGATGGGATGAGCGGGAGATTGAATTATATGGATTTTCGCTAGAATTGCCCTCGGAATGGGTAATACAAGAAGTAAACCGCAGACCTGAGCCCAGCGACGATCTCATGGCTCCCCAGATAGGGCATGATTGTGCTGAGTATATTATCTCGAATTCGGATGGGATCGAGCTCTTGTATCTAAACCCAGTCTGTGGATATACGGATGGTTCTGGGGAAGATTGTCCGGTGGATACTGTACTTCTGGAAACGCGCGGCGAAACCGGTGTGATTGTGCGATATTACAATTCATCCCAATCGCGACACATATTTTCTGAAGCCAGATTCGCTACCCTGATCAGCAGCCAGGGCGAGAGCAAAAAGATGTTGTGTTTTCGCCCAGCCGTGATGGTTTTCGAAACGGAAGCGGCTACAATCTTTGTAAATGTCGAATATGAATATCTTGGCAGTGATGGAGATATCGAGGCCGCTTTAGAAACCGTTGATCGAATCGTGATCTCGATTGAGATGCCTTGAAAAGAGTACCGCGATGAAGAAACAAGGATTGCTTTCTACATTATATGACTTACGCACTGGCGATGGAAAAAGCCTGAAAATAAGGGGTGTGCCGGGTTGCGGAGCAACCC
>JADHXE010000178.1 GCA_016783125.1 Anaerolineales bacterium
CTACTATTTCTGCGCTATTTGCCCTATATTTGCCTCACCACGGCTTGTTTTAGATCATTGGTAGGGCCATTAGCTGCTTTTTTCGATATATTTTGCGCCCTTTCGCAGTGACATCCTTACTTCTCCGACAGCCTGCTAGACCTATTATATGCCCCTCTCTCCTCCTGGGATGAAAAATAACGAGCGCCCCACCATTCCCCCCCCTGCCACAATCCTCGCAGCCGCAATATGACGTGCCCTAGCTGATCGCCAGCGAGTTTGTTGGCGAGTTTCGCAACATCACCAACTCATACCGAAAATCCCTAGTAACGCAGGCTGCCGTTTCCATTAATCCTCTCCCCTGCACTCTCTTTCGTAACAGTGGGTACCAAGGACTGGTGTTGACAACACAATTTACTCTCCAACCTTTGCAACGCAGGAATTCTATCTCTGTCTCTTAGGGGATTTCTTGCTTTTAGAACGTTCTTTGCCTCCGCCACCTTTAAGCTCTTGTATCTCATCTAGGGTGAGATGTCGCCACTGGCGCGGTTTGAGATCTCCCAGGCGTAAGCTTCCGATGCGCACGCGGGTGATTTTTACGATGGGTAGTCCGGTGAGTCGTCCCATCTCGCGGATTTGACGTTTGCGTCCCTCTTTCAAGATCACTTTCAGCCAGGCGCCTTTACCTTTCGTCCCGGTGACCCACACTTTGACAGGTTTTGTACGATAGCCATCTTCTAAGACGACACCGTTCTGCCACGCAGCTAGTTGCTTTTTATCAGGTCGCTGGGCGACTAATATTTCGTATTCTTTTTCATGTCCGAATCTTGGATGCGATAGACGGTTAGCCAACTCACCATCATTTGTAAGTAAAATCAACCCTTTGCTTTCGATATCCAGTCGTCCGACAGGATATAGTCGACCGGGATGATCGACCAGATTGAGTACGGTTGGCCTCGGGTCAGGGGATTTGGCCGCCGAGATTACACCGCGAGGTTTGTTCAGGGCGATATAGACCAATGGTTCTGCCGCGCGGGTGCGCTCCCCTTTGACCTCGATGCGATCCTTTTGGGCATCGGCTTTCATGCCCAAGGTGACTCTCTGGCCGTTGACAGTGACCAACCCTTGTTCGATTATTTTTTCGCAGGCCCGCCGGGAACCGATACCTGCCCGGGCCATGATTTTTTGTATGCGTTCTTCCATGATTTCTCCTGGACGGTATTATAACGCAGGTGGGGATAATTAGTTTAGATAGAGTTTTTTTTTACTGCTTCTAACGGAATTTGTGGTTTTAACTTTTGAAGGTGAAAAAGCACCTGTTTTGACCTGATTTTTGCGAGAAAACGCCTGAAAATCCATCAAATTTCGCCTGAAAAATGCGATTTTAGGCTCAAACCACAAAATCCGGTAGAACTAGCTTTTTTCATCCCCTGACGGAGGGCAATACTTGCTCATGTTATGGACAAAAAGCCGTTCCCTTTGTTCTCCCCTTAGTATCGAAATAAGCCTATTTGGAGCACATTAAACCGTTGAATCCAAGAGATGCACTCAAAATTAGACAAGAGTTGGAATTATGACGTACTCATACAAGTCCAAGAGAGCTACTAAATGGAGATTGCTTTTTCTCTTGATCGTATAGGCCGCTTGCAAAAATGAAGAAACCATTCCCGTAAATATAACAGTGATTATAGATGTTACAACAGGACACCCTGTAACTGCCGATGTTTACGTCAATGGAAATCTTGTGTCGCAAGGGGTAACTGAAGCCACATTTGATGTGCCAATACCGGGAAAATTTGAAGTTCGCCACCCTGATTACATAATATGGAAAATTGCTGGTTCTGATTTTTTTGTGGATTTTAATTTTTGGGGTGAAAAAGTGCCTGGCACTGGTTCAGTTGAGTGGGATTAAGCCAATGGACGGGATTTTGCCACACTTCCACCCGAAGAAATTGCTGTTTGCGGGCATATTTTCCTTACAATGGCAGTCATTTCCGGCGATTTGCGCCACTATCGCACCACTACTGCGGTAATCCCATATAACTGAACCAGTGCCGTAGAGACGGGTGCGAAAAAAAATCGGACGAAGCCAAGCGGTCGCACAGCTGAAGAGCCAGGACACACCGTCAACGTTGACTTGTGTTTCGTACCAGCCACACACGAGTTGGCCGACAAGCTGCCGGCAGTGAGCGGTTCTTCAGGCCGCTTGAAAATCGCACCTTCACAGACTGAGAAAGATGAGCGCACCTGGCCGGGTCAGGTGTTTGAAAATCAGGCCTTGAGCTATGAGGAGGCCATGCTTGAGTTTGTTGCAGCCTCTCGAAAGCAAGTCAACAAAGCGGAACCCGACCTTCCGGCAACCCAACCGACCGACCAGGAAGCGCCCAAAGCCCAAAAACGGGTCCTCCGGCAGGAAGAAATGCAACTGCGAGCGCAGCGGCGGCAAGTCCGACAGCAACGCAAACTCGAAGATGCGGCCTGGGAGCAGGCTCGAGAGACCCGCAGAGCCCAAGAACAAGCCCATCGCTCGCTTTCCAAACCGGAACGTCGCCAGCAACGGCATATCAGGCAAGCCCGTGAAGAGCTTTGGCAAGGTGTACGGGAGCAGCGTCGCAGCACCGTTGAGCACCGAAAACTGGAAGACCAGGTCTGGCGAGAGAAACGAAACAATCTCCGGGAACGTATCTCTCAGTTCCCCGTCATCACCGCCTGGATTGCCATCCTGGTTGTCATCGACAACTGCACCCGGCAGTGTCTGGGCCTGCCCCTGTTTGTGACTGGCCCCAACGTCACCGCTGAGATGGTTGTAGAGGCCCTGCAAACCCTGCTGCCGCCGGAACTACGCTTCCTGATTCCCGACCGGGGCACCCATTTCAAGGCCAAGGCCTTCAAGATGCTGATGCTCTCCGAAGAGTTCATCCACGTCTTGATAGCCCGACAAAGACCCCAGTCCAATGGGATCGCCGAGCGCTTTGCCCGCACCCTCAAGGAGTGGCTGAAAGACAAAGTTTGGCGAGACGACCAAGAACTGGCTGAACTGATCGGGCAATTTTTAGATGAGTACAATGACCGCCCGCATCAGGGCCTTGACATTCCAGGGTTGTCTCCCAACGAATTCGCCAAACGCATTTGGCTCATGTAGTCAACTGTTAGTGTTCAAGGTGTTGTTGCCTAATACAATTTTGTCGAAAAAACAGCTCAAAATGCATCAAATTTAGCCCAAAAATTCGGTTTTTGCCAAAAACCACAAATTCCATTAGAATTAGAAAACAATTCCAAACTTGTCACTGCGAGCGTTTTTACGAAGCAGTCTCCCCCACTGTCGAGGAGATTGCTTCGGCGATGCCGAGGCACTCAAAGCGAAGCTGCCTCGCAAAGACAGAGGCGCGGGAAGTTATATTTTTATGGATCCTAAACCCCTGTGATCAAGGCTACTTTGCCAAACAGATCGAATAGTTCACTTCCCATATCACACTCCGGGTGTTTGTGTCTTTATCTATTTGGACGGCCGGTAGCGCAAGCCCTGACCGTCATTTCAGATAATTTCCCTAGTGAGATTTCTTTACGATCAACGCTAACTGAGACTTGCTTAGCCCCAGCCTTGTACAAAAATCTACGGGCGATTTCTGTGGCGATCTGCTCGGCACGTTTGACAGCCTTGGGGAAGGAGGCCCCGGCCCGCTCTCTACTTTGCGGTGAATGAATCAGATACTCAACCGTGCCTGCCCCCAAAATATGCGGCTGCACCAGCACCTCTACCGTGTGGGTGACGCTGGCAACCGCCGCGCCCACTGCGTTACCAACTTCAGCGTGGGGGGGAATGATACATCGAGTATGCAGCTTCTTGGCAACTTGGGGAATAAAAGCCCCTACAGGAGCTCCAATCGCCACGATAGGGTGGGTCACTTCGATTTGACACTTTACTGTCCCCGAGGGTTTACTCCCTAAAGCGCTCTCTAAGAGATGCCCCCAGGCGTTGGGGATGGGCAACAAGCTATGGCCCGTTTCATCGATTACGAGTTTATCCAACATCTCTTGAGCCACTTTGTTTTCAACTTGACTCACTACCATTTGAGTAAGCTCCTCAACCGAGATACCCAACTGCCTGGCAACGACTTGGGCGCCAACTCGAGCTGCTGAACCGTTGCCGCCGATTTTGCTAGACTCTGACCATAGAATATCGGTGGGGGTCAAACCCGCTCTTCGTATGATGCCCAAGGCTTCCAGGCGTTCACTGGGAACAGTATAATGTTTCAAAGCGGAATCCAACCGCGAGGGAGTCAACGGACCATCACCAAGCACCTGGAGCAATGCTTCTTCTGACTCCGTCAAAGGCAAACCATCAGCCGAATGAATTATCACTAAGAAATCTGTAGGCCGAGATCCATATTCACCCTCATGACTATACAGCGCGCTTTCCAAATCCCGCAGGATTTCAGGCCAGTCCTCACCCAGGCGGCAGAGGGGAATAGCTTTCTGCGGTCCAACATGCAAGGTTTTGTCTCGTTCTACCCAGATGTGGCTATCCCCTCCCAGGCCAATGGTGCGCAAATCCACGGCCTGGATGCTGGTTTGCCAACCACCGACCGTTGCCCCAGCTGGATTGGTCCACGGTTGTCCATCCTTGAGCACAGCAATATCGGTAGTCGTGCCACCCATATCCACCACAATAGCGCTATTTTCTCCGGCAAGGAATTGACCGCCAATCGCGCTGGCCGCCGGCCCCGATAGAATGGTTTCAACCGGGCGCTGGCGGGCGGTCTTCGCGTTGATCAACGAGCCATCTCCTTTGACCATCATCAGCGGGGCCTCAATTCCCCGCGCTAACAACACCTGTTCGACCGAATCCAATAAACGCTGAATGACTGGCAACAAGCGGGCATTGAGCACAACTGTAGAGACTCGTTTCAAAGCGTTGAGTTTGCTGCTCAACTCGTGGCCGTAGACAATTGGCACGGACGTTAACTCAGTGATCATCCGGCGGAGGCGTAATTCATGCTCTGGATTCATCACACTGAAATAGCCAGACACGGCGAAGGCATCTACCTGATCTCGTAAGTCAAGGATTGCTTGATAGGCCAATTTCTCGTCTAGAGAACACACTTCTTCCCCCTTGACATCATGCCCGCCAGGCACAAAAGAAATCCCCTCAACGGGGAGACGATTCATGAAGCCATTCCGCTGCAGGATATCTTCATCGTAACCGATGAGCAGCAACCCCACCCTGCCGCCATGACCCTCCACAACCGCATTCGTGGCCAGCGTAGTGGAAATAGAGATTAATTCTATTTGCTGGAAGATTTTCGAAGTCTTTCGAGGCTCCCCTTTTTCCTGAAGATATTCAATTGCCTGGGAAATACCAAGGGACAAGTCGTGCGGCGTCGTGAGAGCTTTAGCCTTATATTTCACCTCGCCGCGCACCTGATCCATTAGAATTGCATCTGTATATGTTCCGCCAGCGTCGATGCCGAGCGTTAGTTTCAATTCTTTATCTCCTTGCCTCCCAACATAAGTTGAAGAGAAACCCGAAAGGTTTTCTCAGGATTCGAGTCGGAAATGGCCCTTTTGCTGCCCAAAATCATGGTTCTCAAAGGTGTTTTTGGAAACCTTTCGGGTTTTAGCCCAGGGGGTGAATGATTACTTTTCGGTGGTTTTTCTTCTGGGTTAGCTTTCGATTTTATCCTACAAGTTCATGCGCCATGTCCACAGCTGTGGCGCCATCGGGCGCGTAGCCATCCGCACCGATCGATTCGGCGAATTCTGGCGTAACCGGCGCGCCACCGATAAGTATTTTTATCGAATCGCGCAAACCAGCTTCTTCTAACGAACGGATAGTATCGCGCATAAAGGGCAGCGTAGTTGTCAATAAAGATGACATCCCTACGATATCAGGTTCATGCTCTTTGACGGCTTCAACAAATTTGGCTGCTGAGACATCCACCCCCAAATCATACACCTGGAAACCGCCTCCCTCCATCATCATACCCACAAGGCTTTTACCGATATCGTGAAGATCGCCTTGGACTGTGCCGATGACAACAACGCCGCGTAGTTTGACATCCGCTGCTGACAAATGAGGGCGGATTATATCCATCCCGGCGTGCATCGCCTTAGCGGAGATCAATACCTCGGGGATGAACATATTCCCTACCCGCCACTCTTCACTGACAGTATCCATCCCGCTAACCAGGGCTTTTAGAATATCACCAGACTGATTGCCAGCATCCAGCGCTTCTTTTGCCAGATCAGGCATCTCTTTCCAATGTCCTTCTACAACGAATTGAAAAGTTTTTTCTAGGCTATCCATGAGTGTTCTCCTTCTCGATCACTTTCCCTCGGTTATGTATTGTTCTACGAGAGAGCCAATCGAACCGCCGCCATGGGCGTGGGTAAGTTCTCCGTCGGCAGCTGCTTTGTCGGCCGCAGCCACGATCTTATCTAATTCAGCCAGCAATTTGGGATCAAGCGGCTCCACACGATGTTCCGCCAGGATTTTTCGGGCGCGCTCGCGGGCCAACTCATTAGCATCCTTCTCACCCTTGCTCTTCCAGACATTGCGCACCCATCGGTTAGTCGATTTAGGAGTGAAGTATTCCGTCTTGAAATATTTCAGGGTGTGATCATCGGTCAGGAAATTCCCGCCAGGCCCAACCCGCAGGATGGCATCCAGGCCGAGGACATCATCGTTGATTTCGATGCCGCGCATGATCCGGCGCACCATGCCAATCAGATCATCGTCCAGCACCAATTGAACCGGGTCGTAAGTGTAACAATGTTCCATGTGACCTAAACCTGCGATCACGTTGGTGCCGGCTAAGGCCGGCAATAAAACCTTGATGGTACGCTCCATAATCGATTGTGCATCAGTGACCATGGCGTCAGAAACGGCGCCAAAGAGGTTAGATGGCATTTTATAAAGCTCGGCACACATTTGGGCCATTGCGCCAGCAATCATGGATGTCTCTACGCGGCCCTGCAAAGATAGGCCTGTCCAGGCGTCCAGCATCAGGTTGCGGACGGCGTACATCAAAGGCATCCCCGGGAAAGCGCTTTGAGCAATGGTGATCCCGGCCAGCATCTCAGCATTTGCCAACAATAACGTACCAGCCGGACTCATCGGGGCAGTTGCACCCGCTATGGGCATGGTGTTCATCTCAATGGGGATATTCAGTGGGCCAACGGTGAAAAGGATATCCAGTGCATAAGGCAAAAACTGTAAGGGTGTCAGCGCGGAGGTCAGCACACTCAACAAGGGCCGCTTTTTGACTTCATCGGAGCCCCCTTGAACAGCTTTGATCATCTCGACCATATATCTGACACCTGTCCCGGTATAGGGCTGCACTTCCAGGTGTTTGACGCTGTATTCCAACATCATTCGTAAAATATAGACATCGCGAGTGGCCAGGTTCATGTCATCTGGATAAATAGAGGCCACGTAGTCCACGTTTTCCAGGCCGTCAGCTAGCGTGATCCACTCGACGAGATCTTTGGTGAGTACCTTGCGCCATTCTTGAGTTTCCAGGTCGATATAGCCTTCACCGCCGGTCAGCGGCCGGGTGTGAAAATCACCGCCGATCTCAGCCACCAGGTCGTGTTCAGGATCACGTGCCCCGTAAACTACCCGATCAGGCACGAGTTTGAGACTATCCTCCACCAACTTCTTTGGAAATCGCACACGGGTGCTGTCTTTTTCCATCTTGGCGCCGGCTTCGCCCAAAACTTCCAGCGATCTTTTATGGTTGATATTCATGCCCACATTTTCCAACACTTCCAACGACTGTTGGTGGATCTTGGCCATGCCTTCATCGGACAGCAGCCGTAATTTTGGTTTGAGTGTTGAGTTTGTCATTGGTACACCTCCTTAATTCTAGAAGTGACAGTCACTGCGAGTAACTGTCACCTTGGCAAATACATCTCTATTGGGTGTGTTTCAAATGAGCTGATGCGCCGAACGCAGGCATCCGTATTCCGGATTGCGTATTCCGTAACGCTCTCCCAATACGCAATACGCTATACGAAATATGCCACGCGGCCTTCAAATGAAATGAAACACACCCATTTCTATTAGTCATTGGGCTGACGGATGCCAGCCGCACTTTCGGCACCGTTTGTGTTCAGGGCGTTTGTCCGGGATAAGCAAGCGATGCACATGCCCGCAGTGGGGGCAGGGTTCTTCAAGCCATTGCCAACCCCTATCAGCAACAACAACATCATCGATCATACCAAGGTATTCCCACCCTTCGGCGCCATAAGGAAAGATGTTTTGGGCAATCGCTTGAAAAATGTTTAACTCTCCATCTCCGTCTCCATCTTCACCTTCAAGTTGAGGTGGCTTGCCATTATAAATACTGCTGTTATGGAACTCTATCACCGGGCCTAGCTTATTTCGCCCCAGGTCCAGGATCACTTGTTCACCATGCTCCAAATGTTTGAACACCATGCCAGCCTGAAGGCTTTCGAATGTCGTATCAGCGAGGGTAGTCAAGGGGTGTCCTCCTCATCGAAAATAAATCATTGCAACCGAGCAGGATTTTGGATTAGTTCATTCAATACGTGATTAAAATCAGCAGCTTGCACACCGTTGATAATGCGATGATCGCAAGTCAGGCTGAGCCATGCCATTTGGCGGATAACAATCTCTTCATTCAAAACAACCGGTTTGGACACAATCCGCCCCATCGCCAGAATGGCGCTCTGAGGCGGTAATATGATCGGCGTGGTGATATCGCCCCCACCTTTCAACATGCCAAAGTTAGAGAAGGTAAATGTACCTCCTTCGACATCTTCCAACCCAATCTGGCCCGCACGAGCCTTTCCCATCAAGAGATTAGACTCTTTGGCAATATCTAACAGCGATTTTTTGTCAGCGTTACGGATGATTGGCACAACCAACTGTCCATTCTCCATGGCAACGGCAATGCCGATATTGATCTCCTCCAAGATCTTGATTTCATTCTCTACCAGAATTGCATTCAGCAGTGGATGATCTTGCAAGGCCACGGCGATTGCTTTGATCACGATATGGGTAATAGAAATTCGATCTTTGCTATGCTCAGTATCTCCGATAAGCTGCTCGCGAAAATAAATCAATTTGGTGAAGTCCGTTTCCACCATTGATGTAAGTTCAGCATATTCAAGATGGCTCTTGAGCATAGTCTGGGCAGTGAAACGCGCAATCCCCCTGAGAGGAATACGCTCCACAACCGGTACACCTTGAGGGCTTAGTTCGCCAGGTTTGTCCATGCTCATGTCAAATCTCCTAAGCTATGCCCAAAGTTAAGGAGTTGCATCCAGATCCACTAATGCGATAACCTCACCGACCGGCACAACTTCATTGGCTCCTTTTTGGATATCTTTCAAGAGACCAGTAATAGGCGATTCAATCTCCACGGAAGCTTTATCTGTCATGATCGTGATCACAATATCCCCCTCTTCGATATAATCGCCCTCCTCTACATGCCATTCAACGATTTCCCCTTCTTCCATGGCCATACCCAGCTTAGGCATTGTTACCTCATACATAGATTATTCTCCAAGGAATCAAGATTTAACTACCTTGACAATGTCAACTTACAAGAAAAAGCTCCGAAATTGGGGGGTGCGGGCAGGGCATTCGCCC
>JADHXE010000179.1 GCA_016783125.1 Anaerolineales bacterium
GGGGCGTGCTGAGCACGCCCCACACCCCCAAACCTGGAAACTTCCCCGGCGATTCCCAAAGAATCATACTTTGGTTATTCTTTCCTTTCAATCTAACATGGCATATAAAGCTGATCTCCCTCGATATATCCAAATAGCCGACAGTCTGCTAGATCAAATCGAGTCAGGTGAGTTGGCGCCTGGTACTCGCTTGCCGCCAGAACGCAAGCTAAGTGAGTTATTTGAGGTCAACCGTCTGACACTGCGGCGAGCGCTGGGTAGGCTAGAAACGCTAGGGTTGATCATTCGACAACATGGGAAAGGCAATTTCGTCGCCGAACCCAAGATCGAGCGGCAGACGGGGGGATTGGTAGGCTTTTCCAGAGGGATGGAACGGAGAGGCTACGCTCCTGGCGCCCAGGTAATCACTTTCGAACAGCGCCCCGTTGAAGCCGCTATCGCCAGGCGAATGGAAATGCCTGTCCTCACACCGGTTTATTACGGTCACCGATTACGCCTGATCAACCAGGAACCGGTTATGTTAGAAGAATTTTGGATGCCCGTTCACGTCTTTCCTGATTTGGAACGCCATGACCTGACCAACCACTCGACGTACGAAATCATGGAAGCCGAATATGGCGTATCGATGATCAAAGCCCGGCGCAGCTTCGAGCCAGCCATCGCCACGGAATACGAAGCCGAGTTGCTGGGAATTGAAGCGGGCGCTCCACTGATGCTGGTACGACGCCTGGCTTTTGACCAAAACGAACGCTGTGTAGAATACGGCAAGGATCTGTACCGGGGTGACCGTTTTCGCTTTGTAACCGAAGAAGCCTTTGCGCCCGGATTGCAGGGATTTCAAGTAAATCAAGCCTAATCCGGACGAGCCGGAACCAAAAAGTAACGAGGGAGTAAAGGAGTAAGAAGTATGGGAAATACACCTACTCCCTACTCCTTACTTCCTGGTACTTCCCGGATAAGCAAAAGCAAGGTCTCAATTGATAAGTTCCTAAAAAAAGGGTACCTCTCCTTATGGCTTGAGTAGTTACCAAATACAATGATACAAAAACTTCGAAACCTATCTGCACGATATAACCTGCGCTTCACATTGCAAAATTTCCTATTGCTGACCATTGGCGCTCTGATGCTGGCTTTCAACGTGAATTTCTTCTTGGCTCCAGTGAATCTTGCGCCGGGGGGCGTATCGGGCACTGCCATCATCATCAATGCGTTCACCGGATGGCCTATCGGGTTGGTGATGTTGGTTCTGAACATTCCCTTGCTGGCGCTGGGCTTTCGACATCTGGGGCGATATCGCTTTCTGGTACGTACTGTGTACGTCGTTATCCTGTACAGCCTGGGGGTAGACGCGCTGGCGCACTGGCTGCCTGCCGAGGGGCTGACAGACGATCTGATGCTCAACGCTCTGTACGGCGGCGTGTTGGGTGGATTAGGTACTGGGCTGATCTATCGAGGGCGAGGCACCTCCGGGGGTACGGGTATCGTGGGCCGCGTACTGCAACTGAGAACGGGGATTCCACTCAGTCAAGTTTTCATGTTCACCGATGGCGGCGTAGTGCTGGTGGCTGGCTTAGTGTTTGGTTGGAAGATGGCCCTGTACGCGCTGGTCACTCTGTTCATTTGGGGAGTGGCTACAGATAACGTACTGGAAGGCCCCAGTGTTGTGCGAACAGCCTTGATCGTCACCGACCGCCCAGAGGATGTGTCTCACACATTATTCGCGCGTCTGCAATTGGGTATCACTGCCTGGCCTGCGCGCGGCATGTTCACCGCCTCAAAACACACCGTCTTATTTTGCACGCTCAATCGGCCTGACGTAAATATCCTCAGATCCGTGGTGACGGATGTAGACCCACACGCTTTCATTGTAATCGGCCATGGGCATCAAGCCATCGGCGGCATCGTAGGCCGAAACACCGACCCCAATGACTAACCCTACTCAGGCATTGCAACTAAAAGCCATCATCTCGATTCATTATGATCTTGGGGAACTGGTAGATTATGAACAACTTAATTTAGGATATGTCAACGTAAGCTATATCATAACTACTAAGCCAGACAGGGAAGCTTACGAAAAAAGGGTGTGCGCAGGGAGCGGCTCTCCCTGCGCACACCCTTTTTTCGGGATAATCCGTTCCTTGGTTGGGCAGTTACGCTATATCATAGAAATAAAGAGTAATGGCAAGAATAAGAAGTATTTCCTCAGAAGATATAAGCAGGGGATAAAAGAAGAAAAGATAACCTTCGAGCATTCAGTTATCAATCATTTGACAAAGGAGAACTTCCGCCTCGTGGCCAGAGTCATCCCCACCAGGGATGGAAAGACTTATATCAAACGATCTGAGAGTGGGGGAAATGTTTTTTATGCCATCTTCGACTTCCTCACGGGGGATGACAGGTACACCTGGGTCGATCCCAACTGCAGCGATGAAGACCTGAAAGCAGCCGCTGCTGTTCTAGCGCGATTCCACAATGCCGTTTTCGGCTTCATCCCCAAGGGAAGGAGATACGAAGCCAAGATCATCGATCTCTTACCAGGAATAGCTCAAACTGTGGAAGGTTGCGCACAGAAAGCTGGCAAAACGGTGTTCGATGCGTATTTCGTAAAAAACATCAACCTCATTCAGGAAACTATCCAGCGCATCCAGCGTGTAATGGAAAAGGATGAATACAAGGAGTTAATCCAACTGGTGATCCACTGTGACTACCACCCCGGCAACCTGAAATTCCAAAATGGCGAGATAACAGGATTATTCGACTTTGACTGGTCAAAAGTGGATGTGCGCTGTTTCGACGTCGCCCTGGCGATGACTTATTTCTGTGTCGCGTGGGAAGGGAAACAGGATGGCGATCTTCAATTGAACAAAGTTGCCCTGTTTTTGGACGCTTACCAAAATATACTCCGAGACACGCCAGACGTCGGGCTATTGGGCGATGTTGAACTTAAATTCCTTCCCTACCTGATTGGCGCCAGCAATATTTATGTCTTGAATTGGAGCATCGGGGATTTTTACAGCACCGAGGTAAACCCTCACGAATATCTGACCTATCTGCAGCACGGCATCCGGTTTTTGAGGTGGCTCGAGAACCAGGACAACTGGGGGCAATTAAAGAGAACGGTGTGCGCATAAGGATTTCCGAAAAAAGGGGGTGGGGCGTGCTCCCGAAGGGACGCAAAGCGCGCACGCCTAACACCCCTTTTTTTCGGGTAATCTCATGATTGACATACAACTTTTTAAGTGGTATTCTTTCGCCAGATTGGTATACACCAATCTGGCGATTGAGCCACCCACTCCTCCCCGCGGGGGAACCATGAAAAAATCATCAAACCGCGACGAAACTTCAAAACCCGTATATGTACAAATTGCCGAAAATCTGTTGGATCAGATTGAATCAGGTGATTTGAGTCCCGGGGACCGTTTGCCGCCGGAACGCGAACTGAGCGAAAAATTCGGCGTGAATCGGCAAACTTTGCGGCGCGCCCTCAAAAAGCTCGAACTGCAGGGGCTGCTGACCCGTCGCCAGGGGGCGGGCACTTTCGTATCTGAGCCAAAAATCGAGCAGCGGGCAGAAGTCGTCATTTCCTTCACAAAGAACATGCAGCGCCGCGGATATGTTCCCGGCGCTGAAATTGTTAAATTTAAAAAGCAGAGCGCCGAGAAATCTGTGGCTGACGCGCTGGGGCTTTCTTCATCAGACCTGGTTTACAGCATCTTTCGTTTAAGGCTAATTAACCAAGCGCCGGTATTGCTCGAAAGACTCACCATACCGGCCCATCGTTTTCCCCAATTTGAGCGCCATGACCTCTCCAAACGTTCCTTGTATGAGGTCATGGAAACAGAATACGGGGTTACAATCACGCGCGCCCGTCAGAGCTTAGAGCCGGTGATTGCCTTAGATTATGAAGCTGAGATACTGCATGTCCTTCCGGGGGCTGCGCTGATGCTGCAACGCCGGCTATCCTTCGATCAAAACGAGCAGCCGATCGAGTATGGCAAAGATCTATACCGGGGTGACCGTTTCAGGTTTGTCACTGAGATTGCCCCGTTGGAAATATAAAGAGAAATCCCGAAAAAATGTAATGGTCAGAAGGATAAGTTACGCTTTGTTTTGTCATTCTGAGGAGCGCAGCGACGAAGAATCCCTGATGAGCACGTTAATTGTTGCCTATGCGGGTTCGAATTCATCGCGCTCCGTAGGGATTCTTCGCTGCGCTCAGAATGACAAGACTGTTCATGATCATGTTGACCATTACAAGAAATCCCGAAAAAAGGTGTATTAGTCAGAATGATGATGGACAACGGAGTGCGCTCTCACCCCGGCATCCGCTCGGAGACGCTTTGCGTCCCTTCGGGAAATTTCCGGGCTAGTAAAATCGGGCTTTTTCGAACGTCACATGGCCCACAAGCCCCATTCATGGGGCGGCGTTTCCTAGCCCGGACACTTCATGTCCGGGCGGACGCCGGGGTGCGGAAGTCTGCGGCTGTCTATCGTCCCGTTGACCATTACATTTTTTCGGGCAAATCCGTTCGATGGTAAATAGTTTCCAAAGACACCTATCAGGAGAAAAATATATGAAAACCCTAAAACCTTATCTCAAATATCTCAGCGATGCGCAGATCGAGGAGATCAACGAGGGATCGATGAGCCTGCTGGAGAACACCGGCATCATGGTGGATCACCAGGAAGGATTGGAATTCCTCGAGAAACACGGCGCCAAGGTAGATTACCAGACAAAAAGGGCCAGGATCCCGCGCAAGTTGGTCACCCGCGCCCTGGAAACCGTCCCGGATCGGTTCACCCTGGCGGCGCGCAATCCGGAGAAGGACTGTCCTCTGATTCCCGGCGGTCGTCCCTACTCCCGTAATGGCGGCGGCGCAGACTTCACCATCGACCTGGAGACAGGCGAGTTCCGTCCGTTGCTGCATGCGGATGTCAAGGAATACTATAAATTGATGGATGCGCTCGAGGGCATCAGTTTCATTGCCCCGGTCTTCGGGCAGGATATGCCCGTTATCGGCCGCGATATCCTGATGCTGCGCGAAGCTTTCGGAAATACCGACAAGCCCATTCACCTGCGCGCCTTCACCGGCGAGTCCCTCAAGCTGATGTTCGAGATGGCTGCCATCGTCGCCGGCGGCAAAAAAGAACTCAAAGAACGTCCCATCGTCAGCCTGTTGGAGGCGCCCATCAGTCCGCTCAAATTCCTGGATGTGACTGTGGACGCGCTATGGCTGTGCGGGGAATACGGCATTCCCCTGGATGTGTGCGTGATGCCCATCGCCGGGGGCACCGGTCCCATGACCATGGCTGGCAACCTGCAATTGCTCAACACAGAATTCCTGGCTGGCGTGGTCATCTCCCAATTAGCCAACCCCGGCGCGCCGCTGCAGTACGCCGCCCGCCCAATGGCTATGGATATGCGCACCGGTTTCAGCATGGCGGGGTCGGTTGAATTGGGCATGATGGCCTCCGCTGGAGCTCAGATGGCCCGCTTTTACAATGTGCCGGTCAGCCTGCACGGCCCCTGGAGCGATTCGATGAGCCACGATGGTCAATCTATTCTGGAACGCACCTACATGAATACGATGGCTGCCCTGTCCGGGGCCAATGTCTTAGTCGGCGCGGGCATGATGCAGCAGAGTCTGGTGATCAGCCAAGAGCAATTAGTGATCGACGATGAAATCAACCGCATTGCCTTCCGAGCCGTAGAGGGATTTGAGATCAACGAGGAGCACCTGGCAGCAGAAGTTATCGACCGCGTCGGCCCAGGAGGAAACTTTGTTGCTGATATGCACACTTATAAATTCCTCAGGAGTGAACGCTTCGAAACCAAATTGTTGTATCACAATTCCAGAGAGTCCTGGGAAGAGGGCGGCTCTACGACCCTTGTAGATCGGGCTAAAGAGAAAGCTCTGATAATTATAAAAGAACATCAACCCAACCCCCTACCTGAAGACCTGGGCAAGGAATTGGATGAATTTGTCAGCAAAGCTCTAAAATCGCTGGAGAAGTAAGTGTTTACCCCCCTCAATCCCCCCGCCACGGGGGGAAGCCAAAGAACTCTCCCCCCGTGGCGGGGGGAGTTGGAGGGGGGTGGAGAGTGAATACGAAATACGCAATACGCAACACGGACACTTCCAATCATTTTCTACAATCAAGAAGAAAGGTAAAAGAACCATGTCAAACAACTTCGAACAAATGCAAAAAGATCTCTATGATGGCAAATTCAGTGAGGTAGAAGCTGCCACAAAAACAGCCCTTGACGAAGGGATGGGGGCACAAGATATTCTCAACAACGGCCTGGTCGCCGGGATGGAAATCGTGGGGCGTGACTTCAAATCTGGGGAATTATTCATCCCCGAGGTGTTGATGTGCGCCAGAGCCATGCACGCCGGACTGGAAGTGCTGCGTCCGCTCTTGGCCGAGTCTGGTGCGGCATCGATGGGCAAGATCATCCTTGGCACCGTAACCGGAGACCTTCACGATATTGGCAAGAACCTGGTGAGCATGATGCTACAGGGTGCTGGATTCGATATTGTTGACCTGGGCACCGATGTCAAGCCTGAGCAATTCGTAGCAGCCGTGCGCGATGAAGGCGCTGACATTATCGGTATGTCCGCTATGCTGACCACCACTATGCCTTCCATGAAATCGACAATCACCGCCTTGAAGGAGGCCGGCATTCGCGACAAAGTCAAAGTCATCATCGGTGGCGCTCCCGTGACATCCAAATTTGCCGAGGAGATCGGCGCCGATAGATATGCCCCCGATGCCGGCGCCGCGGTAGATACGGTGCGCGAGCTTTTGGTATAAAAGTATTTCCAAAAAAAGAGGTGAGGGGCCTGCTCCCAAAGGGACACCTACGGCGGCAAGCCCCACACCCCTTTTTTTCGGGTTATCCCCTTCTGCTATGCCCCATTATAATTTTTCGAAGATATTCAACCCCAACCCCGGCTGGTATAGCGGTGACTTTCATGTCCACACGACCGCTTCGGATGGGGATTATCCTCCCTTCCTGGTGGCGGAAATAGCCAAAGCTGAGGGGCTGGACTTCATCGCCATTTCCGATCACAATACCATCGCAGGGTTTTCCGAACTCAAAGAAGATTTGGATTTCCTCGTCATTCCAGGTATAGAGATCACCCTCGACAAGGGGCACTTCAACGTTTTCGGTATGGATGGTTGGCATGAATGGATGGACGGCGTCAGCATGAGCCAGAGAGGGTTTTCGCTATCGGCCAAGTACCGGACGATGAGTGAGTTGATGCGTCAGACTTCGGCAGAGGGGCTGTTGAATTCAATTAATCACCCCCACCTCTATCCCTGGGAATGGCTATATAATGACACCGACCTGCATTACGTTCACTGCCTGGAAATTTGGAACGATCTCTATTTTCTTCCAGACAACGCGCAGGCTAACCCTCGGGCAGTCGCGTTGTGGACCAACTGGCTCAACGCCGGTCATAGGATTACAGCTATTGGTGGAAGCGATTATCATTTCCCCCCCCGGCCTGAAGAAGGCAAACCAGGAGAGCGGCTGGGCTATCCCGCTACTTATGTCTATGCTGAAACGCTCTCTGTGGAGGGAATATTGGATGGGCTGCAAAAGCACCGGGCTTACGTAAGCCGAGGCCCGCAGGTGGATTTCGAGGCAGAAATCAATGGGCAAATCTATGGAATTGGCGCTGACATTGGAGAAACGCAAGGTGAGATCGAATTCACAGCCACAATTTCATCCAGCCTCACAGCAACCCAAGCCCAGCTGGTCAGAAATGGCGAGTTTATCGCGACACAACCGTCAAATAGGGAAAAAATCCAAGTACGATTCACAGATCAGGCTGATCCAACCCATTCGGCATGGTACCGCCTCGAAGTATCCAATTTGGAGGGGCAGACATTAGCGATCACTAACCCGATCTTCGTTGGGCCGCTCCGCCAGTCTGAACTGCATAAGTTTGGGGATTTTGTGAAAAACTGAGGTGACAGTCACTTGGGAAGTGACTGTCACCTCAGTTGTCTAGTTGCTCACCAACCTTCAGGCAGTTTCGAATCGCCTGGGGGCATTTCAGGAAATTCAGCCCTAATTCTAGCCTCTATTTCAGGGGAGAAGGCAGCCTGATTTTGACGGCCCAGGATTTGGCGCAGTTCATCCATGGCGCGTGCCTGGGCATCGAGAGAACCGTCTTGCTCCCACAGGGCGCGCGTATCACGTTCTGCAATCTTCGGCAGCAAAGCGGTTCTTCTCATCCACTCCACCGTGTGATCGTGCATCATATAAGTACCGCCTGGGCCAATCTCTCCAATGACATCGAGCGCCAGGTTCTCTTCGCTGAACTCGAAGCCGCGTTTGACGCGCTTCAGCATCTGGGCGATTTCATCATCGATGATCGCTTTGGCAAAATCGAATGCCTTCAAAGCGTCCAATAATCCGCCCATATTGAGCATATCCGCTCCGGCCAGCAATCCAGCCAACGTAGACATACCCGTCTCGAAGCCGGATTGAGCATCATTGATCTTGGCATTTGTCAAACCGATATAGCCGCCGCTGGGCACGTTGTAGAATTGCGCCATCTGCGCGCAAGCCATGTGCAGCATACCGCACTCGATCCCGCCCGAGACGTAAGCACCGGTGCGCATATCTGCTACGGTGGGTAAAGTGCTGTAGATCAAGGGTGTTTCCGGCTTCACCATCTGCATCAGCACAGCCGCGGCCAGGAACTCAGCATTGCCCAGGGCCAGCGTTCCGGCCAGCGTCATCGGAGATGTCAACCCGGCGTTGGGAACGATGCTGGGGTATACCGGCAAACCCTGCTCGACGAAGAAGATCAACAACTCGGTCGAGTCATAATCCATGGCCAGCGGGGAAACCACCGGGCAGAAGTGATGGGTAATAAAGGGCCGCTCACGGTAAGCCGCCTCACCCCCAGCGATCAGATAGCCCAGGCGGAGAACTTTCTCAGCATCGTCGATATCCGTAGCTGTACTGCGCACCGGCTTGAGGCAGTTCTTCAAAGCCGGGTAGAGGCGCGCCAGGGTGAAGTAGTCTTCAGAGGCATCATCGGCCAGGGTGGAGATCGAAAAGACGTCGTATCCCGGCAGCTCGTTGATCAGGTGGGCAATGCGGGCAATGTCAGCGGAGGTTGAACGCCGCTCCTTTCCAGTGACCGGATCGATCAAGTCTGGCGCGGAACTGCCAGTGACGATTACGGGACCCTGTTCGGGAATGGTACGATCATAAATCGGGTCGCGCCCGCGAAACGTAAAAGATGGGGGGATGGCCTTGCGGAAGTCCTCGATCACTGAGGGGGGAAACTGGACAACGGATGTTTCGGCGTCAACCAGACATCCATGTTTAGCGAAGTAACTGCGCGCTTTCTCGTTGTGTACCAGTAAACCAACACTTTCCAGGATTTCCAGAGAAGCTTCATGGGTACGTTCGATTTGTTCCGATGGGCTATCCACGTAAGGCGGGACACTCTACTTTCGCATAACTCGAAAGTATTAGTGCCCCAAATTCAGGGGAGTAGTACGGAAATCCGCCATATAGGGTAAGCAGTGATGACTTTTTCCCATATATGGCGCAAATCCGTT
>JADHXE010000180.1 GCA_016783125.1 Anaerolineales bacterium
GTCACTTTGCAAGTACGCTCAACCAGAGATGAAGCTGACGTTACTACAGAACGAAACGATTAGGTCCCCCTGCTATTGGCCTTCTGGGTGAGCATGTGTTCACTTGCATATCCCGTAACGCAGCTTATCTAATCGTTAGCCGTTTACGTGAGGTACAAATGAGTATACTTTGGAAAATTACTTGTCAAGAAGATAAGTTTCCCGGTATGTGGCAACGTTGGTATAAAAATCAATGTGTAGCCGTGGGTTGGGCTGCGCAATGGGGGTATAAACTTGATGGCAAAACTAAAGGTGGTAGGGGATGGAGTGCCGCACGTAACGCCTTGAAAGAAATGCAAGTTGGAGATTATGTAGTTGTTGCTCTTAAAGGGCATCGCATTGGCCGCTTAGGCCAAATTACATATAAATTGATAGATGATGATTTATGGAATCCTTTAGTCCCAATTGGAATAGAGTATCCCGAAGGCCAAATGGGTAGGCGAGTAGAAGTTCGTTGGGATTTAATGGTTGGTCCTAGCAATCAAGATTTGGTTGTACAGATGCCACAAGATTCAACATTTTCTATTGGTGAACTTAGGCCCACTGTTTCTCAAATACGGTCACTATCACTTGAAGATTTGAAGGCGGTGATGAATAATCCAGAAAATTGGGTAAGCCTACTCGGAAAATTTCGGTATGAAAGTACTCTTGCAGATTATATTGCAAATTACCCTAATCATTTAGAAGACGGCTTTCTCCCACACCCTCACTTGAAAACCCGTGAACGCGTTTTCCAAAATAGTAAACGGCTTGATGTATTACTGATGGATAAAGAAAACAGGGCAGTGATAGTTGAATGCAAACAACATGCGCCTGTTAATGATGATATTGTACAACTCAGGCGGTATATGAATCTATTTTATGAAGAAACTGGCGAAATGCCTCGCGGTATACTGGTGCATGGTGGGCCTCAGAAAATATCAAACCAAGTTATTTCTGTCGCGCGCGAATATCCGGCAGTTGAAATCGTTAGTTATGTACTTGAAGTAAGGTTCCGTCCATTAGTATGAAACGGCTAACCCAGGCTGTAACTGACCGGGGCTTTGCCCCGAGGGTAAGCGGCGCGATTTTGGTAAAATGGTTACGAGCAAAGATTGTTTAGGGTCAAAACCGCCCCGGCACATGAAGCCATCGTTGGCTGGCTTTTTACATAAGCAAAGTAGGTCACATTGGATCTTAATGTAATCTTAATGAGATATTCCACTCAATAGCCGAAAATATGTTGATAGAATTTGAGCGTGCACAAGCTCAAATTAGACATTTAGGCGAACGTGGGAGTGAACGGTAGCACCACACTTAAGCGTGGTCGACGTAGGGCGGGTTTCGATACCCGCCAGATATGGCGGCAGATATGGAAATCTGCCCTACATGTGGGCTTCTGCGGTCTAGATTTTGATGCTTTTTGCATCACCACGGTTAAGTGCAGTGATACCCTTTGATCATGTTTGCAGCCGTATCGCTTGCGAAATTGGAGCAATGCCATGAATAAATTTCGGTTTCAGTTGTTTGTATTCATTGTTGTCGCTGTCATGATCAGCTGCAACATCCCGAACATAACAGATGAAGTTGCTTCCCCGACTTCAACGGAACTACCTCCAACAGCGACAAGCACGCTATCCACTGCGCAAGAGGACGCTATCGGTCAGATGGAGCAGGATACCGGCGAAGAGCCAGAGGTACTCATCGAAGGCGGCATCCCTCGTTATATCGCGCCAAACATAACTACCACAACAGACGATCCTGCGGAGGCCGCTTGGTCCTATTTTGACGCTTACCCCGAATTGTACGGGCTGCAAGACGTGAGGGCAGAGCTAGTTTTGGATAAGGTGCGGGAGATCGAGATGGGCACCCAGGTGGTATTTACGCAAAAGATCAAGGGAATGCCAGTCTATGGCTCACAAATCATAGTGATCATTAACCATGGCCAGCTCACTTCTGTCAACGGCGCATTGCAGCCCTGGGTTGATTTGGACAATGAACCAACCATCAATGCTGAAGAGGCCCTGGCTGCGGCACGCCAGGATTTCGGCAGCGAGACTGCAGAGCCTGTTGAAGAACCAACCCTGGCGATCTACAGCCCCACGGTGTTATTGGCTGAAGAAGGAGAAGCGTCCTTATGCTGGCTGGTTGGCCTGGGGGGGGGTGATGCCCAATATGCAGCCGTGTATTATCTCATCGATGCTGCCGATGGCAGCATCCTTTTCGCTGACTGGCAAATACAAACACAGAATTGGGACATCTTCACCGGCAATAACTGTAATGATTGCGACGGTGATGGAAGCGCAGATGTTGACACAAGCGGAAACAACCTTCCTAATTTTTTCCCGCCTGGGACGCTGTGGGTTACCATGAACAATGGCGCAGCCAATTTCTTCACCAACGCAAACGGCGCTCAATTGGCTGATGCTGAGGGGGCCGCGGCGCATAACAATTTAATCACCACCTGGAATTACTTCCTCAACACCTTCACCTGGGATGGCCCGGATGGGAACGATACCGTAGTAGTGAATAGCTATGTTCATGTGTTACCGAATATGGCCAATGCCGTTTCTTCGTCTCCTTGCTACCTGTTATTTGGCGATAGCGGCGGAGGGCATGCCGCCTTCTTAGATATCTTTGCTCACGAATTCACGCACTGCGTTACCCGTTACCGTCCTCCCAATGGATTGACCTATCAAAACCAATCCGGCGCGCTCAATGAGCATTACTCCGATTTCTTTGCCTTGATGATCGACACTGCCAACTGGCAAATGGATAGCCCAAACGGAGTCTGGCGCGACATCTCGACTGGGTTAGACGATGCGGGAATTTTCCGAGACCATTGGAATGATCGCTATACCGGAGCTAATGACAACGGCGGTGTACATCTGAACAGCGTGATCCCCAGCTATGCTGCCTACCTGCTCGGGGAACCAGGGCAGCATATCCACCCTGAAAGCAATATTCCCGTAGAGGGCATTGGGAGAGCCAAGACCCAAACCATCTGGTGGGCAGCCTATGCCAACACCGCGCAGAATTCCACCTTTGCCCAATGGGCTAATGTTATTGTTAATGCTACGGATAATCTTGTCCCTGGCACGCTCACGGCTGAGGAAGCCTGCCAGGTTGAATTGGCTATGGACGCCATTGGCATACGCGATTCAGACTGCGATAACGATAACGCGGATGGGTTTAATAACGATAACTGCCCTATGATTCCCAACCCCAATCAAGCGGACTCTGATAACGATGGGCTTGGGGACCTTTGCGATAATTGTGTCAATGCAGTCAATCTAGGCCAGGCTAACAGCGATGCTGGCGACTACGATTGGGATGCACAAGCCTGGGGCGATGACTGGGGCGATGCTTGTGACAATTGCCCTGAGGTCGCCAACCAGGACCAGGCGGACAGCGACAAGGACGGTTTAGGAAATGCCTGCGATAACTGCCCTGACCTGGCAAATGAGAACCAAAGCGATGCCGACGGTGACGATGTCGGAGACGCCTGTGATGTCTGCCCAGGCGGTGATGACAAATATGATTTCGATAATGACGGCATCCCGGATGATTGCGACCCCGATCGGGATAATGACGGTATTCCTAATGATCTGGATATCTGCCCCGTAGGCGATGATAATGTCGATACCGATACAGATGGCGTCCCAAATGCTTGTGATAACTGCCCAGACCTTCAGAACCCGGAGCAAAAAGATGCCGATAGCGACGGCCTGGGTGATTCTTGCGACAATTGTCCTGATGTTCCCAACCTATCTCAGTGGGATATGGATAAAGATGGCATTGGCAATCACTGCGATGATGATATGGATGGAGATGGACTTACCAATGAGCAGGATAGCTGTCCCGTTGGCGATATTTTCTGTAAGGATTTTTGGGATTGGTCATTGCTGCAAATGATAGAAGTATTTGAACATCCAGAGATGCGCGTCCCAATTTGGCCGTGTTTAACCTGCCCCTGGGAATTGCGCTACAATGAGATGTATAGGATTTTGTTGTATTTCGAACCTGAAAACATCCGCGAGGCCCGGCTGGAAAACAATCAGGGAGAAACAATTTGGCAGTGGAATGAAGGTGGAAAACTTATCGAGTTCCCTCTTAAGCCGCTAGAAAATATCGAATATACCCTGGTGCTTCTTTTCGAAGAGGATGTGGATGATAAAACAGAAACCGAAATGTGGATGGGTGCACAACCTGCTGCCGGGGCAACAAGTGAAGACGCGACAACATCAAGCGATACCTGCACACTGACGGCGCTGGTCAATTTATTCTGCCGGGAAGGGCCGGGCAGCGAGTATGAACCGTTAGACACCTTTAATCAGGGAGATTCGGCTGAAGTTGTAGGCCAAACTGCGGATGGAAACTACTGGTATGTCGAGAGTCCCAATTATGGGTATATTTGTACCGTTCCCAGCAACTCTGATATGGTTGAAGTTCAGGGTAGTTCTTGTGAGGATGCGCCTATCTTCACCCCTCCCCCGCCGCCGCCAACCGTGACTCCGGAATCCCCACCCCCAGAAGCCCCCGGTGAGCCGCCGCGCACCGAAACCCAACAACCTGAAGACATCCCCAGACCGACTTTAACACCCGGGCTGCCGGAGGGCTGCACCTGCACGGAACGCAGCGGATATGCTCAGTGCGGTGATGATGTTCAATACGTTGGCGAAGATATTTGCCCTTGAGCGTACTCCCGCTGGAGTATCTGAGAGAGTAGGATAAGGACAACAAAGGACAGAAGAATGAATAAATACTGGTTTCCCTTGATTGTATGCGCAGTTTTAGCTGTCATGATCAGCTGCAACATCCCGAACATAACAGATGAAGTTGCTTCCCCGACTTCAACGGAACTACCTCCAGCAGCGACAAGCACGCCATCCACTGCGCAAGAGGACGCTATCGGTCAGATGGAGCAGGATACCGGCGAAGAGCCAGAGGTACTCATCGAAGGCGGCCAGCGAGAGATCTATTACACTATCTCGGACTACGATCTTGAAGAAGGCCATATCGATTTGGTAACCGACAAAGTGTTGCAAGATGGGGACGAAGTGGACTACGATTGGGAGCCAGAACAATATCTTTCTTACACCATTGACGATGATGTGATTAAGTTTTTCATCGCTCCCAGCCCTTACCCTAGAGCTGAAGCAGGAGTTAGTTACACTCGCATGGGTGGCGACGCTCAGGAACAGAGAGGCCAGCCCGAAGGAGAGCCGTCTTTTGATCTGACTTTTGCCGGCACCCATCCCTGTGGCGAGTGGCCTCATTACGCAGCCTTCCAGGTCGAAAACACCTCCGATTACACCTTCGAATCGGTCCGCTTGATGGTCGAGGATCTGACCAACGAGCAAACGGTCTACGCGAGCAACAACAATCGCGGCTTTGCCGAAGCGGGAGGTTGCCCTCCGGGTGACGAAAGCCTACCCCCTGGAGGCACCGCCGAAGTGGCTGCCAACATCAAAGAGCCCGAACCCGGCACCGAATTCGAGGCCACGATCAAGCTATGCACCGGAGATGGTCTCGAAGGGGAATGCGTCAGCGAAACGGTCACCTTCGTATTCGAAGAATAAGCTCATCAGGGTAGTTAAGACAAAGGAGTGGACTGATGTCGACGAAAAAATATTTTCTCTTGTTGGCAGCTATTGGACTTGGGGCTCTTCTGGTCTCCTGCGCGCTTCCAGATGGTAGCAATGCGGATGCAATTTCGGCCAAGCTTGTCGAAGTCTCCGGCGGTGTCGAATTCAAACAGCCAGATCAGGCTGATTTCGTCACTGCCGAGGAAGGGATCCCCCTGGATGTCAAAGGTCAAGTGCGCACCCAGGCGGACGGGCAAGCCAAGTTGGAAATCTCTGATGGTTCGATTGTTCGCCTTGGGCCTGACTCCCTTTTCACGTTGCAGTCTCTAGAATCCCAAGAGGAAAGCGTTTTCTTGCGGTTGGAATTGCTCGCCGGTGAAATCTGGATCATTTTGCAGGGAGGCGAGGCTGAAGTGAAGACCCCCTCCGGTGTGGCGGCTGTGCGCGGTTCTTACATGAACGTGTCGGTCGATGCAGAGACCGGTGAAGTCGTTTTGACCTGTCTGGAGGGCGACTGTCGGGTTGAAAATGATGGTGGGTCCGTGGACTTGGTCGCTGGCCAGAAAGCGATCATCACCAATCTGACCCAGCCGCCGGAGAAGGATCGGATGAGCGAGGGCGAGATCGAACGCTGGTTGCAGCAAAACCCGGAAGCAACGGTTGTGGTTCCGGCCTTGACCCAGACAGCGGAAGCCTTGGGGGTTGAAGAGCCTACATCGACACCGACTGTGACTGCTACACCATCCCCGACGGCGACGGCAACGGCTACTTACACGGCGACTCCCACAGCGACATCAACGCCGACCCTCGTTCCCATCGAGGAAAGCGCGCTCCTTGGCCCCGATCTGGAAGATTTCCCCCCAGGTGTCAATCCCCTGACAGGGTTGCCGGTCAGTGATCCGGCTAATCTGAACTTGCCTGCTGTGTTGATCTCGATCACCAACTTTCCCCCTTCGGCTCGCCCCCAGGCTGGGCTCTCCTTTGCCCCCTACGTTTTTGAATTGTTCATCAGCGAAGGGATGACCCGTTTCCTAACCCTCTTTTATGGTGACTTCCCTCGCCCGGAGCTTCCCGTCAGCGGCGATTGTGCCATTCGGACAGAGCCTTTTGAGCAAGAAGAAGGCAAAGTCGTCTTGGGTAATTATGTCTGGTTGGACGGCGACGAGAATGGTGTTCAAGACATCGACGAATTGCCTGTCTCCGGCGTGTGTGTCAATCTCTATGACGCCGAGATGGACGAGTTGATCGCCAGTACCAGCACGGACTCGAATGGGTATTACGGCTTCAATGTCGAGCCTGAGCGCTCCTATTATCTCAAATTCCCTCAGCCGACGGGCAAGACGTTCACGTCTCAAGATGTCGGCGCCAATGACTATGCCGACAGCGATGTCGACCCCGATACGGGTACGACGCCGGCGATCAGCTTGACGAGCCATGGCTTTTCCTGGGACGCTGGGCTGGTGGGGGGCGTAGAAGAAGATGGTGACGGCGGCGATGGTGAAGATGGGGAAGACCAATCCGGTCAAAAAGAGCAGGGTAGTGAGGTCGAAGTTGGGCAAGAGCAGGAAGAGACCACAGAAGAAACCGGCGGTGTCGACTGGCTCGAAAATCCAGGTCTGTGGATCGGTAACTGGGTCGGCGACATCGTCGTTGGGCCGGTTCGTTCTGGTCGTTTGCCCTATCGTTGGATTCGCGATTGGTATTATCAGGCTTGTTTGATCTATGCGGGCAAATCAGCGTATGTCGATATTCCCGGTTGTGCCTCTGTGTTCGGCAGCGACGAGACCGATATCAACAGTGCTTTCCTCTCGGTGGAACGTCTGCGCGAGATCGCCAAACAAAGCAAGACGATCGATACCGATATTAATTATTCTGGCAACACGTACCTGAACTCGCATAGCTCCAATGGCATCTATTTGGATGGAGCAAGTGCAAATGGAAGCGGTGATAGCGGTGATGAACGGGCGGGAGGCTTATTCCCGGCCGGTTCTATCAAGCCCGATGGCAGTTCCTATCCCTTTGTGGCCGGGTCTGATGGCCGAGAAATCAACGTGTTTTATAATCTCTATAACCAAGCCTGGTGGCGCTTTGATCCCCTTTCGGGCGGCTACTTGCGCTACACCGACTGGGCCGATGGCACCGGAGAGTTTTATCCCGCTACCGACCGGCTCAACGGGCGCCAACTGATCTTCCACAACATCATCATTCTGTTTGCCAATCACAATGCTATTTCAGCCACCATCATCGACATCGATTTGGCTTATACGGAGGGGCGCGCTATCTTGTTCCGCGATGGTAGAGCATATAAGATCATTTGGCGATCCTTCGGTGGTGATTATGCCAAGGAAACCGGTTTGTCGCGACCGGTCAAGTTCATCGACAGAGAAGGTAATCCTGTCCCCCTCCATCCCGGTCAGACTTGGGTGCACATTGTCTCCAACATCAGCCAAGTTTGGGAGAAAGAACAGGGACTGTGGAAGGTGCGTTTTTACGCCCCGCCGGGAACGAAGTAGCCCCCGTTGACAAAGAACGAAAACCGGGCGAACGTGAACGACGTTCTCCCGGTTTTTTACTTACATATACTCCCGAAATTGGAGCCCGTGCCGTTTGCGCGCCGATAACCAAGCCTTGCTCGTGTCGAGATAAATCCGAGACCCTGGGAAATCTACGATCTCATCGCCCCTCTGGTCGCTAAGGCCGTCGTCGCCAACCCCTTGAAAGTTGGCGAGATCTCTGGTGCGAAGGTCAAAACGGACAGGCTCGATGTCGAGCGCTTGCTGACCTTACTGATCGCCAACATCGTCCCCGAAGTCTGGGTGCCTCCCCATCATGTCAGAGACCTGCGTTCTTTGATCTCCCATCGCTGGCGTCTTCACAAGCAAATCGCCATGACAAAGAACCGCCTGCAAAGCTTCATCCACCGTTTCAATCTGATCCCCCCGGAAGGCAAACTCTTCTCTGAAGATAACCGTTCCTGGTGGCAACAGCAGGATTTTTCCCCGATCGTCCGCATCCAGATCGAGCAAGACTTGCTCATCCTTGAACATCTCACCGCTCACAAAGAAGCCATTCATCAGGAACTAGCCTTGTGCTGGCTACTTTACTGATCCACGAGTTTTCAAAGTGATTTATGGGCAAATTTCGCTACCCCGACAGCTAGTACCCGAGTTCGCGAGCCAGTAAGAGAGCGAATGAGAAAAAAATGTGCAGAGAAAGGCCGAAAGCGGACATTTTCAGGAACCAGCCAAACACAAACAGGCCATCAACAATGCGTTGGTGGCTTTTTGCTATGATTCAGCTGCCTGCTTGGGACTGAGTTAGTGCGAACTGGTCGCTGCCCAGGCGTAGCGATGGTGGAGTCCACCCAGGATGGGTGTGGATGTGATCTTTCCCCCAGCCGCAGGCTGGCTTACAGGCCAGGGATCGCCTTTGGCAAAGCATTCCGGGATCTGCTGCCCGATGCCTTGATGAGGTCTGGAGCAGTTGTAGTATTCGATGTAAGCTTGCACAATGCGGTGCAGTTGGTGGCGATGGAGAATGAGCATGTGGTCCAGGCACTCTCTTCGCAGACTGCCAATGAAGCGCTCGCAGAATGAATTTGCCCTGGGTGCTCGCACCGGCGTCTTCAATATCTTGATGCTGCGGGCGGCTGCTGCAAAGTGGGCACCATACTTGTTGTCCCGGTCACGGATCAGGTATTTCGGCATCTCGCCCCAGGGTGTGGCTTCGCGCAGTTGCTGGGCAGTCCACTGATCGGTGGGAGATCTGGTGACGGCAGCATGCACGATGCGACGGGTGTGCAGTTCGATGATCACAAAGACGTACAGAGGCCGGAAGAGCAGATCGTGGACAACAGTGAAATCACAAGCCCAGATGTGGGATGCTTGGTTCTTCAAGAAGGTACTCCAGGTTTGGCTTGGTTTTTGGTGACGGTCTTCAGGTAAATACTTCTGTATGGTGCGTTTGCTAAC
>JADHXE010000181.1 GCA_016783125.1 Anaerolineales bacterium
GGTTGAACAAATGAAGAAAGAAATTCGTCGAGTAACGCTCAAAGCCCATATACAAGGTTTATATCCCAGCGAAAATCAAGTCACTGCCCTCTTGAGTGATCCCGGTTTTATGGCTAACCCCAATGCTCGTCATATATGGTGAGAAACTCTTCGAGAATTGGGTTATGAATATTAGCTTGCCTATTGAATAACTGGTGTCGGGTTGTTTTTGGAAGCATAAGTTTGTCAAAACGACAAACTTATGGGTTTAGTTACAATTTCGTGATTCGGCCCTAATAAAAATCCCACCCAGAGTGAGGGGGGCACCCTGGGCAGGACATCTATATTATGTCAGAAATCCATAGATATTTCAAGGGATGGGTATACCAGGGTAATCGCATTTAGTCCGAACGGAGATTGCACACTTCACTCAAGCGCAAACCGCCATGCGCCAGGATATAGAACCAGGCTTGATTGAAGCGGTCTTGCGCCGTCTCTTGTTGGGTGATTTGTTCCACCCGCTGATATTCGGCGATGGTGAGGTAACGCGGCAGCGGGGCATCGGCGACGGGCGCTTTGACCTGTAATTTGCAAGCCCTTTCTCTCTACATTGTTGTATAAAATCCGCCCAACGAGAGTCGGGCATTTCATCTTACGAAGGGTTGCTTCATCCACAACATGGTATAGGTGAATTAGACAACATACCACCAGGTTTCTTTCTGGGTTGTGATTGGCGATTGAGCGGTTGTGAGTTGCATTTGTTTATAGCCGCCATCTATCCGCGGGACTGGCACGGCGGTGTGCCCGTTCAACATCTGCGCTGGCTAACATCAGGTAGTGTTTCACCATCTCTAGCGTTGAATGTCCAAGCAGCCTTTGAAGCGAGAATACATCCCCGCCATTGCGTAAGAATTGAATAGCAAAGGTATGTCTGAAGCGGTTGGGATGGACGTTATTCACCCCGGACCGTTCACCTAATCGCCTGCAGAGGGAACGAATAGTTTCAGCTTTCGGGAAGAATAGAGGATCATCTTGCCGAACATCTTCACGTCCTGTCAGGTAGTGCCACGTTGAGCGGCGTGCTGCCTTGCCCAAGAACACAGTACGGGGTTTTGTCTTCTGACCGCTGCCGTAAGGTTTTACCTGGATTTCTCCTGTCTCGAGATTTAGATCTTTGACGAGTAACCGGCATACTTCGCTGATCCTTAGCCCGGTATCTAACATCATAAGTATCAAGGCCTTATCTCTATGTGCCGTGGGACGCCTCATGCGGAAAGTCCGCCGCGAATCTGTGCTGGCTTCTTTGGTGTATTCGCAAGCCTGCACAATTAATTTCACTTCTTCTTCTGAGAATGGTACTTTTTCTGGAAGTTGGTATTGGGGTTGGGGGAGATTCAAGTCCGGGCGCTCAAGCTCCAACACTCGATTGCACCAACCAAATAGACTTCGGATAGCCTTCCAGTGGTTGTCTAATGTTGATGGCGATAGGGGAGAGGTATCGCCGTTGCGGCGGTTAGGGATGTATTCATTCCTCATAAAGTGCATATACCTGGCTAGATCGGTATGCGTAATATCTTCAAGCTCAGGATCCCCCAAATGTTCGATGAGCATATTCAAATAGAGGCGGTAAAGCCGCATCGTATGCGGTGAAAAATCCCCAGCTAAACCGTCTAAAATGTACCCTTCAACTGCTTTAGAAAGTAACATAGGTTACCCTTCCCTGGTTCATGGCAAAATTGCCAAAAACCGAACCGGGGAATAGTAACCTATGTAAAATCGAGGGGGATACCCTTCGCAGGAGCGGGTGATCGGATTCGAACCGACGAATGGTAGCTTGGGAAGCTACTGCCTTACCACTTGGCGACACCCGCACGCAAGGATGTATTATACCGAATGGATGAAAGGGGAGCAAGCCTTTTTTATTAGCCCAACACCGATAGCGCCACTTCTCGCCCGGGGTGGCGAAGTTCTTCCCGCGGCGTGAAGTGCAGCACAACTTCTTGAGTTTCCGATCAATCCATCAAACTGGCTGCCATATCCTTTAGCGTTTTTGTGATTGGATGATCAGGATATTGGGCCACAAATACGCCCCCACTGGCGAGCGTCATCATTTCATCGGAGTGAGGCAGGATCGCTGACACATTACAATTATAGGCTTCTCTGACCTGCGCCGCGACTTTATCGAAATCGAAGACTTCTGGAACCTTGTTTACGACCAGGGTCATTAAGGGCACTTGCAGTTTGCGGGCAACTTCTACAGTGACGCTTGTGCCCTGGTAATCCTGCTGGTCGGGTCTGAGGATGATCGCCAGTACATCGGAGATAGCGATGGAGAGCAGGGTCTCTTCATTCAGCCCAGGATGAGTATCAATGACCAGGGCATCCAGTTCCAGGGCTTTGATGAGGTCCTGCAAGCCGTCATTGAGGTGGCTGATATCATAACCCTCGCGCAGCACACGAGCGATTTCGTTGGCATCGATGCTGGAGGGGATCAGAAACAGTTGCCCCTCGATTTCTCCTCCAAACTGGCTGGTCACATCATGTGCGGCTTGCTCGATCTTGCAATTACCCCACAGATAATCGTTGAGAGAAAACTTCATGTTGTTTTGGTCAAAACCGAAAAGGACATGGATTCCGGGTGATTGGATATCTGTATCGACCACGCCAACCCTGGGCGGCAAGCAGCACAGATATATTGGCAGTGGTGTTCGATTTACCGGTGCCACCTCGGAATGAGTGGATGGATATGATTTTGGACATGACCATGCTCCTTTCAAGAAAAAGTCAATCATCAAAGCGTAAGTTCAAATGAATAGAATAATTGGGCTCTTTGGGACTTCGCGTGAAGTCCCAAAGAGCCAATAATTGTAGCACGTCAAACACTGAGCAGGGACATGAATCTCTCGCTTTTTGGGAATCGTCGGGGACATTACCATGGGAAATCCCAGAAACCCTACCAAAGGTATCGTATTTAACCGTTTGTGAAGGTATAATACTTCTATCAATAGCCTTGGTAAATAATCCAATTACTAGTTGATTCATATGCAGAGGTTGTCATGACAAAATTCACTATGTTTCGGCAGGATGAAAATACCCAAGAATTCAAAAAGGGTTCCGTGATATTCGGTGAAGGAAACCCGGGCGATGTTATGTATGTAGTCATCGATGGCGTCGTTGAACTAAAATTGCAAGGTGTCACCGTCAATCAAGTTAGTGCTGATGAAATCTTTGGAGAAATGGCTTTGGTTGACAGCTCACCACGCAGCGCAACTGCTCATGCAGTAACAGACTGCAAACTGGCTGTAGTCGATCAAAAAAGGTTTGAGTTCGTAGTTCAGCAAACCCCAAATTTTGCTATCCAGGTAATGGGAGTCATGGCTGATCGTTTGCGAAAAACGACCGAAATCTCAATTAAAGAGAAAATTAGAAAAGTCAATCCTAATATCTTGGATGCATTATTTGCGATTGATGAGTAAGGTGTAAAAAAGTTTGCTAAAAGGTAGAAGAAATACTTTCGGGAATTGAGACAAGTCGAAAACCGGGAGCTGAATACGCTTCCCGTTTTTTTTTTGAGCCTAAGAGAGAATTCAGCTCGCTCTTGGGCCACATCTGTGTGCGCAGTACGCTCGTGAGCGCTAAGGGTACCGGAGCTAGCGTTAGAGTATTTGGTAAAATTTCTCTCAATTACCTGTATCATGAACACAAAACCCCGGAATAGTTGTAATATCATCGAAGGATGAAAGTCAACCGCCTGGCTTTCTATTCCCCTGACTGAGCAAGTCCCCTATCAGGATGAAAACACCCTTTGATTTAGAGTTTCCAGTAGATATCGAAAGTTACCTGCCACCTGACTTGTGGCGCAAACTATCGAGTGGTCAACCTCAACGCAGGTTACTGATACAAGCCTTGGATCGATTGCGTTCGCTGCGTTATCTGCTATCAACTTTTATTCCCAGCAATCTAGTTCAGGAGAAGATGAAACGGGCCGTCCCAGGCCTGGTGAGTGGGGAGATGCTCAAAGGCACTCTGCTCTTTGCAGATGTCAGCGGATTTACGGCACTGTCAGAGCGATTGGCGGTCTTAGGTCCAGAGGGGGCCGAGCGTCTAACTGCCACAATGAATGGTTACTTTGTGACCATTCTCAAGGTTATGTCTTCGTCGGGCGGAATTCTGTTGAAATTTGCCGGGGATGCCATGCTGATTTATTTCCCCGAACAAGAAAATAACCAACAAGCACAATGGGCTGTCCGGGCTGGGATGCGAATGTTGCGAGCCATCAAGGATTTCGCCAGCATCGAAACGCCGATCGAGACTGCCAGCTTACGAATGAAGGTCGGCGTGTCAACAGGGGATTTTTTATCGGCCAGTGTAGGTTCGGTCAAACGGATGGAATACGCTATCTTGGGAGATGCCGTATCGCAAACCATGGCAGCTGAGGGCGCTGCTACCGGTGCGGGCCAACTGGTCATAAATCAAACCACGGCTGATTGTTTGGACTCATCCTTTTCTTTGGGGGAACATGCCCCGGATTTTTACCTTGTTGAGCAGAGCGGCAAAGAAGAGCTAGGCGATTTTGAAATCAAAGCGGAAACGCGCAGGGCCCGGGGATCGATTCCATTAGATGCCAGCCCTCAAGCGCTCGTGGCTCAGATGGAAGATACTTTGGAGCAAATCCGCGCCCTGCGGCCATATATCGCAGACGAATTGGTTGAACGGATCATCGCTCATGCCCAACAACGCAAAGTTGAAAGCCAATTTCTTACAGCCACAGTTCTCTTTTGTAATTTTGTTGGACCAGAGGCCCTTTTAGAGATTTGGGGGCAGGAGGGGGTAGACAGGGTTACAAACCTGTTGAGCGCTTACTTCACAGCTGTGAGCGACGTGATCACTCGCTATGGCGGCATCATCACGCGTATCGACCCCTACAGTAAAGGCACAAAGTTGCTGGCTCTTTTTGGCGCGCTGGTGAGTCATCAAGACGACCCCCTGCGTGCAGTAAGAGCCGCTCTGATGATGAACGTGGAATTGGAAGTTTTGAATGAGCGCTGGCACAAAAAGTTTGCCCGTCATTTGCCACCTGATTTTGCTGGATCGTTGATCCAGCATCGCATTGGCATAACCGTGGGAGAGACTTTTGCCGGACAGGTTGGTTCGTCTACCCGGCGCGAATACACGGTGATGGGTGACGATGTCAACTTGTCTGCCCGCTTGATGGGCGCGGCTAAGATGGGGCAGATTCTCATCAGCCAGCCCGTATACGAAGCCGCAGCCAATTTCTTCTTTCTTACAGAACTCTCTCCAATTCAAGTAAAAGGGAAAAGCGAACCGATCCCTATTTATCAGGCGGACGGCCCCCGAACGGATACACTGCTAAACCGTGTGCATCAGCGCGGCCGCCTGGTTGGGCGTGACGATGAATTGGCCCAAGGGGAGAAACTCCTCCGCCAGGCTTTGAGGGGAGAGTGCGCTTCTCTGACGATCCAAGGCCCTGCTGGCATTGGTAAAAGTCACCTGGCTGATATGCTGTTGCAGCAAGCCATATCCGATGGGGCTGAGGTGCTTTCCTATCAATCAATGTAATTCCTATAACGCCGAGATATCCTTTGCTTGTTGGAGCGGCATCTTGCGGTCTTTGGCTGGAATCACTTCCACTGATCCCGACCTGCTCCGTGAAGAGAAACTTCAACGCCACCTTACGGATTTGGATATTCCCGCGCAGCATGTCGTGCATCTGGCCAAACTGGTGGGTTTGGCATCCACCGACTTGTCTGAGATGGCCCTAAAGTCTCGAGACGAAGATGTGCCTAGGGGGGATGGTGACATGCTTTCTGATATCGCCAGTAGAAGAAAAACGCGCTGGCGAGGCCGAGGCCTGGATTTGTTGAGCCAGCTTGAACAGCGGGATAACTTTGAAACCAGCCAGATGGGTTTCCAGATGCTATCGCAGCTTACGTCGAAAGGGCAGGAGTTATTGCTAGACGCAGTTTCGAGTGTGCTGGTTCAGGCGCTGAGCAGGTCGCCCCTGGTGCTATTCTTCGAAGATGCCCATTGGATGGACGCGGCTTCTCGCGAAATATTGATTCACTTGCAAGATGTATTGAAATCAGCGCAGTTGCTGATATTGCTAGCTCAGCGTGGGGCGCAGGATCAACCCTCCATAGGAAAAACCATAAATTTAGAATCCCTCGATAAAACAGGGACAACTCAACTGGTTGCAGAAGTCCTGATATCTGATCTCGCCCAGATCATTCATCAGCACAGCAAAGGCAACCCTCTCTTCATCCATGAGATCACGCAATGGATCCAGCAAACATGGCAAATCAGTACAACAGATGTAATCAACGCATTACAGACATCTGATGTCCTTCAGAATCTTGTGCTCAGCAGCCTTGAGAACCTGCCTGAAACCCAAAGAGACATTGCCAGAATTGGCTCAGTGATTGGCGAGGAATTTCGCGTTGGAGAACTCCAATCGCTGCTGCCATCCTCGGTCGATTCGGTTACTTTGTATAATGACCTGCGCGATTTGGTAGATGCACACTTCATTTCGTTGATCGAGGCGGGTATTGACCCCCGCTACGCCTTTCAACAAAAGCTTGTCCGAGATACTTTATATAATTGTTTGCCTTTTGCCCGACGGCGGGAACTTCACACTCGGTTGGCTGAGTACCTGGTTTCACCAGCAACACAGCGTAGTGCAATTCATGCAAAAGTCAGCGCATTTCTGAATGCATCTGCCGTTAGTAATCCCGTTCAGGATGCAAAAATTGTGGCTTACCATTACGAAGCTGCCGAAAAATGGATCCATGCAGCCCGGAGCTTACTTCGTGCTGCCGATCATCTCAGGAAGCACGAAGCCTATGCAGAAGCATCTGAAATCTATCACCGGGCGATCTCTTATTTGAAGAATTTGCCGTCAGGGGGAACTGATCTAGATTTACTTTCTTTGGAACAGGCCTTACTTGTTGGTCAGGGTGATTCTGCTCTTTTGTGTGGAGATTATTCTCGAGCAGTTTCTACCTACAAAGCAGCACTCGCTATTCCTTTGGGAGATGGCAACCTGGTTGAATCTCATTCACCAAAGCAACCCGCGCGCTTTTGTTTATACTTATCTTTCCCCAGAACCCGGCGTGGTTGAATTCATTGTCAGCATGGGGGCCGTGATGGACCCGGTCGCGGGCGCTCCTTTTCGCGCTCGTTATGAGCCTGTGCCGCCCTCGGTTATTCTGGGCGGCTTGCAAGAAGAAACCCTCTCTACCAATATCGTCCAGGATGATTGGGGTGCCTGGGTTTCAGGTTTTGTGCCCATCTACAATTCAGAGAATGAAATCGTCGCCGCCCTGGGCGTTGATTACCAGGCTAACGATATTATCGAGCTGCAAAACCGCATCAAGGTGGCTGCGATACCGGCCTTCATTATCACATTCATTGTGTTATTGGTTTCCGTTGTGTTTATCTCCAACCGTATCGCTGCGCCAATCCGCGCTCTATCTAGAGTTGCTGAACGCATCGGTGAGGGTCACTATGATCTGGCTGAGAGGGGGAAGGCTCGAACTCAGGATGAAGTATCCACCCTCACGGATGCGTTTAACCTGATGGTCGAGAAGGTTCGCATCCGTGAAGAAAAGTTAAAGAAAAAGGTTGCTGCCCTGCAAATTATTATCGACCGCACCAAACAATCCGAGCAAGTCAAAGCCATAACCGACACAGACTTTTTCCAGGAGCTACAGCAAAAAGCCAGCGAAATGCGCGCTCGCCACAAACGATAGGATATGGAAATGAAGTGGGTGTGTTTCAAATGAGTTGAAGGTATGCCTAATAAAAGGGTGGTGATTTTTCTCTTCAAGAAGCCGCCAGTGCTGGGGAGGCGAGTGATGGAAAAACCCACAGGACTTACGCAGTTCGTTGAAAATTTATAGTAGATCATGAAAGTGGTCCAATCTCGATTGCCGTCAGCTTGGGTGTGGCCGGGGCAAACCAGGAAATCCCTGATCAAGCAGCCTTGCTCGAAAGCGCTGACAATGCCCTCTACGCCGCTAAACAAGCCGGGCGGGTGGCCGCGACGGCGGAACAACGTCCACATCTTGGGGAGCGACCATTGTAGGAAGTGCGGTTGGCCTCGGTTCTTGGGCAACAAGACCTGTAGATGCTGGTTCTTCCGCGCCAACGAGCGCAGAAAATCTCTGTTACTATTCCTCAGGGCATTCCTAAAGTCTAGAAATGTCATTACGAGGGAGCGCCAGTGACCGAAGCAACCCCCTACTCAGAGAGGGAGATTGCTTCGCCTGCGGCTCGCAAAGACACCTGAAAAGCGACTTTAAGAAAGCCCTGTATTACTCCTTTCGTCACATTGACAACACCATTCAATACTGCAATAATAGAGACACCAGGGGCCAAAACATCTATATTGGGGCATCCGAAAAATGTGTTCAGATGTTTCTCAAGATGTATACACTAGTACACGTTGGCAGCAGTTCGCCGCGGTTTTGCTGTAACGATTTCAGTCGTTCGAAGAGCGATAAATCACTCACTACGAACCGCTGGCGAATTTGTGCCAGGCAGTACTGGGGGGATGTCATTCCCCTGGAGAGACACCAGGACGGCGTGAACGATAGCGAGATTCCCTACTGCGCCATTCTAGAAATCCCTGGCACATGCAATTCTCAAACAAAGTCACAATGATACGATTAGAGGCAGGAAAACCATGAAGAAAGAAAATTTCCTGGATATCAAGAGCGAAGTGGTTGCGGAGTTAAATATGTGGCGCAATCAAGTGATAAAAATTCTAATATCCATAACCGCGCTCGCTTTTTCGCCGGCGATTGTTATCTGGATCATTCAATTTTCCCGCAACCCAGCGGGATGGCAGGTGTCGTTGTTTTACCTGATCATATATGTCTGGGTGGTGGGATTGGCGTTCTCCCGCGGTCTTGATTACCGCGTGAAGGCGTGGAGCATTGTGCTGCTGTGTTACGCGACCGGCGTCATGGCACTGGTACTGGGTGGACTGGCGGGAGATGGGCGCGTGTATCTCATGACCGTACCGATTTTGGCATTGATCCTGGTCGGTGCCCCCGCCGGTTTAACGATGGCCGGCCTTAGCTTGCTTACCTACGCCGCCATTTCTATCACAGCGCATATGAGCTGGATGACAGATTTTCTAATTATAAAAGATAACCCCCTGGATCTGTCGATCTGGCTGCAAGAGGGGCTTGTTGTTGCCGCTTGCCTGGCGCTGATCATGGTTTTGCAATGGCGCTTCAGCAAATTATTGGTAACAATCGCCAGCGAGAAGGTAAGTCTCTTTGGAGTTGCTCAGGAATCCGAAGAACGCTACCGGTCTATCTCTGAACTCACCTCTGACCTGGCCTATGCCATGCGAATCGATCTAGATGGTAGTGCGGAACTTGAGTGGGTGACTGATGCCCTAACCCGCACGACTAGCAGCTTGTCGGAGAAGTCCGAGTTGCTGAATGGATAGAAAGTGATAAAAAGCCATGATACACTTTCAAACTACAATGAAACGAAAACGGGAGATTGTCATGGCAACGCCCCGAAAATTCAAGACCGTAGATTAC
>JADHXE010000010.1 GCA_016783125.1 Anaerolineales bacterium
TGCGGATCTGAGTCGTCTTCTTAAAAAATATAAAAACACTTGTGAGCGAAGAACCGCTCGCGTTCTGCAATCATGCCTGACGACAGTTTTTTGACCCTTTACCCTTGACGAACGCTTTCTTAGATGCGTGCCTCTGGCAAGAGCGTAAAACTCCGGGGCGGGTTTGAGAGCTCAAGGTCTCACAGTGGGGTTAAAAAGCTTGCTGTGTTCTTCGATGGCATAACGATCAGTCATACCGGCGATGTAGTCGCAAATCGTACGCTCAAGTCCAACTTTGTCAATCCGTTTCTGGATATGATGCGGGAGCATAGCGGGTTCGCGTTGGTAAGCCTGAAAGATATCGCTGATCACTCGTTCAGCCTTATCTTGCATGCGAGTAACGCGATGATGCCGGTAAAGGTTGCTGTATAAGAAATCTTTTAGCTCCCGGTTGCGCCGGTGCATATCTTCGCTGAAACTGGCTACATTGTAATCTAATCGTTGTAGGTCTTCGACCGATTGCGCGCCGCTTTCCCGCAGACGTTGGCTGGTTGTCTTCACCATGTCAGAGATTTCCAGCCCGATCAGCCGCCGGATGAGACGATGACGGTTGAGTTCATCAAGCTTTGCATTACGCAGCCCAACACTTTCGAGCATGATCTCCCAGAGCGTGATCCCTTCCAGCATCGAAGTTGTGATCATCCCCGAACGCAATCCATCATCTAAGTCATGGGCCGAGTAAGCCAATTCATCGGCGATATTGGCGATCTGAGCCTCCAGATGGCCGCGCAAGTCTGGGTTGAAGTCGGAGGCATCAGAGATATCATATTCAGTTTCGTGCTTGACAATGCCCTCGCGCGTCTCCCAGGTCAGGTTCAGGCCTGAGAATTCAGGGTAGCGTTTGGCCAATTTTGTGACGATGCGCAACGATTGTTTGTTGTGATCGAATCCGTTGTAATCTTTCATCAGCCGGTTGAGGATATTCTCACCGGAATGTCCGAAAGGGGAGTGTCCTATATCATGGGCCAGGCAAATCGCTTCGACCAGATCCTCGTTAGCGCCCAGGGCACGGGCAAGTGTCCGGCCGATTTGAGCAACCTCCAGGGTGTGGGTCAAACGGGTGCGGTAGTAATCACCCTCAGAGACGATGAAGACTTGCGTCTTGTACTCCAGGCGGCGGAAGGCCGTGGTGTGCAAGATGCGGTCTCGGTCGCGCTGAAAGACAGTCCGGTAGCTGGGTTCATCCTCAGGAAAAGCGCGCCCCTTGGAATTCTTGCTGCGGATGCCGTAGGGCGCCAGGGCGCGATCTTCCAACTCTTCTAGCTTTTGGCGTGTGTAAATCATGATTTTTCTACAAAACTTCTAAATAATGTACTGGTCAACAATAGGTTGAATATTTCGTATCTAAAGTTTCTATGAGGAAGCCAGGAACGCCGGTAGGCGGGGAAAAATTCCTGGCTTCCTGGTTTCCTCATACAAAGCCAGATGTTCAACCTTCAATTGACAATTATATAAACTTCAGAAATATACCAGGGCCGTGAGTCTAATCCAGGAGATAATTTATGTCAACGCAGCTAGATGTGTGCAAACTATTCCTGAATCTGAGCCTGCAAGCGGCCCAGGCCGGTGTGGATCTCTTGAAGGGTGGCTTGGGAAGTTTCATTCTTATCGCGTTCAGCGCGTACAAAACGCGTATAAGGCGCGATGGTGGTGTTGATATGTCCTAAACTGCGTTCGATCTCGCGTTCGAAATGTACCCGGAGCGCTTTCGTCAGTTGGGTGCGCATGGCGGTGATTTTTTCGCGCATCTCCTTTTTAGCCGCCCGCCGCCGCGCCGGGATAATGAATAACCCTAAGGCGGCTACCAGACTTGCCAGCAAGATCCCGGTGATGTCAGCAGCTACGGTAGTGGCGATGGCTGCCACTATGGCTCCCAGGCCCACCGCGCCGATTTCGATGGCCGCAGCCGCAGCCACGGCATTTTGAGCGCCTTGGGCGATCTGTTGGGCCTCTTTGGATTTATCGTAAGTCTCCACAACGCGTTTGGCATCGCGTCCGATGCCCTCGATCAATCGTTCGCGGTCGTAGTGGAAGGCGCTGGCTGACTCATCCCCGATGATGCGATCTCTATGCTTTCTGCGCCGCTCGGCGATATGCTCGGTGACAGCCTGCCACTGGCGCAAGTCTGAGTCAACCATCCAGTCAATCATCTCGTTGACTTTCCTTTCAATGTGTTGGGGGGCGTCGGCTACCACCCGAGTTTCGAATTCCAACTGAATGCGTTCTTTCTTGATCAAGTCGAAAACCCGCGCCAAACGCATAGTTTCATCGAAATAGGTTTCGCCGCGTTGCTCCATTTCGTAGAGCACGTTGTCCACATCGGCCATGCGGAACTCGAAGTCGCGGCGCATATCATCACTGTAGATATCCAATTGACTATCGACATCTTCGAGCATATCAAAGTCATCTTTGAGCAGAGCCAGCCGTCCCTGGATGGTTTCTAGATATCGGTTCGTGAGATGTTTTCCAACTCCCAAAGGGTTGAGGAATTTCAAGCGCGTGCGGCTGCCTTCATCGAGTGTGTCTTGGATGAATTTCTCTAAGGCTTCGAAGCGGCTTTCGTTCCACAGTTGGGGCTGCCCTTGTTTGGCTTGCAGCGCATCCCTGGCGCTGATGGGGAAGATATCGGGAGTGATGCCTAATAGCGTTTGGGCGTTCTCGGCGAGGAAACTTTGAATTTGGGCCAGATCATCCTCGTTTTGCAGGATATCGACTTTGTTGATCACCAGGACAACCTTCTTGCCCCAATCGTGGATTTCCTCCAAGAAGACGCGTTCGCTTTCGGTAAAAGGGCGATCTGCGGAGGTGATGAAAAGTACCAGGTCTGAGCGGGGCACGAATTTGGATGTGATCTCTTCGTGTTCGCGGATGACCGCATTGGTGCCCGGGGTGTCAACGATGCTGATCTCTGTGAGGATGTCCACTGGAGCAGTCAGGATATGCAGATGATCGTCAACAATTTGACGTTCGTTGGCTTCACCGTATCGCAATATATTGACCTGAGTGGTGGTCGGCGTGACGCCTTCTTTGAGCACTTTCTGGCCCAGGAGCGCGTTGATAAAAGCGCTCTTGCCAGCGTTGAATTCCCCGACGATGACCAGGAGGAAGAAGTCATCCAACTGCTGAATGGACTCTTCCAGAGCGGTCTGATCTTCATCGGGCGCGCCGAAATTGGCCAGCGCCACGCGTAATTTTCTGAGCAGGTTACGTTCTTCTTTTAGGAGATTTTCTTGTTGATCGGATAGAATTTGCATTAGCTGTTCCTTCAATTTGTAATATCCAGATTTGGGGGTGTGCGGCATGCTCCGCACGCCCCCAAATCTGGGAACCTCCTGGCGATTCCCCAAGAGACAGTACGATTATAGCATCTCAATTATTAACCGTGATATACTATTCGCGTCAATTGAAGGGATGATTATTTGGACAATGTCGCATTAGCGGATAGCCCCTCCCAATTTCGGGTTTCTTGCTCGAAATGTGATATTGCCAAGCTATTTCGAGGAGCATGGTCAATGGAAATCTCAACAACTTCATATAATCGCTGTGATTTGGTCAAGGTTGTTGGCCGAATTGATAGCAACACCGCCCCAGACCTCGATAAGGCTTTCAATGAACTCATCGACGGCGGTAAGTCGGGGATTGTCTTTGATATGGCAGAGGTAGACTTCATCTCCAGCCGGGGTTTGTGGGTATTACTCGAAACCCAGAAAGCCTGCAAGAAGAAAAAAGGCAAACTGGCACTGATCAATGTGGCTGAGGATATGATGGAATCTCTCGATCTGGCCGGAGTGAAGCACTTTATCGAAATCTATACGGACGTCACGGCCGCGGTAGGCAGCTTCTAATCGAAAATGCCCACCCGGACATTCCCTGGGCAGTATCAATACCTGGCCGAAATTGGTGATTTTGTTACCCAAATAGCCAAGGAAGCGGGTTTTGATTCTGACCAGGTTTATGCTGTACAGTTGGCCGTCGACGAGGCCTGCGCGAATATCATCGAGCACGGTTATGGAGGTGAAGGTCGGGGGGATATTCTCTGTTCTTGTGACAGCACTGATGAAGGCATCACCATTGTGATAAAGGATTGGGGACAACGGTTTGCCCCCGACGAAGTCCCAGAGCCGGATTATGATGTTCCCCTTGAAAAACTTCAATCCCGAGGCGCGGGCCTTTTCTTGATGAGCAAGTTGATGGATGATGTTGATTTTGAATTTGGTGACAGCGATGGCAATACGCTCATCATGACCAAACGCAAATGAAGAAACCTAACCCGGATAAACCAGACTGATGTGCTGGAGTTGAACTCCAGCACATCAATGAGAAATCTAAAAATAGAAGCGGAGGGCATACGTCCTCCGCTTTTATTTTTCGGATGATTTATCCCTTTTGATTACCATCAAGGTGATATCGTCTTGAGGGGGGATATCTCCCAAGAAGTCGTAAAGAGCATCCAGGATAGCCTGCTGCAACCCTTCGGCTGATCTGCCAATATTTTCGTTGATGACCCTTTCCAAAGCCTGACGTCTGAAGAATTCGCCAGCGCCATTTTGGGCTTCGGGGATGCCATCGGTATACAGCACCAGCACATCTCCAGGGTCGATCTGGACGCTGGCGCGCTCCCAGGCAGTCTCCTCTTCGATCCCAATCGGTAAACCCGTTTTCTGCAAGAGTTCTATTTCGGCCCCATCTCCTGAACGTAGCAGGATCGGTGGGTTGTGCCCGGCGTTTGCATAGGTCAGCGTGCCCGCTTTGGGGTCCAGATTGCCATAAAAGACTGTCACGAAGAGGTTGGCGCGCGAGTCCTTTAGAATCCGCTCGTTGGTGGCGAACAAGACGATATCGGGCTGGAACTCGAAATCGAGGGCGTAGGTGCGGATGAGGGTGCGGCTGAGGGTCATGAACAAGGCCGGGCCGATGCCCTTGTCGAGCACGTCGGCGAGCACCAGGCCGATTTTGCCGTCTTCTAAGGGGATCACATCGAAGAAGTCCCCCGAGGTCTCTCCCGCGGGGACGATGGTGACCGAGAACTGCCAGCCAGTCATATCGGGGAAGGTGATCGGTAACAGGCTGTCCTGGATTTGCCAGGCCAGTTTCAACTCTTCACGTATTCTTTGATATTCCAGGGATTGGGCGTAGACTTTGGCCTGTTTCGTGGCCGAGGCGATCTGTGCGCCCAAAGACTGGATGGCGGGACAAAGGTTTTGCAGGGCGCGCCGATCCCAGGGTTGAGCCAAAGCATAAAGTTCCAAATAAACACCCCCAAAGGTTTGACCTGAATCTCCATCTTTGATTGGTGCGATCACCATGGGGTTATGTCCTCCAGCCCCATTATTCCACGGTAAAGGCTCATGGGCCAGAAATGTCTCCCCCTGGGTTTGATCTAACAGCCAGGGCCAGATGTTTTCCAAATCGGGCTGCCAATCGAGGGGATATTTAGCCAGCTCATCCTCGGGGAAAATCCAGATCACATGGCGGCCGGCTGGGAACATATGGGTGAGGTGCTCAGCGAGGATATCCGGCAAGTTTTCAGAGTTGGGAGGGGCATCGATGATGGCGCGGCCTAATTGCTCCAGGTTTTGAAGCATACGCGATTGTTGGCGGCTCTCTTCACTCGACCAGCTCAACTGCCGCGTCAGGTAGGCCACGATCAACATGCCGCTGATGAAGAAAAGGTAAACTGGTATGCCGCTCTGGGTATAGAGACCGGCTGCCAGGATCGCAAAGGGATGGGCCAGATGCGGCAGCCCAATGGCCAGGAAGAAGAAATACAGTACCGAATAGAGTTGATCTGACCCGGCCAGAACTCTCTGGGACCAGGTTCCGTAGATCAAGTAAATGGCCCAAAGCAAGATCAGCAGGATGAAATTCGCCAGGAGTAAGCCAAAGGCCAGGACGACAGTCTGTGGGCTAATTATGGATAGTGGATAGGTTCCCCCAAAATATTGGTAGAGCGTGAATGCGGTGAGGGCAACGGTGGTGTTCCCGGCGAGGTTCAAAACCAGGTTGCGGGCCTGGCTCCAGCGTGCGGTGAGGGAGACGTGATTTTGCCAGTTGCTGAGAAATTCGAACAGGGTCCCCAAAACCGCCAGCCAAAACATGGTCGGCCCGTAGAGCAGCACGACAGACCACAAGATCATACCAGCCAGCGAACCATCCGAGCTGCCGTAGCGGTTTGCTCTAAGTTCGACAATCAAGAAAAAGCGCAGATAACTGAAAACAAAGAACAGAACCGTGAATAGCAGCAGCTCCCAGGGATGCTCTCTGAAGAGAGACCAATCGGTTTTGATAATAAGCCAGATCAGCCCGGCGATGGCCAGCGGGAGGGAGTACAGGAAGGAAATGATATCCCCAACGGCGACGATCTGCCGCTCGATTTGCATTCCATCTAAACCAGAGCGAAACTTTTTTGCGATGGCAAGCAGCCATCGGTGACGTCTTGGGATGCGGGTGCGGGGTTCAGGCGGCATATGCTGTCTTTGGAAGTGGGTTGGGGAAACCAGACCGCTCCATTATACTCGTGTTTGATGTCTATATAAAAGCTTTGTCCCTAAAGGGTTTCCTTCCGTTGCTTTGCGCACGTTTTCTGGATGATTCCCTGAAAAGATGAGTACCTCTAGATCGGGCAATTGCTCCACGATATCCAACATCTGACGAACTTTGCTGGCCATCCCCCCGGTGACGTCCGCGGATGCTGAGCCTTGTAAGGCCGAGTCGACCTGAGCCCAATTTTCGGGCGTGATCTCGGGGATCAGCTGTGTGCATTGGGGATAATCAGCCCAAACCCCCTCATCGATCCCCGCTAAGGAGATGCGCTGTGGATATAATTCCCTTGCCAGATATGTGAATAAATCTTCGGTGGATAAGATCGTCCCCCCCAGGATTTCATCGAAGACGGTATCGCCAAAAACGACGGGGATTATTCCTGCTTCCAGAGCAGCGCGCAGCGGACTCAAGTTCCAGTTGGTTACCTGCCCATTTGAGGCTGTCACTGCCCCCGAGGGCGGAAATGCTACCGCTGGCAGTTCGGATTCATGCAGCACGTCCATAACGATACGGTTCAACAAAGAAGCCTCATACCAGACTTTGGCAAAGCCGCGCCAACCCTCGGCTGAGTCCACGCCGAGGCGGGTGCCATATTTCTTGGCGGGCACGTGCCCAAAAGACCCCGATCCGTGACCCAGCACCAATCTCAAATTTTCACTTTCTGCCAGGGCTGATTTGATCTCTTGCGCCAGCCGTGCGATCACATCCCGCCGAGGTGTGCGAGGGGTAGTCTTGTCGGTGATCAGTGAGCCGCCGAGTTTTAGGAATTGGAGATGCCTTCGGCGGATTGGAAGTTGGGGATTGGACATTGGGTGCATTGTAGTTGAGGGTATTGGAGAGGTCAAGTTGAACGTGCAGCACATAAATGCAGTATGTTGTAAAATCGCATCATTACCAATGATCAACTCAAGGAGAGTGAAATGCCAACCCTAATTTATGTTCTCATCGCCATCTTGGTTGTAGTATTGCTGTGGTGGCTGATCAGCCTGATTTGGGGGAAGCCATGGAGCATCAATCATTTTTATACCCGAGTATTTCTGGAAATCCTTTTCGATAACCCGGAGATACTGACCATGATCGGCATGTTAGAGCGATTTGGTATCTACAGGCATAATGCCAAATTGGCTGACGCCTCGGATGCTCATGAAGTGGATCTGATTGCCAAGATGAAACGTACCTTGAAGATGTTGCGCAGCTATAACCGGGATAAGATGAGCCAATCTCAATTACTCTCGACAGATATCCTGGATTGGTATATTGATGACCAACTGCGCCTGGAGCCTTTCAGGCACAACACCTATCCCGTAAATCAGATGTTTGGCATCCAATCTGAGTTACCAAACTTGATGATGACCATGCATCCACTGAACCACAAGCGCGGGGTGCGAACCTATATCAAGCGCCTGAGCAGATTTGGGCTCAAGATCGATCAGGTGCTGGAAGGGCTGCATATCCGTGAAGAGAAAGGCTGCCTTCCCCCCAGTTTCACTGTGCGGCATGTCCTGGATGAGATGAAAGCCTTCACCGATCAACCGGCGGCTGAAAATCCGCTCCACACAGTTTTCAAAGAGAAAATTGGGGAGCTAAAAATCAGCCCGGCTGGTCAGGCTAAACTCCTGACTGCCGTTGAAAGGGAAATTGAGGAGAACATCTATCCCGCTTATCAGAAATTGATCGATTATTTCGCCACACTTGATCCTAAAGCAATTGAGGATCACGGGGTTTGGAATTTGCCCGATGGAGATGCCTACTATGCTCTATGTTTGCGGACCGCGACTTCTACGGACCTGACCCCAGAACAGGTGCATGAAATTGGTTTGAAAGAAGTCGCCCGCATTGAGGGGGAAATGACGGCCATTCTCGATAGTTTGGGTTACGAAGGCGTCAATCCCACCAAGCAACTGGCGGCTTTTGGCGAGGACGAGCGTTTCCTATACCCCAACACGGATGAGGGTCGGGCGGATTGCCTGGCTGAATATCAGCGCATCCTCGATAAGATGGAGGTAACCATTGCTGATGTGTTCGACATTTGCCCAAAGGCTGGGCTTGAAGTTCAGCGTGTGCCTGAATTTCGAGAAAAGACCATGGCTGGGGCATACTACCAACCCTCAGATTTGAGTGGTTCCCGTCCGGGTGTGTTCTATGCCAATCTGCGTGATATGAAGGAAACACAGAAATTTGGCATGAAGACCTTAGCCTACCATGAGGGCATTCCCGGACATCACTTCCAGGTGACCATTGCCATGGAGTTGAAGGGAGTGCCGTTTTTCAGGCGCATGATCCCATTTTTTGCTTATATCGAGGGGTGGGCGATGTATGCTGAGAATCTGGCTCGTGAGCTGGGGGCTTATCAGGACGATCCCTATGGAGAATTAGGTTTTCTGGATTCGATCCTTTTTCGGGCGGTACGCCTTGTCGTCGATACCGGCATCCACTACAAACGTTGGACGCGCGAACAGGCTATCGAATATATGGAACAGCATACCGGACAGGCGCATGAGAGTGTGGTCAGCGAGATCGAACGATATTTCGTCATGCCGGGGCAGGCCTGCGCTTATAAAATTGGCGAGATCAAGATGCTTGATCTGCGCGCCAAAGCTCAAAAAGAGATGGGTGAGAAATTCGACATCCGCCAATTCCATAACGTGATTTTGAAGAACGGCGGTATGCCCTTGACGATCTTGGAGAAAGTTATCGACGAATATATCGAGACAGGGGAAGTGCCGTAACGTCGTAGGCGCAAATTATTTTTCCGTTTTGCTGATCGAGCGGGAGATGAGCCATTGGGCAGCAAAATAGGTGCTCAAGTTCAAGGCGCGTCCAGCCAGGAAGGGGAAACGGAATTTGTTGATCGCCAGGATAGTATCAGCAAGCACGAAGAGCAGCGCGCCGATGAATGCCAATAGCGCCCAACGGCTGTGCGTCTGCTGCCATTGCTCCCAGGCGGTGTAGGCCATTATGATGATCACCAGGATGTAGGCGATCACCGGGATGGTCATATCTCCCAGGCCGGGAGCTAAAACCAGGAAAATGCCCACGCCATATGCCAGGCACACGAGAGCGGACATCCAGTTTAACCGCCAGGGACGCGCGCCCTTGAAGGCATAGATATAAACCAGGTGGGCGATCAGAAAGCTGACTAATCCGAGGACAAACAGGTCGAAGGGCAGCATCAGCAGCACGTCGCCGCCTAGCGAAAAGATTAGGCCGATGATGAGGGCGGTGTTGTAGCGTCTGTTGACCGGCGGCTTCGCCAACGCAGCCAGAATGATGATCAACGATGTGGTCAGGGGTTTGAAGATATAAATTTGGATTGGCGGGCCGTTGTATTCCGCCCACAAGTGCAGCAGGGCGGAGATGATGATCAGGATGGTTAGTATCAGGGTAGACATGGGAATCTTCTCCTTATCGCAAGGGGTGCATGGGTGCAGGGGAGCAAGGGGGATCTCCCATGCTCCTTTTGCTCACTGGCTGCTGATCTCCGTTACAATCGTTTTCGTTGCTCCCTTCTTATGCAGCGCCTGCGAGATATCCCCGGCGCGCGTTGGGGGAACCAGGGCGATCATATTTCCCCCGCGTCCGCCGCCGGAGAGTTTAGCGCCCAGCGCGCCGGCAGCTCGAGCGGCTGATACTAACTGGTCGAGTTCAGGAGAGGAGACGCCCATCTCCTGAAGCAGTTCATGGTTTTCATCCATGAGCGGCCCCAGGCGTTGGGGGTGTCCGCTTTCGATGGCTTGCCGGGCAGATTTGGTGATGCTGCCCACGGCGGCGAAGAGCGCTTCGTAGCGTCTGGGGTCAGCCTGCCAACTCATACGCACATCACCGACAGTTTCTTTGGTTGGGCTGGCGATGCCTGTGTCTCCGATGATGATGGTGAAAGGTTTTAATATCGAAAAGGTTTCGATGGGCTGCTCTTTGATGAAGTAGACGGGCCTGGCGTAGGTGACCATGGTGTTGTCGATCCCGGAGGGGGTGCCGTGGTGAATCTTTTCGACTTCGAATGCTATCGCGGAAACTTGTTTGTCAGACAGAGGTCTCCCAAGGAAACCCGCTAGCGCGCGGATGACGGCTACCGAGACGGCTGCCCCGGAGCCGAGGCCAGAGGCCACGGGGATGGTCGATGTAACTCTCAGGGTGCAGGAGGGGATATGGGAAATTCCCGGGGAAGTAGTAACCCCATGAATAGCAGCAGCCAACGGATGGTCCAGATCAAGTTCATCCAGCCTGGTGTCTAGATCCACGTTTGGGGCCTGGATGCGCACGTTACCGGAATCCCCCTTAATTTCAGGTGTCACCGTTGCAGTAGCGCGCACCTGGGTTACGGGCACGGCAATTGCAGGCTGTCCATAGACTACAGCATGTTCACCAAATAGTATGATTTTGCCAGGAGCGGAGGCGGAGAAGGAGGGCATGGGGGGTGGGGAGAAAGGGGGCGGGGGTGCGGGTGCTGGGGTGCAAGGGAGCTGGGGAGCGAGGGGGGTGGACAAATACATAATACGCAATACGCAACACGCAATACGCAACACGTCAGAAGGTGTAGAAGATGAGCAGAACGGTAAAACCGTAAAGCATGATGGCAAGTTGGAGTGGGCGATCTGAGAGGATCAGGTCTTCGGGCGCGCCGCCGGTGTTTTTGACCTGGATCAGGTATTGGTAGCGGAAGATGCTGTAGATGATGAAGGGGATCGTTAGCATCATGGCGTGGTTGCCGGGCAAGTTGGGGGCGGAAAAAGTGTACAGGCTGTAGGTGATGATGGTGATGCCCGAGGCTAAGGTGATGAGTTGGTCGAGAAATTGGAGGGTATAGCCGTCTAGTACACGGCGGTGGGCATTAGCGCCCTCGGCGAGCAGGCCCAACTCAGCCCGTCGCTTTCCAGCCCCGATGAGTAAGGCCAGGAAGGTGGTGAAGATGTACAGCCAGGGAGAAAAGCGCTCCACATCGATCAGGGCCACTCCCGCAGCCACGCGGATCACATAGAAGGAAGCCAGCACGATAATGTCCAGCAGGACGATATGTTTCAACCACTTGGAGTAGGATAAATTGAGCAGCAGATATAAAATTCCGATGGCGGCAAAACTTGGGGAAAGCAAGTAAGAGGCTGGCAGGACAATGATGAGAATAACAATGGCTGCTACCCATGCGAGAGGAATAGGAATATCTCCCGCGGCGATGGGGCGGAAGCGTTTTTTGGGATGTGCCCGATCGGCTTCGACATCGGCGATATCGTTGATAATGTAGACAACACTGGCTAACAGGCTAAAGAGGAAGAAGCCGGCGATAATGTGCAAGAAGGCCGGGAAATTGGTCAGTTTGCGGTCGAAAACCAGGCCGACAAAAAGGAAAACGTTTTTGGCCCACTGTTTGGGGCGTAAGGTTTTTATGAGCGCGGCGAACATGGATGAATGATATTAGGGATTGGGGGATTAGTCAACGGGATTTGGTAAGTGGGTAGACAGGGTAAACAAGGTATAAGGTTGTTGATTGTCTACCTTGCATACCTTGTCTACATTGTTTACCTTGTGTACTTGTCTACTTTGCCCTACAATAAATCGCATGTCAAAAAAAGTTCGAGTTGACCTGCTGCTCGTCGAGCGCGGCCTTGCCGAGAGCCGCTCTCTAGCCCAACGTCTGGTGATGGCTGGGCAGGTGCGCTCTGATGGTCAGGTGGTGTCCAAGCCGTCGGTTATGGTATCAACTGGTGTGCAGTTGACGGTTGAACAGAGGGCGCGCTTCGTCTCGCGCGGCGGGGAGAAGCTGCTGGCCGCTTTCGAGGCGTTTGATTTGGATGTTGATGGGCGAGTCTGCGCGGATGTGGGGGCTTCTACGGGAGGCTTTACGGATTGTCTGCTTCAGCATGGCGCGGCACGGGTCTATGCTATCGATGTTGGCAAAGGCATTCTTCATTGGAAGATGAGGAAAAATCCACGGGTGGTGGTTATGGAAGAAACCAATGCCCGTTATGTGGAGAGTTTGCCCGAAGCGGTGAGCTTTGTGACCATTGATGCCTCGTTTATTTCGTTGAAGATTTTGTTGCCGGTGGTGCGGGGATGGTTTCCCCTAACTTCTAATGCTCTAACCGACGAGTTAGGAGTTAGGGTGTTAGGAGAAGTGGTGGTGTTGATAAAACCACAGTTTGAAGCTGGTAAAAAAGAAGCCGCGCGCGGCAAAGGGGTTATCCGGGACCCGGAGATCCATCAGCGGGTGCTACTGGATGTACTGGCATTTGCTGAGGAGAAAGAATATATTGTCAAAGGATTGGCGCGCTCGCCAGTTTTGGGGCCAAAGGGAAACGTTGAATTTTTGGCTTGGCTGGGGCTTGGTGTACAAGATGCTGCCCCGGAAGATTGGCGTGATTGGGTCAAAGATGTTGTGCCTTCTGAGATAAACCCAGTTGATGGATAACGAATTTCTATTAGGAAACCAGGAATACATGAAATTAATTCCTACATTCCTGGTTTCCTAATCAAAGTAAGGCTTTTTGGGAAGCAAATTGGTAATGATCAAAAAAGACAGCATGTTTTACCGTTTCTCGGCGTATGGTTTTCTCAAGAACCTGCGCTTCTTTGAGCCGTTCATTATTTTGATTTTCCGCGCAAACGGTTTGAGCTTCTTACAGATTGGCTTGCTGTACTCGATCCGAGATTTGACCAACAACTTGATGGAAATTCCCACCGGGGTATTAGCAGATTCCTTTGGCCGGCGCCGGGCCATGGTGCTGGCTTTCGCATCTTATATCCTTTCGTTTTTTGTCTTCTACCTATTTGAAGATTTTTATGTCTATGCCCTGGCGATGGTGTTCTTCGGTTTGGGGGAGGCTTTCCGTTCGGGGACGCATAAGGCCTTGATCCTGGAATATCTAAAACACCATAACATGCTTGACCTGAAAGTCTCATATTACGGCCGCACGCGGGGAGCCTCGCAACTCGGTTCGGCGTTCAACTCATTGATCGCTGCAGGGCTGCTTTTTTACACTGGCAATTACCGGATGATGTTTCTGGCGGCCATCGTTCCTTATATCCTTGACCTCATCAACCTGGCAACCTATCCTAAATTCCTGGATGGAGAAGTTTTTGTCTTCGAGAAGAACACTTTGTGGACGCAAACCAAAGCTACCTTAAAGGATTTCAAAGGTATATTTACCGACCGCCATGCCATGCGCAGTATTCTCAACAGCGCCAGCTTTACCGCCTTATTCAAGATCACCAAAGATTATTTGCAGCCCATCCTTGAGACTTTTGCGCTCGCCCTGCCAATTCTGCTATTCATGGACGATGTTGAACGCAGCGGCATGGTGATCGGTGTGGTTTATTTCTTTATTTATTTACTAACCAGCTACGCCTCTCGGAACTCAGACCGGGCTAGCCAGCGCTTTGCTAATCTGGCGAGCGCTATCAATATGACTTTCCTCGTTGGGGTAGGGTTTCTCTTCATAGCCGGGCTGACAACCTGGATGAATTTAGTGATTGTCTCTATCTTGGTTTTCTTGGGGTTCTATATTCTTCAAAACCTGCGTAAACCGATCAATGTGGCCTATATCAGCGACCAGATTTCGCAGCGCGTGATGGCATCGGGACTTTCCATCGAAGCCCAATTCACCACTATTCTGGTTGCCATTTTTGCCCCAATCCTTGGAGCGCTGGCGGATGCATTCGGCGTTGGTTTGGCTTTGACGATTTTGGGTGCAGGAACATTGTTATTTTACACTTTCGTCCGCGTTCAAGAGTAGCCGGGTGTTTAACGCTTTTAGCTCTGATGTGGGAGATTGAAGCTTCCGGCGGTTTTTGGGCAAGCATTTTTTCGGGTATGCGAAGCACCCAACCGCGTGTAAGTCTCAGTGAAGTTGTCCCCCCCTGCGCCTTAGTAAAATAATACCACCTACAAGGGTAGAAGCCCATCCGCAATGGGCGGGTACCAAAGCCGCCCATCGCGGATGGGCTAGCTACCCTTTTTATTAAGACTCTGGCAAGCGGCTTTTCTGCCTGTATCGGACGCCAACGCGGTTGGCTCGCTACCCATTCTAAATGCGATTGCCCTGAATAGCGGTCTTTCTCCACCCTCCACCCTCCAGGAAAATCGAGTATACTACGCCCCGCTTATGGCTCTTGAACATATTCGTAATTTCAGTATTATCGCGCATATCGATCACGGGAAATCCACCCTGGCTGATCGTTTGCTGCAGGTGACGGATACCATCTCCGAGCGCGATATGACCGCGCAAGTTTTGGATACGATGGATCTGGAGCGCGAGAAAGGCGTCACCATCAAGGCCTCAGCGGTGCGCATGAACTACACAGCCGAGGACGGGAAAACCTATGATCTGAATCTCATCGATACGCCGGGCCATGTAGATTTTGGTTATGAGGTCAGCCGGGCGATGTATGCCTGCGAGGGGGCTTTATTGGTTGTCGATGCTGCCCAGGGGATCGAAGCGCAGACTTTGGCAAATTTGTATATGGCCCTGGAAGCGGATTTGGAAATCATCCCTGTGATCAACAAGATCGATCTTCCGGCAGCGCGCCCAGATGAGATCGCTGAGGAGATCAATAACCTTCTGGGGACACCTGTAGAAGAGATCATTCAGATATCCGCGAAATCGGGCAGCAATATTCAGGAGGTGTTGACTGCCATTATTGAACGGGTACCACCCCCAAAGGGTGATTCCGATGCTCCCCTTCGGGCGTTGATCTTCGATTCTCATTATGATCCATACAAAGGGGTGGTTGCTTATGTGCGCGTCTTCGATGGTCAAATCGAGCCTACGGATACTTTCCAATTGATGGCTACAGGGGCTTCGCTCTCACCAGTCGAAATAGGCATTTTTTCACCGCACATGCAAGCCACAAAGAAACTCGCAACCGGGGAAGTGGGCTATATCGCTACGGGTTTTAAGAGCGTCAACGAGTGCCGGGTTGGGGACACCTTCACCCTGGCAGCCCGTCCCGCCGACGAGCCGTTGCCCGGGTATCAAAAGGCCAAGCCGATGGTGTTTGCGGGTGTCTATCCCGTGGATGGCGAGGATTATGAAGATCTCAGGGATGCCTTGGCGAAATTACAACTGAACGACGCTGCGCTGGTTTATGAGCCTGAAACCTCTCAGGCTTTGAATTTCGGCTTTCGTTGCGGCTTCTTGGGCTTATTCCACATGGAGATCATCCAGGAGCGCCTCGAGCGGGAGTATGATCTGGATATCATCGCCACGGCTCCTTCAGTGGAATATGAAGTCCTCATGCAAAATGGTGAAACGATCCGCATTGACTCCCCGGCCGAGCTGCCTGACGGAGGGGATATTGACGAAGTCCGCGAGCCTTGGATGAAGATCCAAATCTTTACGCCGACTGAATATTACGGCGTGGTGATGGAGTTGGTCACTCAGCGGCGAGGGATTTATATCGATCAAGAGTACCCCACGCCCAACCGGGTGCAGCTTAATTTTGAGATCCCACTCTCTGAGTTGATCATCGATTTTTTCGATTATCTCAAATCTGGCACGCGCGGCTACGCCTCGCTCGACTATCAGTACGCGGATTACCGGCCCGATGATCTGGTCAAACTTGACGTATTGATCAACAAGGAGTCCGTCGACGCCTTAGCGGCCATCGTCCATCGTGATGATGCCTATCGCAAGGGCCAGGCCCTGGTTTCCAAACTTAAAGATTTGATCCCGCGCCAGTTGTTTGCCGTGCCTATCCAGGCTTCAGCGGGTGGACGCGTGATCTCTCGCGCCAATGTCAAAGCGCTGCGTAAAGATGTGCTGGCCAAATGTTATGGCGGCGATGTCAGCCGCAAGCGAAAATTGCTCGAGAAACAGAAGAAAGGCAAAAAGCGCATGAAGAGTGTGGGAAATGTAGATATTCCTCAGGAAGCATTCTTGGCGGTGCTGCGGTTGCGAGATGACTGAAAATACCGCAGAGAAAAAATCCCGATCAACCTTCGGGCAAATGCTTCCAGGCATCATCATCAGTCTGCTGGTGCTGGTATTGTTATTCCGATTTTTCGATTGGGGTGATGTCCTCGAAGCCTTGCGGCAAGCCGAATGGATTTACCTCCTGCTGGCTTTGCCGATTTATCTTCTTTCTTATGTGCTGCGCGCCTTAGCCTGGTGGACGATACTAAAGGAAGCTGTGCCCTTTTGGCGAGTCTTTTTGACCATGCACATTGGATATTTGTTGAATAATATTTTGCCGTTTCGATTAGGCGAGTTGGGGCGCGCCTATTTGTTGGGGAGGGACGGACTTGGATTTTGGCGTGTTTTTTCCACAATATTGATTGAACGTGCCTTTGACATGATCCTGGCAGTTGGCTTGCTCTTAGGCGCGTTGCCATTTGTTTTGATTTCATCGAATACGCAACAAGTGACCCTCATGGTTGGCGGGGCTGTGATCCTGGGATTGTTGGCGCTCTATCTTTTGGCGCGAAACCGGGAATGGGCGCTGTTTCAATTTGAACGGCTGGGTGTGCGCTGGCCGTTTGTATTACGCCTGGGTAAAACCCGCTTGGATGCCTTCCTCGAGGGCTTGGGGGCATTGACTTCCTTGGGGCGGTTCCTGCGAGTTTTATTTTTGTTAGCTGCAAGTTGGGTGTTGGGAGTAGCGATTCAGTTTCTGGTGTTGCGTTCGTTCTATCCTGAGGCGCGCTTACTGCATGCTGCTACTACACAAGGGATTTCTGCCATGGGAGTAGCGGTGCCTTCATCCCCTGGGTATGTAGGTGTTTTTGAGGCTGCCATCGTGGGGGCCTTGGCTTTGTTCGATATCCCCTTCCCGATTGCTTTTGCCAACGCGCTGACATTACATTCGATGTATATCTTCTTGACAGGCGCCTTTGGTGTTTACGGTTTAGCCATCAGTGGGGTCAGCCTTGGGCAAATATTCCAGAATGTCAAACGTATGAAAGTTCAACGTTGAAGGTTTTTTAGAGAGCTCAATGTCGAAACATTACCTGGTTACTGGAGGAGCCGGTTTCATTGGCTCGAATTATGTCCATCGATTGTTGTCGCGTGGAGAGCGGGTTACGGTCTTCGACAATCTTTCTCGGGCTGGCGCGCCGCTCAATATTGAATGGTTACGATCTACTCATGGTGAAGGCTCTTTCCAACTCATCGTTGGGGATATTCGTGATGCGGATAAGCTCGCACAAGTAACTCGGGATGTAGATATTATCCTTCATCTGGCGGGGCAGGTAGCTGTAACCACTTCGGTTGTTGATCCTCGCAGTGATTTCGAAGATAACGCCTTGGGAACCTTCAATGTTCTCGAAGCAGCCCGGCTATCAGGGCGGAAGCCGATTGTAATTTATGCCTCTACCAATAAAGTTTATGGAGGAATGGAAGAAGTCCGCGTCGAGGAAGGGAGCACCTGCTACAAATATGCAGACCTGCCCTTTGGCGTTCCCGAAACCCAAATGCTGGATTTCCACTCCCCATATGGTTGTTCGAAGGGGGCCGGTGACCAATATATGCGCGACTATCACCGCATTTACGGTCTCAATAGCGTAGTTTTCCGCCAGAGTTGTATCTATGGCCCGCGTCAATTCGGCATTGAAGATCAGGGTTGGGTGGCCTGGTTTGTTATCGCTGCCCTGCTTGCGAAGCAGATCACAATCTATGGCGACGGCAAGCAAGTGCGGGATGTGCTGTTCATCGATGATCTGTTGGATGTCTACGACACAGCCATTGCCAACATCACCACGGCCGCAGGGCAGGTATACAACATCGGCGGCGGCCCGGCGAACACCCTATCGATCTGGCAGGAATTTGGGCCTTTACTAGAGAAACTGCTGGGCCGCAAAATCCCCGTTGAGCGCGGCAATTGGCGACCTGGTGATCAGCATGTTTATATCTCTGACATTCGCAAAGCCGAACGCTATCTGGGCTGGCAACCGAAGGTAAGCGTCGAAGATGGAGTCCGCCGCCTGTTCGAGTGGGTCAAATCCAACAAACAACTTTTTTCTTCAGCCTAAACCCTAACCCGGACAAGCCGGAACCAAACAAAGATTTAGCCTCACGCAAAGGCGCCAAGATCGCTAAGAAAAACAATAAAAAATCTTTGCGACTTTGCGTGAGATTTTCTTGTTTTTTGTGCAGGAATCTCTTTGCTAACTGTTTAACTTACTGACATTGACTCCCAACTTGCAACATGTAACGTGTAACTTTTTCTATGCGCATTCTCACTGTCCTCACCTACTACAGACCCCACACCAGCGGCCTGACCATCTACGTTGAACGCCTAGCGCGAACCCTGGCCAAGCGCGGCCATCAAGTCACTGTGCTGACATCTCAATACGACAAGAATTTACCTCGCGAGGAAATGGTTGACGGTGTGCGTGTATTGCGTGCGCCGGTTGTGTTGCGCGTTAGCAAGGGAGTCATCATGCCCACCTTTGGGTATCTGGTCTGGAAGCTGGCCCTGGAGAACGACGTCATCCATTTGCATTTGCCGCAGTTTGATGCCGCGGGGGTTGCTCTGCGCGGGCGATTGTTAGGTAAGCCGACGGTGATCACATACCATTGTGATCTGAAATTACCCCCAGGGATTTTCAATCGCTTCGTAAACCAGGTTGTCCATGTGATGAACCATATCGCAGCGATTTTCACGCATAAGATCAGTGCGTATACAGAAGACTTCGCAACCCACTCGCCATATCTATCACGGTTTGCAGAGAAAGTGCGCGTCATTCTTCCTCCGGTCGAATTACCCAAAGCAAGCCAATCTGATATTGATGCTTTTGGCGTGGAGCACAATTCTGAAAGCCGCCGCCCGGTGATCGGCATGGCGACGCGTTTTGCTTCCGAGAAGGGCGTTGAAGTTCTCTTGGATGCATTGCCCAAGGTTTTGGATCAATACCCCAATGCGATGGTGCTCTATGCTGGACAATATGAAGATGTCATGGGTGAGGAAGCCTATCTGCAACGCTTACTCCCAACTATTCAACGGTATCAAGCAGATGGGCGATGGAAATTCCTCGGAAATTTGAATCTCGCTCAAATGTCGGCGTTTTACCCCAATCTGGATGTGTTGGTAGTGCCCAGCTTGAACTCCACGGAAACCTTCGGGTTAGTTCAGATCGAGGCCATGATGAATGGCGTTCCGTGCGTGGCCTCTAATCTGCCCGGTGTGCGTCAGCCGCCTAAAATGACCGGTATGGGTGAAGTCGTTCCCATCGGTGATGCAGATGCCCTGGCCGAGGCTTTGTTGAAGATTTTCGCCAACCCTGAAGGCTATCAGGGCGATCTCGATGAGATCAACAAGACCTTCGATCCGCAAACCAATGCGCAAGCTTATGAGAAGTTGTATAAGGAGTTGATGGAGGAGTTGTCGTAGGATGTGCTGAAGGTACGTTCTACGGAATGACTTCGAAACCCTGCTCGGCGAAGTGCGAGTCGAAGGTGAATGCTTTCTGAATGCCTTGGCGGAGCATTGTCTCGAAACTGGTGAAATCTACCAGGCTGAGACGGCGGCGGTTGGCAAGAAGTAAAGTGTTCATGGCTTCGTTGTGTTCTGTCTTCCCAAGCCACTCGACTGTTAGCAATGGCATCATGTCCATTTGAAAGGTACGTAAGATGTTCATGCCGTGCCGCCGTTGTATCAACGAAATCGCTTCAAGAAGAATATAGTTATTGCACTGGATGGTCTCGTTCTTCTCGATCAAATCAAACCAGGTTTGTTTAGCCTGGTCGTGGAAACGATCTTCCCTGCACAAAATAGCGATAATTGCCGATGTATCAATCAAGATCATTGCCATCGCCGCCTACCTCAGCATAGATTTCAGCCAGGTATTTATCGTGGTTGATCGAGACATCCGTCGCCCCATCGATATCCGTGGCAATTCCTGCCAAGGCCTTGGCCCGGCGGATTAATTCTGCACGATCTGGCTTTGGCTGTTGTTGAGCCAATAAATTTACACCGCGCCGCACCAACTCCGCCATGGAGACATTATACTCAGCAGCCTTCTCTCGCAGGAATTTATGCTGTTCTTCTGTCAGTTGAATTTGTGTTCTGATCATCGCCACCTATCTCCGCATTTTCTACCGTACATTTAGCGCTAGAAGGCCCACATGGCGTTATTTGCGCTAAAAATTGACCACAGATGAATAAGATGAACACAGATTTTCTTACCTTTACATCCAATTTATCCTATTTGCCTACGGCACGCCTCTGGCGTCTGTGGCTATTTGCCAGATGTACGGTAGAGAATCTCCGCATAGATTTCAGCCAGGTATTTATCGTGATTTATGGAAACATCTGTCGCGCCTTCAATATCTTCGTATGCGCCAATCGACAACGCCCGGCGTTTGAGTTCTTCCCGGCTGGGCTGGGTTTGCTGCCCTGCCAGTGCCAGCAAGTCTACACCTCGCCGCACCAACTTGGCCATAGAGACGTTATACTCGGCGGCCTTCTCTCGCAAGAACTTATGTTGTTCTTCCGTTAACTGAATTTGCGTCCGGATCATCTCTAAACTCCAAAAGTGTAATCACTTTTCCGAAAGTGATGTAATTATATCATCGAAATGGAAACCAATCCCCAATATCCAATATCCAATATCAAACATCCAAGAACCAAGGATTACCTCTGGCCTCACCTGCGCGACTTACCCTACTTCCGCGCCCTGCTGCGGGCCGTCGAAGCGCGTTTTTATGAGGATATCGAACTCCTGGCACCAACTCTGGATTTGGGGTGTGGAGATGGACACTTTGCCACGATAGCCTTCGATCGCCAGTTAGAGGTGGGAGTTGACCCCTGGTGGGGGCCTTTACAGGAAGCTGCATCCCGAAGAGCTTATCACGGCCTGGCTCAGTCTGATGGAGCGGCCTTACCATTCCCCGATGGAACCTTTGCTAGTGCGGTAAGCAACTCGGTTTTAGAACATATTCCATATCTTGACGTTGTTCTACAAGAAACAGCGCGGGTTCTCAAGCCAGGAGCGCCTTTCATTTTCTGCGTTCCCAACCACAATTTCTTGCCAAATCTTTCTTTTGGCCGCTTACTAAATCGAATCCATTTGCGTGGTTTAGGGGATGCTTACCGCGCTTTCTTCAATCGCATCTCCCGTCATCATCATTGCGATTCCACTGAGGTCTGGGGAGAGCGTTTACTGCGAGCTGGTTTCAAGGTCGAACGTTGCTGGCATTATTTCTCCCCTGCGGCGCTGCGAACACTGGAGTTGGGTCATTACTTCGGCTTGCCATCATGGATCAGCCGGTTACTCACCGGGCGCTGGATTCTTGCTCCGTATCGTTGGAATCTGTCTCTGACAAGGCGTTTAGTACAACCATATTACGATGAGCCGATAGCTGCCGACGATGGGGCTTACAGCTTTTATGTAGCTCGGCGGGTGTAATTGGTTTGTTGGATCTATGGTTCGTAAGAAATGATATCAGTTCGATTTTGAAATTTGAGGAAGAATGTGATAAATTGTACAAGTACTTTTGTACTGTAGAGAGAAAAGTAGCCGAGAAATATGGTATAGTGTGAAAGTCTTTTCGTTCATAATCTTCATAATCTTAGTGTGTTTATGAAGGGTGACGCTGGCTATCGCGAATCACTTTACTGCAATAATGACAGGCCATGAGCCATAGTTCAGGATAGTGTTTTATCCAATAGGTTCTTGGAGAGACAATCTTATCTTCCGATATTTTATGAGGTATGGGCTCTTTCGTGGAAGGCCAAAATAGAAATTCAATACTGTTTAGTATTGATCAGAAATTTTTATTTCGTGTTCTGGTGTTGTTTATCGCGCTTCTTCTGTTGGCCATTCCCGCACAAGTTGTTCATGCAGGCGAAGATGTCAATCCTCCACCGGGAGACAACCTTCCGATAGTGGATGCTACCCCGGACACCAATACCCCTGACAATATGAACAATGAACCGGCAGACGGCTCCGTTTCTACGGCCTCTTCTGCCGGTTCTTTGTTATCTGATAATGAGAGTCTGGATACATCCGGGGATACTAATACCTTACCAGATGACACTTCTCTAGAAATTTTGATTGTTTTGGAAGACACTTCGCCTAATGCGTCAGATACTGAACTGGCAGAAGAATCCGTAGGCATAGATCCATCTACTGAGTCTTCGTTTTCTGATGATGGGGAATTGGAAACGAGTGGGGATGATGCAATGTCAGAAGGCACAGATAAAGCGATAATAGATGAAGCAGAGGTGCAAGGGCCGGATAGAGGAAGTTTTATTTCCGAGGATACCGATATCATACTTGAATCTGAGACCGTTGAGAGTGGTGTGATTGGTATTCTAGATAATTCTTCAGAGGATGAGATAATCACCGAGGAAGAAGAGTCAGCGCAAACGGAAGAAAGCCCAGCCGTCCTCGATGAGAACGTCATCGTCCCCGACCCATACTTCTTCGTGGGCGCCGTCAAGCACAGCTTCCTGCCCAGCGGCGGCGACTGTCAGGGCGATGCTAACTGTGCCGTTTCGACGACGCCCATTCAAGACGCCATCAACGCAGTAACTGGTGGGCTGACCCCTGATGATGGCACTATATATATGGAAAGCGGGATCTACGAAGAGAATGTTTTGTTAGAAAACCTTGACATCGACCTGACCCTGGTAGGTGGGGTTGATGGTGGGGATACAACAGTCGAAGGTACGTTCTTCATTGGGAATTCATCTGGCCAAATTGTCGTAAGCCAGTTGGTCTTTAACGCTGGCTTGAGCATTGTTGGGTCAGATGATGTGACTATGCAAGATAGCACATTCAATGCTGGCATCGTAGTCATCAACACGGTCCTGGTTGTAGAAGACAGTACACTCAACGCCGGCTTGGCTGTTATCAACTCGTCGGTCGAAGTTGTCAACAGCACGGTCAACGCCGGAGTTGCAGAGATCAGTTCTAATGTGACCATCATCGATGCTGACCAAGATGGTGACGCAGACGTTGTCGTAGAAGACTCAACAGTGTCAGTGGAGAATACCACCTTCAACGATGGCGCGAGCGTGCAGGTTGAGAACTCAGCCTTGGATATTACCGGAACAGCGGGCGATGATGTTCTTGAAATCAATCTGACTGGTGAAAATAAAAACACTGTAGTCGTCGATGGCGGTGAGGTCGCAGATAGCCTGACACTCAATATGGGCGGCATGATTGATGATGTAGTAGTGACCGATAGCGGTACATCCGGCGATGATAGCCTGGCCATCATCTTTAGCAGAGATGAAGATGCACGATTGAGCGGCGCTCAAGTGGTGGCCGGGAGCGAGATCGTCAGATATAACAAGGAAGAAAATCTTAGCCTGAGTGTGGAGACGAACATCGAACTGAGCGGGACGATAATCGTCGAGAAGCAGCTCACATTTGTCTCGACGCAGGGTAGCATTGTGCAGACAGACGGCGCGCTGGTGGCTGATAGTTTGCTACTCCAGGCAGCGAAGGGCTTGGGTAGTGCGGAAACGCCCATCCAAACAGAGGTTATCAAGCTGGCAGCGCAGGCGACCGATTCTGGCGGCGTTTATGTGGAGAATAAGGGCGGTCTGATCATCGCCAAGATTGATGATGTTGTCGGCGTTAGTGCTGCGAGCGGTGGTATTGGAATTAGCGCCAGCGGCCCTTTGACCATCTGTTATTGTATTGTCGAAGCCGGTGGTGGAGATATAACCATCGCAGCGGTTGGTGATCCAGATGCAGGCGCGAACGTGACCGTGAACGCAGACATAAGCGCCTCGGGCGGGGATGGTAGCATTACGATCAATGCTGCCAATGACATTATCCAGAACGCCGGGACGAAGGTCTCTACGACCGGCACGGGTGTTATCGCGTACAATGCTGGCCAAAATACGCATACAGCTGTCATAACAATATTCGGAGATGTGGCGAGTGAGAGTGGGCCGATCACCATCCATGCAACCAACGGCGTGACCATTGGTGCGGATGCCCGTGTTACCACTGCTGGTGATCTTACTATCAACGCCGATAGCGATGGTGATGGTATCGGTATATTTGTGCTGCTAGAGACTGCCGCGATTAGTGTACAGGACAGCAGCATAAACATTATTGCAGCGGATATTGATCTTGGTGGGCAGATCACGGCTGGTGATGGGGATGTCAGTCTTCAAACGTCCCAGGAAGATGCTGAACTGTTTATTGGTGTTGACGGGGTGGGGTTCTCCTTAAATTCCGCTGAATTGAGTCGGATTTTCACAACCAGTAACGTCACGCTGGGCGCCGAGACCGCTCATGGGCTTGTCCAGGTGGACGAGTTGGAACTTGCAACAGCTGGCTACAATTTGGCTATCTACGGGGGTGAATTTGATCTCGGTGAAATCACTTTAGCATTAGGTATGGTTTTGCAATTGGCAGCGATTGGGGGGATTTTCGATCGTAATGGCAATGGTCGTAACATTACCATCCCCGGTGGGTCGCTGTTCATGCGCGCTGCCAATGTTGGTACAGCGACTGACCCCATCGAAACCGATGTGGGCATGTTCTCGGCGCAAGTCAATATCGTAGGCGGGGCATTCGTCAGCGACCTCAATCACACCGACCCGCCGCAGGGTGTTGGTCTATATATAACGAACGAAGGTGATCTCACTATAGGCGGCAGTGGTTTAGCTGTAGATGGTGAGATTTTTATTTCTACAACTGGACGATTGGAAATTGCGGCTCCCGTGGAGGCTTCTGGCTCGGTGAGGTTGACCGCTTTCGAGTTGGATGTTCAGGCTGACGTTTGGGGTGATCCTGTTTTCTTGAACGAAGTACCTGATCCGCACCTGACCAGCAGTAGCACTCTATACAATTATTTGACCATTCAAGAAGCTATCAATGCTGTAGCGGGCGGACTAACCCCCGATGATGGCACTATCTACGTCGAGAGCGGAACATATACCGAAAATCTAACCTTAACAAACCTTTCAGATTTGATCATTCTCGTTGAGAATAGTGGTGAAGCAACTATCGACGGTACAATCAGTATTACTAACGGGTCTAATATCCAGTTTGAAGGTTTCTCAATTACAAATACAATTACCTTAACGAATTCAAGTGGGATCAGCTTCGTTGGCACCAGTGGTGACGATAGCTTTGATTTTAGTCTTAGCAGTACTGGCGATGTGGCTGTGGATAGCGCTGCTGGCACGGATACCGTTAATGTAGATGGAACTCTAGAGATCGAAATTACCGCTATCGCGGATTATGAGCAGTTCACCGTCACCAATACAGAAACTTTGAATTTGAGTGGTACATTAGAAATCACTCTTGTGGGTGGCTTCGCTCCTTCCGAAGGTCAGACTTTCGAGTTTATAACCTTTGGCTCCGCTTCGGGTGATTTTGCTTCCTTCAGCGGGTTATGGATTGGAAGTGGCTTGTATTTCCAGCCGGTACTGAGTGGATCGAATTATGTTCTGCAAGTAACCAAGGTCCCAGGCAGCTTTGAGAATGTCACCCTCGATACTCAAGCTATGCTGGATGACCTGATGGAAGTCGTTGCCAATAAAGCAAGCGGACCAGTCACCGTCAGCGGCAGCCTGGAATTCTCGGATTTCGTGACGGTCAGCGGCAGCATCGGATTTGAGAGAGATGGCACACAGGTCAAGGTTGCTGCAAACAATATTAGTTCACAACTTGTAGCAGGTAGTTTCCAAGCAGGGGTTTCCAATGGATCTCTGGCCATGATCCTTAAGGATACCGGTGAGCGGATCGTGTATGCCAGCGGCTCGTTCAATCTCAGTGGTGGTGATTTTATCAATGCAAGTGGGACGATAACTGTCAAAGAAAACGACACGGGGTCGAATTTCAGCGCTCAAGATGTCACTGTTGGTGCGGTGACCGTTAGTGTGGAGGCAATCACAATTGGCGAGCAGTCGATTTCGGGAACAGGCTTGAATGTAGATGTTTCTGGTTTTGTTTCTCTTTCAGGCAATCTGGGGTTCAAGAAGAGCGGTGCTGAGATCATCGCAGTGGGTTCGAGCATCACGGTGGAGCTTACAGCAGGCCCAGCAAGTGTGAAGCTAGAGGACGCAGGGTTTGGGTTGCAGACGGATGGGACGGACACGGTCTTCGAGCTGTCTGGGAGCAACTTCAGCGCCGTGATTACGGGATTAGCGAGTATTACAGCGACGAGTGTGTTGGTGCAATACAACTCCTCGGCGAGCACGGTGTTCAGTGCGACGACGCTGACAGTGGGTGCGATCAGCTACACGTTTGGGGCAGACATTGCGGCGGATACAGTGGCGTTTGCGGTGACGGGTTTCAATGCGAGCGTGGCGGACTTTGTTACGATCTCGGGCAATCTGGGGTTCAAGAAGTACACGGATGACAATAGCACGCCATTGGATGATACCGATGATGTGACGTATTTGATCGCAGTGGGAGCGAGTGTGACGGCCTCGCTGGTGGTTGGCCCAGCAAGTGTGAAGCTAGAGAACGCTGGTTTTGGTTTGCAGGTGAATGGTTCGGCGGTCTCGTTTGAACTGAAGAGCGCAGGCGCGGCGGGCTCAAACGGTTTCAGTGCGGTGATAGATGGTCTGGCGAGTGTTACAGCGGATAGCGTGCTGGTGCAATACACGAGTGCGACAGGAGCGGTGACGGCAGGGACGACGATCAGCGTGGGGGCGACGTTGAGCTACACGTTTACGGAAGCGATCGCCAACAGCACGGTGGCGTTTGCGGTTGGTGGATTTTCTGCAAATATTTTCGATTTTTTGCAGATTTTCGGTGGCAGCTTTGCCTTCAAGAAATCTACGGGTGATTTCATCATCACCGATGCCAGCACGCATACCAGCACAGCCCTCTCAGGGGTGAGCTACATGGAAGTGGGTGGACATGTGGCGACGGCCTTTGCGGGTGTGGGCAGCATCGGCTTCAATCTGACCACGCTGGACTTTGGGATGGTGATGATGAGTAGTGGGGGCGTGAACTACACGGCGCTGAAAGCGGATGTGGCGAGTGCAAGTTTAGTGGGGATCAATGGGCTGACGGCGATAAGCAGCCTGAGCGTGATCATCAACCGCACCAGCGACACGAACAATCCGAACAAAGTTCTGGACTTCAAAGACACCGATGATGCGACGAACGCGACAGACAATGCAGCGACGGCACGAAGCATCGCCACGGGCCCGACCACGCCGGACGTTTCTCTGAATATAGATGGAGACGAAGGATCGTTGCTGCAGGTATCCGGCGGCTTAACTCTTCAAATAGCGGGTTTTGTTTCCCTGACTGGTAACTTTGGCTTCAAGAAGACAGGGACGAAGTTGTTAGTGGGGGCGGCTGGGATAACCACTTTCCTGGGCACGAGCGACGAGAGCATGGGCGTTCAGGTGACCAATGCTGATCTGGGTATGGTGCTGTACCAAGATGGAACTTACGCATTGGATGCCTCGGCAACTGCTGCACTGGTGGGGTTTGATAATATCCTGACCTTGAGCGGCACCGTTGGGGTGCGCGTCAATACAACCGGCGGCGCGGTCAACGAGAGCCTGGATGTTAACGGTCAGACAGTGAATATCGTCTTCAGCGCTGCCCAGGGGAATGTGCAAGGCTTCTCCGGTACGAATGTCACCCTTGCAATTGCTGGATTTGTAACCTTGAATGGCAGTTTTGCCTTCGAGAAAAGTGGGACAGCCCCAAATACCAAGATTTTGGTGGGTGCGTCCGGGATCAATGCCTTCCTGGGTGTGGGGGCAGATACGCAGGATCCAAATGATGATATGGGCGTTCTCGTGAAGAATGCCAACTTGGGCCTGGTGCTCTATTCGAATCAAACCTATGCCCTGGACGCCTCAGCATCGGCCGAGCTGGTAGGCTTTGATAACATCCTAACCTTGAGCGGAACCGTTGGGGTGCGCGTCAATACTACCAATGGTGCAGTCAACGAAACGGTAGTTGTTGGTACCGATACAGTAAATATCATCTTCAGTGAGACTCAGGGGAACGTTCAGGGCTTCTCCGGCAGTGTAGATCTCACCATCGTCGATTTTGTGACCATCTCCGGTGGTTTTGGATTTGAAAAAGAAGTTGAAGGATCAGTCACCAGATTGCTGGTTGGCGCGGCAAATATCAATGCCTTCTTAGGCGTTGGAGCGGATACCGAAACTACAGATGATGATATCGGCATTCAGGTGAAAGATGCCAACCTGGGCCTGCTCTTGATCAAGAATGGCACTGCCGATGCCACATATGCCCTGGATGCCTCCGGCACAGCCGCCCTGGTGGGGTTAGACGGACTCATAATCGAAGGTTCTCTGGGCGTGCGCATCAACAAGACCGGCCAGACCGTTGATGAAACCATATCTACGCCCGCCGGGGATGTGAACGTAAAGTTCACCACAGCCGAGAATATTCAGGCCTTTAGCGGCAGCGTGACGATCAAGGTAGCAGAGGTCTTTGTACTATCGGGCAGCATCACAGCCATTCAGCGGGCCAATGGCACAGTGTTTGTCGATATCCCCAATGTTTCCTTGAGCATAACTGTGGATGGGACGGAGATGTTCGGCATTTCCGCCGCAGCTCGCTTCAGCATCAGCCCGGCGGATGGCTTCCGCCTGATGGACATGCGCGTGACTGAGTTTACGTTGTTTGGCGTGACGGCTGACGCTTCACCCAACTATGTAGGTGATGCCACTGATATCTTCAATGCGGGATTGAATCTGGGCAACCCGCCGCCTCCTGACAGCCCGCCTGATGCTACGCTGGCCTTCCCATTGATGGATGGGCAGATTGATGCCCGCACGCTCAATCTCCGCAAATATATTGACGTTACTTATAACGATTATAGCGGCACGGGTTTGAATATCTCTTCGATCACCGATGCCGATGCCGAATTCAACCTTTCTGGTGTGGGAGATGCTCAACTTAGCAGCGTTGTACCCCTAAATGGCACTACCTTCCGATATAGCTTTACCGATAAAGATACCAGCAATGATATTGATCTATTTATTCCTGGCCTGGTTAGCGTTTCTTTCGTTGCTGGCGGTTGGTATGACCAGAGCGCGACCCCTAAGGCCAACCTTGCAGAGACTGAAACATTCACAGTTGTGGACGGGCGCGGCGCTGCTACAAAGACTCTAGCGCTTGGCCCTCTCTCTCTTGAAGGTCCCTCAGTAGGCATTGAAGATTTCCAATTCAAGATGGTCGATAAAGAGGGTACGAAGATCCCTCGCCTATTGATCATGATTGGCCTGGGCCTGGACCGGGCTGCCTTGGACTTTGGCTCCGAACAATCGGGCAGTGGAGTTAAAGTAGAACTGCTGGGCTTGATGGGTGCATTCGAAGTGGCCGTTGATCTGGATATTACCGACCCAGACTTCCCCTTTGTATTCCCAGATATCAGCGCCACGGGCCGCTTTGCCATAAGTGTTGATGAATTATATGTAGATATACCAAAGATTTTGAAAGTGGAAGGCTTTTCAATCTCTGTTAACTACGACCCCAATTATGATCCCGCAGCGCATAACGGCGAGAGCCAGCAAATCATTGAAGTCGTCAGCCTGGAAGTTGAAATTATCCCCATTTCGCTGAAAGGTGCGCTAACACAATACACCAGAACTGATGGCACGATTATCCCCGGCTTGAGCGTGCGCACCGATGGTTTCAGGTTGGGAGATGCTTCGCTGCAATACACTGGTGAAATCTCGCTTGGCACTATCCTGAAGATAAAAGGAATCAAGGCGGGTGTTACAGATTTTGGCATAACCTTTGGACAAGCGTTTTCCTTCGATGGCGAAGTATATATCGCCGCAGATGGGGCTTGGCTCTTCCCGGGATCGTCCTTCGAGGGCAGTATCACCGATGGTCCTGATGCCGACACCGAGGCTGTGCGCGCTGCGATAACCTTTACCGGCAACGTTCCGGATGGCTTCAAGTTCCATGCCGATCAATTCTCCTTCAAATTTGCCTCCGTATTGGAGATCTATGGCAGCGGCTTTGACGTTGATACAAATGCTGAATGTGTGAATAATGTATGTGGAGAGGTAGTTGCCTTTGATTCTCTGGGGGCCAAGCTCTCTGCTGGCCCGTTGAATATCGGCGGCGAGATGCGGCACTTTGCCTTCTTGGCAGATGGCAGCTTCAAGACCAACCCAGGTTTCGGGGTATTCTTTAGCACAAAGAGCGCCACAGGCGACTCGATCGGCTGGCCTTCATTTATCCCCATCCAGATCACTGAACTTGGCATCGAGTGGCCGGATATTAATAATGACCCCTTTGACTTTGTACTAACAGTTTCTGCTTCAGTAACCAGTTTCTATGGCCTGCCAATCCAGGTGACTGGCGGGGTAGATGGGATCAAGATCGATCTTGGCGAACTGGCTGCGGGAAGATTCCCAATCGTCGATATTGCCGGGATCGCGGTGGGTATTGAGGGAGATTTATTTGGAGGCACGATTAAGGCCGGATTGATCGGCGGCATTATCAAGGTCGATGATCAGGGTAATATGATCCCGTCGAACGATCCCAACAACACACCAGTCCATGACCGTATCCTGTTTATGGGCGTTGAGGGCGGCTTTGAGATACCGGCTATGGGCGGTATGTTCATCCGCTTTGCATTATCCGAACTAGGCCCATTGAGTGTCTTCATCTCCGCTGCCGCGCCGACCGGGATCATCATCGAGCCGCATATTGGCCTGACCCTGGGTGATTTCAGCGGCGGCGTGGAGTTCTTCACGAGTTTGCCATCCATTAGAGAACCATCCGATTTGCGCGATCCAGCCTTCGGGCTGCCAACCGAAATGACCGCAGATCAGTGGCTAGCAGATGTGAAGCAGAAGGTAGTCAATCAGTATAACGCCATGAAGGGCAATTCTAACCTGCCGGGATTCTTGGCGGCCTTTATTTCACCAATGGTGATTACCGGCGGCGGGAAGATCTATTCCAGCTACGCATCGAAGGCTACCTTCAATGGCGAGGTTGTTATCAAGATCAGCACAGATGGTAAATTCTTGCTGGTGGGTAAACTCAACTTTGCTGCCGATAACCTGAGCATCACCGCTAGAATGTATGCCGATGTTTCCAAGATCGATACAGGGGATGCGGCTATCCTCTTCCTGGCAGAAATCCCCGAGCAATTCCGCTTCCTGGTGGTCGAGGGTAAGTTCCAGATGGGCTTCAACGGGCCTGACGGCGAGCCTGTTGAAATTCCCTTTGCGCAAGCAGCTCCTGCAGCTACTCCTTATGCCAACCTGTTCTCACCTGGAAATGGCGGCGGAATCAGTCTCAATGAGATCAACGACCAGGATTATATTGATATCGCATATGGCGCCAGCGACGGGGCCAATCTGGTTGCATCCAAGATTACTGATGCTGATCCAGAATTTGCCATTTCTGGTTCGGGTATAGGTAATGTTGCTTTTAGCGGCGCCCCCACAGAGGTAGAAGACACACCCGGCGTTTATCGTTATACCTTCACAGGCGCATTTGTCCCCGGCGATGTGAATTTTGACTTTATCGCTGGAAGCTGGGAAGACGAATCGGGCGGCACGATCCTTCAAAATGTCGCTGAAACGGAGATATTTACCGTTCAGGTTCCCAGCGCGGCGATTGCGACTCCTGAGGATGGCGGTTCGATCAGCATCGCAGACATCAACGCTGGCGGGCAAATTTCTTTGCGCTTCTCCGCTCCGGAGGGCAGCGCATTAGACGATACTACACTCAGCGGGAATGATATTGAACTGCTATGCGGCGGAGTGGATTGCGGCATTACGCTTGGTGGTCCAACACTGGTAACTGGCAGCCCGAATACCTACGAGTTCAGCATCACGAATGGCAGTTTCACTACCGGCCAAGTCACCGTGAATATCGCCGCGGGCGCATTCTCTGATACGGCTGGAAGCCTCAATGTCGATATTACGCAAACATTTACTGTCTACAGCACAACGGCAATTTTGATTAACCCGGTGGCGGGCGCGCAGATTGATGTTGGCTCCTTGAATCAGCTTGGTTACCTGGAAGTGCAATATATCCCCGCCAATGACGGCGGCACAATCACCCTGGATGGTAACACGCAGTTCACACTTTCAGGTGTTGGGGCAAATGGGGTTACTTTTGAAAGCCCTGTGGCGGTTGATGGGCTTGATAACACCTATCGTTATTACTTCTCCGATGGCAAAGCTTTCACAACCGGTGAGGTTCAAATCACCTACGTGGCCGGAAGCTGGGAAGACGACGCCAATAACGAGAGCATTGCCGAGACGCAGAACTTCATTTCTGCAGGCCCGACGGCTTACCTGGCAGGTGGTTTGGAGAAACCGATTGTTGGTTTGAGCATTATCAATGAGGTGGACGGCAATGGTAAGAAATATATTCAAGTGCAGTACCAGCCGACCTACGACGCTGCGCTCGTTGATATCGACGGCAATGAATTTGTACTCAGTGGCGCTGGAGCCGCCGGAATCACGAATGTTGGAACTGCCGAACTCGTAGATAGCGTAACTAATACGTATCGCTATGAGATCACTGGAGATTTCGTTGAGGGCCTCGTTGAAGTCAGCTTCCAGGCCGATAGCTTCTACGCCAAGTATGGTGATGGAGCAAACGACAAATACGGCAACCTGGCAGAAACAGAAACCTTTACCCTGGCTTCCCCAACAGTCGACCTTTATAACCCAGCATATGGGGACTCGATTTTCTATGACGATTTGAACCAGGCAGAATATGTCTTCGTTCAATTCTCAGACCCAACTGGCAGCGATCTGGATCAGGTTTTGCTAGATGGGAATAAGATCATTCTGGGTGGTACAGGCGCAGAAGATGTAACTATGATTGCAGGCGCTCCAATTTCTGCATATGATCAGAGCGTGTGTGACCTGGCTGACCTTTGCGGTATTGATCCTGAAGATCAAAAAGAAATCTGGGCTTACCGCTTCACAGGTCAATTTAAACAGGGTGCGGTAAATCTAACGTTCTCCGAAGGAAGCTTCGGCTTTGAAGACAGCGGCATTAATCAAGAAGAGACTGAGAGTTTTGCGGTCATTGGTCAAGCCGCTGGCATGGAATTCTTGATTGAAGGGTCGATTGCCTATTACGTACCGTTCTTGAACATCGAATTGTTTGCTATTGAAGGCCGCGCTTCTCTGACCACCGAGGTGACTACGGATCAGGGTGGAAATATAACCGCAGCCAGATTTATTTTGGAATCATCTGGGTCGATGCGCATGATCTACCTGGGGACTGTGGGATCGGCGGCTGCCAAACTTGTCTTGGCGATCCCCGTTCCAGATAACCCTTGCGGTATCAGCAACATAATCAATGGGGATGCAGATTGTGATTTGCCCATCCCCGAGCTTTGGGGTGTGGTCAATATCGAGACCAACTTTGACAGACTCAAACAAATTGGCATCGACCTTGATACATTTACTGAACTACATCTGAACGTTACCAATGAGACGAAGTACGAGACGCTCGAGTTGCCCGTTCATCATGCCTCCATCGGCCTGGCTGGTGATTTGAATAGCGGAACTCTCACAGATACTTTGCGAGCCGAGTATGATACGTATCATCTACCTTTAGGAGATTCTGTTACAGTTGAAGTTCTGGAAACAGATAAGCGCTGGAAGATTTCAGACACTGATGGAAATGTGTATACTCTAGCAGGCTGTCGGAGAAGTAGGGATGTCACCACCAAAAGGAGCGAAATATACCCCAAAGAGCGGCTAATGGCCTTGCCAATGATCTAAAACGAACCGTGGCGAGGCAAATTTAGGGCAAAACGCGCAGATATAGTA
>JADHXE010000011.1 GCA_016783125.1 Anaerolineales bacterium
GGGTTGCTCCGCAACCCGGCACACCCCTTATTTTCGGTATATTTCTCATTTTTTGATTACAAATCGTGAAATCCGTGTCCCATAAAACATTGTTTTTCAGTGGTGAGAATAAGAATATGGATATCAACCTTGCTTTAGGGGGTGGGGGTTCCAAGGGCAATGCCCATATCGGCGTGCTGCGGGTGCTTGAGCGCGAGGGCTTCCGCGTGCGCGCCATCGCTGGTACCAGCGCCGGGGGCATGGCCGCGGCGGCTTATGCTGCCGGTTATAAGCCCGATGAGATCGAAAACTACATGCGCCAGGTGGATCAGGGAAAACTATACAGTTTCCATTTTCGCGGTGAGCCCAGCCTGTTGGGGATCGATGGCCTCCAGGAATCTCTTAATGACCTGATGGGAGAGCGTACTTTCGATGATCTCCAAATACCCTGTGCGTTGACCGCGGTGGATTTAGATTCTGGGGAGGAAGTGATCCTGAAAGAGGGGCGCGTAACGGATGCCCTCCTGGCGACGGTTGCCATCCCGGGCATTTATCCGGCCAAAAAGAGGGACGATCATCTCCTGGTGGACGGCGGGGTGCTGGACCCGGTGCCGGTGGCTGTCGTTCGGGCGATTTCACCAAACCCGCGCACCCCCGTGGTGGCAGTAGTGTTGTCACCGGCCACTAAAAAACACACCACGTTGACCGCTCCCCAATACAACTTAATCTTCAACAGAATCTCGCGTATGCGTGTCGCCCAGGCTTTCGAAATCTTCATACGCTCCATCGAGATCGGCATGTTCGCTATAACAGAGTTACGCCTCCAGATCGACGCCCCCGAAGTGATCATCCGCCCTGATGTCAGTCAGATCGGGTATTTAGATCGTGTGGATGTCTCCGCAGTGGCCAAGCTGGGGGAGCGGGCCGCGGAAGCTGCTTTGCCTGAGTTGAAGCGAGCTGTTGGGTGGAGGAGAAGGGTGGGGCGATTTTTGTTGAACCCGTAACCAGTCTTGGAAAATCGCGCTGCTTATGCGTAGCGTAGCGTAGCACCCCCGGAGCGATAGCTTATTACTCCAAGTTGATTATTGCCTCTTCCATCAGTATGTCAGGCACGTTCCAATCCTTCCAATCCATCAGATTAATAAAAGAGCGGCGCAAGAATAATCGCACTTCGATATGCACCTGCCCAGCAGCCTGATTATCGAAGGTATATTCGCTGGATGCTGTTTCGAATGCGCTGATTCTGTTATCCTGCAAAACCGTGTTTGGATTCCAATAAGCTACCGTGGGATAATAACCTGTCCAATCCTCCTGTAGCAACTTGGCATAAGCTTCACCAGGTTGCTTGGCGTAATAGCCCTCAGCCGGACTCCCTATTCCGCACCATTCCGGCAATACTGGCCCGGCCACCTGCTGAAGTAAATCATCATTCTGATCATAAACCTGAACCAGCAAGATGAGATGCCTGCCGGGATAATCGGTGGGTACATGGTGCCCGGTGTTGTCGTTCATGATCTGTACCTGAACCTGCACTTGGCCATCTTGCTGACTGGCATTTATATCAAGCGACACTGCATTTTGTAGTAAAGTCTCATCCATAGCGCCAGGCATGCGGTGGCTGAAGATCGTTTCCGGGGCGCGCTGATGAGCGCCCACATCAGCCCGGGCTATCAGCGTCGCGCCAGTGGGGGGCATGTGACAATCCTGGCAAGTCTGACCACTTTGTGGGTCGCTGTAAGGGCTATCCAGCCATTCACCAAAGGAATTATAGATTGGGTTATCCCAAAAAACGCCGAAGTGGCAAGGGGCGCAGTAGGCGCTCTCCTTTTGGATGGCTGAATAGGTATCCTCACCTGGAGCCACATCGTCATACGGCCCGGCAAAGAACTGGTGCCCTTCCGGCGGTCGCCGGAAGGTATAGGACATCACCCCGGGTTTATCTGGGGCAGGCAAGCCGGTTTGTGGGTCTAACTGCACATCCCAGACTTTATGGCAGAAATCACAAAAGATGCCCTCTTTCTCCACCCCTTCTACCAGGTTCACATCCGCGGAAAAGTTCATATTTGGTTTGGCTGCTGCACCAGGAATGTGACAGTTACCACAGTTGCCGGCAGATCCGGGGAAATCAAGCCGATAACCCGGTCCAAAATAGGGTTGCCCAGGGTCTGGCGCTAAGGCCACGTAATTGTAGTCGCCAGTGTTGCTTCGAGTAGGATTGGCCGGAATAAACATTGTAAGCGGACTTTGATTGCCATGTACATCTGTGCCATTGTAACTGGTCAAGAAGCGCGGGTTGATCGCCGATTGTGAATGAGCATCCTGCAGCCATTCGTCGACTGGCAATGGAAAAGGTGTGTCTGAATCGCGCACTGCATGGCATTCCGCACAGCCCTGATCCTCGCCTTCACCCATCAAATTACCAGAAGTCAGCCATTCGTAGTTGGGGTTGTCTTCCTGCGCAAAGCGGTGGATTTCGATGGTGATTTGCGGTTGCTCGGATGTGGCTATTGCATTGTTGATAAAAAAGCCCTCTGCCCAAGCTGTGATGGATGCGGGCTCGTCCAGTGGAACGTTCTCAAGTTGGAAAAGACCATCCTCATCGGTGAAAGTATGGTTCTCGGTTGCTTGCAGGCGGACCACTGCCTCTGGCACAGGCTGGTGTTCTTCGTTAATCACAATACCTGCCACAGTATCCGGGGGCAAAAGCAGTTGCGATGGCTCTGTATATTTGTCTGTAGATTCAGCGGATCCCATCTCCGGAAGGTGCACCAACCCAGGGAACAGAATCAACAAAAAACTAAGCAACAATAAGCGCTTCATCATCACACCCTCAAGGATTGCAGCCGCAAACTTCTGCGGCGTTCACCGTCATCCGCCGGAAAACACCCGACCCAGCGGTTGCAAAATAAAGATGCAGCCCATCCGGCGAGAGCACCATTGTATTGGTGACGTTATTGCCATTGGTACCGGCGGGCAAGGTGGTCAACCCTTCGTTCCACGGCTTCCAACTGCCCCCACCATCATCGCTGATAAAAATCCCATCGGCCTGAGAGGCCAGGTAGAGTACATCTGGCGTATAAGGGTCTACAATGATCTTGTAGTATTCCTGATCTTTGGTTAGCCCGCGCATGATCTCGAACCAAGACTCGCCGCCATCAGTGGACTTCATCACTGAGCCCATGAAAAAGCCGGGCTGCCCTTTGCCTTCATTCTCGCCGTTCTTAGAGCAGGCGTACATCACATTCGGGTCGCGCGGATCAAAGTCGATTGAGAAGGTCCATTGCTCATCCGGCCAGCCGTTATCCCACATCTCCCAGGTCTTACCGCCATCTAGTGAACGGTTTAGCCCATTATAAGTACCTGAATACAAGATATTACTATCCTCGGGGTGGTACGCTAACGAGAAAACACCATCCCAACTCCAATTGGTGTTGCTTTCATGCCAGCTTTCGCCACCATCCCGGCTGATATAAATGCCTGCGGGGAAAGTGCCAAATACGATCACATCTGGGTCCTCTGGATGAAAGATCAAGAATGTATACTGATAGAGAGGGCGGTCATTCCAAACTGGCCAGAAGGTGCCAAATTTGCCAAGCGAGGGCAACTGTTCCCAACGGTCTCCACCCGGATCGACAAAGTAGATTTCGTATCCCATCGTCCCCGCGAAGAGGGCACCGTTATTTCCCCAGGCCAATGTCCGTACTGCAATCTCTGGCATGCCCTTCATAAATTCAGACCAGGTTTCCCCGCCATTATCGGAGCGATATACCCCCTTCTCAGTGCCAACATATACCATATCTGAATTCTTTGGGTCTACGGTTAGGGCAAGGATTTCCTGACTGGCGATGACGCTGGTTTTTTTCCAGGACTCTCCAGCATTGCTAGACTTGTAAACCCCTTCGCCGTATATCCCAATATACAACATACTGGGATCAGACGGTGACACTGTCAAATTGTAGCGTCCCTGGCGTAAGGCATCCTGGACGTGATAATCAGGCAGCCCATCGTCAATCCTCGTCCAGCTTTCACCGGCATCTCCGGATTTGAACACACCTGCAGGATAGGCGCTGACATAGACCTCATCAGGTTGACTTGGATGTGGTACGACTTCGATATAGTGAATCTCTCCTTCTTCGACCTCAGTGAGATCCCAAGGAGAGGGGAGAGTTACGTTTGCCCCGCCAAACTCATCCGAGCGGTAAATGGTCGGTTGCGAGCCAACCGACGTAAAATAAAAACGATCTGGCAAAGCAGGCGAAAAGGCTACCGAGGTCACCCCGGCAGAGCCATTAATCTGGCTGAGGGTCTCCCAATTCTCACCGCCATCCCAACTGGCACGCACCATGGCAAAATCCTGGAAAGGCTTGGGGATGTAGCCGCTCACGATGATATTGTCATCTTCAGGATGAACGGCCATGGTGAAGGAATAATCCACTTCGGAATGGTGGAAGAAACGTGTCTGTCCCCAATCCACGATACCGAAAATACCAAACCCATTCTTCAATGCATATAACTTACCGGTGGTCGTTGGCGATGTCGCCATTGCATATATCGATCCAAATCGAAAACCACTCCCATGGGTGTCAATTTCGATCTGCCAACGCTCTCCCCTATTACTGGTCACTTCCACCTTTCCAACATCGGCAACATACCACACTTCATCAGGATCGTGCGGATTGATCTGGATCTCGTCCGCCCATGGATGGGTGATGCCGTTCTCCGTGACCCGCTCCCAGGTTTCACCATAATCAAAGGTGCGGAACTGGCCTTCGCCCCCCGCAGATGTGGCATACACAGTGCCATTGCCGGCGCTCACTTCTGTCTCAAGCAAGGAGATAGAAGTATACTGAATGCCGCTGTTCTTCCATTCGAAGGTTCTGCCGCCATCAGTAGTTTTCAAGATACCTGCGCCCTGAGATGGGAAGTAAAGCACATCCGGATCTCGCGGGTCAATTGCTATATCGTCGATGTCGCCATTTCTTCCCAACAATATGAGTTTCTCGAAGGACTCCCCGCCATCAGGGGCTTTATACATCCACGTCCCCCCTATGCCAATATACAAAGTGCGGTCGTATTCTGTTACGCCCATTAACTTAATAAAATTGTCCCATACCTCTGGTAGAGGCAGCGCTTCCCATGTCTCGCCACCATTGGTCGTTTTCAATACCACGCGAGGGTTGGGACCTTGGAAGCCTTCATTATAAGATTGCATCAAGCCCACATAGACCGTTTTGGGATCCAGTGGATCGACGATGATAGATTGGATATCCGAGTCCGGATGTTGGTTCATGTTATCCACCAGGATCCAGCTAGCCCCTTTGTCTGTTGTGTGGAATAGCTGTCCATCTGCTTGATCGGTCCATTCGCGCGTCCCTACCCAAAACTCTTCTTCCGTGGAAATCCCTACGACTTGAACAGAAGAATCAGGATGAATAGGGAAGTTCAGATTTGACCAATTCACCCCTCCATCCGCAGTTAACAACACGTCGCCACCCCAGGTTCCCAGGAGCAGGAAATCTGGATCAAAAGCGCTCATGGCCATATGCGAGATACCATTGGGTGGTTCAAGGATCGCATTGAATGTTTCCCCGCCATCTTCACTTTTATAAAGTTGCCCTGCGCTGACATATAAAATATTGGTGTTATCTTGGTTGAGGAAGATTTGATTGATTCTATGGCCAGGTTTCAAGAACTGAGGCGATGGCGTCCAGGTTTCCCCAGCATCAATGGTTTTTAACACACTTCCCCCAGCGCCTCCAGCAAAAAGTACATCAGGGTTATTTATGCCGATCTCGACGGAGGTTATAAAACCACCTTCTGGCCCGCCGGTCTGCTGCCAGGCAGTAGTCGCTTCCAGGTCTACTAACTTCACCACCATGGATTCTGTGACTGAGTTTTCCCCATCCGAGACCGTTAGCGTAAGGCGGTCGAATCCTTCTTCCGGTAGTTCGGCTGGAGCGGTATAGGAGACCGCATCTCCATTTTCTGATAATATCCCGTATTGTGCGCTCCAACTGAATTCAAGAGGATCGCCTTCGGGGTCACTTATCTCGTACTGTACAAGTGCTTGCGCACCGGCACATAGTGTGCCCGGCTCTAAAGAGAGAGTGGAAATATCCGGTTCTAAATTTGGTGGAAGTGTGGGTGTTGAAGTCGGTGCAGGTGTCGGTGTTGGCTCAACTGTTGGCGGCTCTTCAACCTCACTAACTACAGCCTCAGTATCCTCCGTGATGCTGCCTGCGTCCATATCTTGCTCGGATATTGGGGTGGTTATCGACTCTTTCCCACTACAAGCGGACGACAGAATAATTAGCACAACAAGCATAGAGATTGCACAAAACTGAGATTTACCCATGATCCTCATCCTTTCATTGCTAATCTGAAAACAACTGCTGCTGAGTTGTTCCTTGTGTACTTTGCCCCGCGGCGACGTTTGCATTGATGAAAGAAAAGGTGACCTAATTATACATCTTAAATTGCGGGTCTCTCGATGCTATAATATGAGGGCTGATATGCTGACCGGTCTTTCTGTCGTTTGGAGGCTCTGTAACCCCATGACCCGTGATCTTCGAAAATACGCTCGTCAAACCAATACCCGTTTGCTGGTGGGTTTTATGCTGTTGTTGTTCTTAGTAGGCGATGGCCTGATTTACGCTTTCTATGGCCGCGAGTCAGCTATCATGGGGCTGATTTGTCTGGCTGCTGGCACAGCGCCACTGCTGTTGATTGGGTTGGTTCTTTGGGGGACGGAATGGGTGGTCAAGCGGGCAAATAGGGAGTAGGGAGTGTGGAGTATGGAATTCGAAACACGAACGATCATGATCGATGATTGGGTACTGCGCATCCGAGAGTCAGAAGGGGATGGCCCTCATCCTGTAACCTTGCTGCTCCATGGCTGGACCGGCGATGAGAATTCCATGTGGATCTTTGCTTCGCGCCTTCCTGAGAATTATCTACTGATCGCCCCACGCGGGCTGCATGAAGCTCCTATCGGCGGGTATAGCTGGCATCCCATCAAGGATAAATCCCGACCAACTATAGATGATTGGTCTATTACCCCAAGGGCGGATTTCAGCGACCTGCGGCTGGCGGGATTCAGCCAGGGGGCAGCGCTAGCCTATGCTTATGCATTGCTGCACCCTGAGCGAGTCCGTGCCCTGGCTGGTTTAGCGGGCTTTTTGCCAGAGGGTGCATCCGTTTCGGTTTGGGGATACCCGTTTATGTTTCCCATGGCAGCCAAACGTTCAGCCCTTCTGGTGGGGGCGATGAGGACGACTCCGGCAAGTTCCACGGTGGGCTGTCCGGTGGTTCAGATAGCTTCCCCAGCGATCCGGACAATCCCGACTACTACACGCCTAACGTACTGGCGGAGGCCCTGGCAGAGAGACAGACCAAATAAGCTCTTGTGGATTTGAGCGATGTTGTAGATTTGCGGCAACAAAAAGAGCCTGCCACATAAGCAGGCTCTAAATCCCTTGAACAGGTGATTCTCTCATTGGTCTTCCTCAAGCCTATTTTGACGAATGGTTACTAATCCAAAGCACAGACTGACCAGCGCGAAGAGTCCTGGAAGGCAGCCAGGTGGGGTTTCACGATCCTCAACTCCCTGGTCGGTTTGGGGGGTTTGAACCTTTATCTCTGTTGTATCTAGCTTATTTTGGACACGGTCAGCCATCTGCCAAACTGCCGCAAGTTGGTAGGTTGCAGCGTCTATATCTTCTGGGATGGCATAATCTGAGACATCGCTCCAGTCTGCTGGTTGTGTATTCGGTACATTATCTGGCAAGTCGTTGCGATCGGATAAGGTCGGGTCGGCTTCGATGATGTAATCCGAACTGGGGTTAATCTGCACCCAGGCGCCGTTATTGAACCAACCCTCGAAGGCTTGTCGAATATGCGGCTTATCGGGAGCAGATTGAACGTGGTCGCGTACACCAGCCAGGATCATTCCTTCTACATCGGGGATATTTCTCGAAGCGTCATCGTAGAGCCAGACGGCTTCTCGAATATTCCAAAAAGCGTCAGCTTCAGCGGGGTTTGCGATGTCATCTGGCCATGAGCCTGAAAATATATTGTTGTTCGCTAAGGCGTGGGTTACAGGTCGTGAGTATACATTCTTGGTTGTACTGGGGTAGCTATCTAATGGGAAATCCTCATCTAACCCTAAGATACCATCTTGGTTATGGTCTGGGGTTTGATGGTCTCTACCTGTCATCTTGGTGGTGTTATAAAGGCCATCGCCGTTTCCATCATGAAAGATCTGGTAAAAAGGTAGGCTAGGGTCATATGCCAGATCGCTGTAATTGACTGGAAAGACAAGTGGGTGATATCCGGAATATCTGGGGTTGAAGTATTCTCCTTGCTGTGGGGAGGGTTTCAACCACACACGACCGAAATCGCGGGTAGCGACTTGGCTGGAAACTGGTGTTTCCCATTGGATAAGGTAGCGCAGACGACCCGAAAGTTCTTCCCCAAGAAGGGCGGGGACAGCGACGATGATATTGCCGCCATTTGACACTCCAATCATACCAATATTATCGTGCAACACGTTGACTGGAAGCACATCGTCAATAGTCCGATCCTGGTTGTCGGTTAGTTCCCCAGCAGCATATTTGATGATGTCGCCTAAGGCTTCGATGCAGCGAGATCCTCGGTAGTCGTAACTGCCATCAGAATGATGATTCGTCTTGGGAAAATCGCCGCCAGGAAAGACGAAAGTTAGAATAATGATGTCATCTGCGCTAGGGGGAAGTTGGTGAAAGGGCGGCTTGAGATCGAAACCTCCAGGAACCCAAATGATCACCGGTGCCCCCTCAAGGTAGCGAGCACGTCCTAAAGAAGGTGATTGGATGTGTAGCGATAAGGTGCCTGTGGGGCTGCCGGTACTGTCAGAGGGCAAATCCACATCTACTTCTATTAGTTCCGCAGATGAGTCGGGCGACTTAGTTTGGGAGGATTGGGCTGTCACAAGTTTTAATGGTGACAGGGATATTCCGGACAAGATTAGGCATACTATGAATAAGTATCGGATAAATCGTGAGTTTGGGGTAGAAATCCTTTTCAACATATACTCGACTCCCTATCAAGGAAGTAAGACAAGGGTAAAGTTTAGTCTGTCTCAGTTATCCTGGTTTTGACTTGTGTCATCAATCGACAACTAGCCTTTGCACTTCCTTTGTTTCGCTAACAACCCTTGTCACTTTCAAGGCTTCTAACAAAGAAAAGATGATGCTTAGAACAACAGGTAGGAGCCATGACACCAAGGAAGTGATCGTTTGTAAGGGGAAAAACAAACCTAAGGTGATCACCAGTGGGATATATTGTTCATAAGGTTTGATTGTCTCCTCGAAGAAGTTTTCCATCATGCCCTGGAATTGCTCTTCGAATTTAGCCCCCGCTTGTAAGCGCTCCTCTTCGGGTATCTGGGCTAGGATTTGTTCCTTCATCGGCTCCATAAACATGTTGAAGTAGGTTTCGGGTATTTCAAAGCCTTCCCGTTCGATATGGGCGGAGCAACCGAGGTATAAACCTCCACAGGTCACAAGGATAAGGGCCATCATCAACATGCTCCGGCCTTCGCTGATAGGGCGCACAGAGAACCTAATCCGCTCATTCAATTCCTTTGCGACACTGTTTGCATAAAAAGAGGCAGCCAACACATAAACAAGGGTTAGGACACCAGTGTCTAATGACACCTGCCATCCTAAGAGTATGGCCAACCCAGAGAGGAGAAAGGCAAGAATCCCTATCCCCAGGGGCCTAAGCAACGCCGCTACTAGCCCTGCTGCCACAACTATGGCGCCTATTGCCGCCAAGAGCCACAGGAGCAGATATAGGAGTTCAATGGATGGGGAAAGGATCAACTGGCAAGACTGGTTGATTTGTTTGCAGATTGTGCCGAAGAAGTATCCAGCCCCTGCCAATAGAATTGTGAAAAATAAAAACTTCAACCACTTGCTCACCTTTTTATCCTCCTCTCAGCCAATTGAGCTGAAATCCGTCATTGATTGATTTGAAATTCAGGATAAAAAACAGCCGTTGATCTGTTGTCAACGGCCTTCAGTAATAGACATTATGCTTGAAGGGCCAGCTCAACCTAGCCAGCTGTCTGCGAGTTAATTCGGGGTCAAACTGAAAATGTAAGGCAATTCTACACCTCTTGTGATGAAATATCAATGAATTTGTTTTGGGTGTGTTTCAAACGAGTTGAGAAGTTCCGGAAATTGGGGTGTGGGGGGGCGTTTTGCGTCCCCCCCCCCACCAATTTCCGGGCTCTCTTCAACTGAAATGAAACGCACCCTATTCATTTACATTCAGAAAAACCTGGCACTTTTTGCGTGGCTGGGCTTTGTTTTGAAGGGCAAGAGCTGAAGTATTTTACAAGGGCAATAACTCATCAAGCGAACGCCCGGCTTGGTATTGGAACTCCTCCGCCAACTGCGTCTGGATGTGATTGAAGATGATCGTCAGGGGCAGGTGTTGCGGGCAGGACTGTTCGCAGATGCCGCAGCCTGAGCAGGAAATCATCCAGCGCATGATGTCGGATTTTTGGTATTGGCCATCTTCGTCACGCCGGGGATAGTGGATATCACACAGGGGACAAACATTCAAGCAGGTTGAGCAATCCCCGCAGCTCTCAAGCTGGTCGATCAGCGCTTCTACATTTTCTGGCAGCAGCTCGGCCAACCCATTGGCGATGCGCTCGCGGGTGTTCTCACTGCGCTGCACGAGACGGGATGCGACACGCCGATGACCTTCTAACAACTCGGCATCGATCTCAGTTTCTGCATGCTCAGAAAGTTTGAGTTTCTCAGCCACAGTATCATCGCTGATGGTAATCAGCGCGTGCTGTCGGACTGGCAGCCCGAGAATACCAATATTGATGTCGGCGGCGGTGGCTTCGGGTGAGATGCATACCTGGCAGGCGGAACGATAACGGTAGCGCACGATGCCGCCTTGACGGCTGAACTGCAGCGCTTCCTGGGTGAGACCTTTGGGTGAGCCTTTGCGTTCTGCCCGCCACTGATATTCATCCATGGGCAATGTGCCTAAGCAATCAACACCCAGGGTTAGTAAGTTCTCTGTATCGAAACCGTTTTGTTTAGTCATCTCGATGAGCGTGCGCATTTCACAAGGCCGCAGCATAGCGCCAACTTTAGGGGAATCTCCCTCAACCAGATCGAGGATCAACTTGGCGGCGTTGATGGGCATTAGCGGAGCGAAGGGATTCAGAGATGTCAGTTCCTCAGGATCATCGATCAGGCGCGGCCCAGTGTCATCTATGTGTCCATTCATGGGCACCAGCATGCGCTCAAAATCAAAAGCCTGCCAGACCGTTTTTACGAATCCTCGCACAGTCCCCAGCGGATCACCGTGAGTTTTTATCATCCACTGTGTGCTCATCGAGTACCTCCGGTTTGGATATTGGATATTAGGTATTGGGTATTAGGTATTAGGTATTGGGCGGAGATCAATTCAAAACCAATATCTAATCTCTAATATCCAATATCTAACCTCCAGCTTCCAGCTTCCAACCTCTACTCACCAATCTGCTTTTCCAATATCTCAGCGATATCCATCACCTGAATTTGCTCGCCCATACCTTTGGAACTGATGGCGTCTTCGAGCATGATCGTGCAGTAAGGGCAGGCTGTGGCGACGACCTCGGCTTCGACATCCAGGGCATCTTGTAAGCGGCGGTTATTGATACGTTTATCCGCCTCGGTTTCCTGCCACATCATGCCGCCGCCGCCACCGCAGCAGAAACTATTATCAGCGCTGCTTTTCATTTCTACTCGATGGGTTTGGGCCTGGTCTAAAAGAGCGCGGGGGGAATCGTAGATATCGTTGTGGCGGCCCAGGTAGCAAGGATCATGATAGGTTATTTTCCCAGCGATGCCACTGCCGTTGGCTGATCCGAGATCGAGTTTGGATGAAATTTCTGCCAGGAGCTCCGTGGAGTGCTGCACGATATAATCGCCGCCCATCTGCGGATATTCATTTTTGAGGGTGTTGTAGCCATGGGCGCATTGCGTCACGATACGTTTGAATTTGATCTGCTCGAAAGCCTCGATGTTTTGCTCAGCGAAGACCTGGAAGATGTATTCATGGCCCATACGCCGGGCGGTTTCGCCGCAGCAGCTTTCATCATGGCCCAGTACGCCAAAATCGATGCCCGCTTTACTCATCAATTTGACGAAAGCGTGAGTTGCTTTCTTGTTGCGATCATCGAAAGATGCCGCACAGCCGACAAAATAGAGCACATCCACTTCGTCACCGGGGGCTAGTTCGCGCACGTCTAGACCTTCGGCCCAGGCCATGCGGTCTTGGGGAGGCATACCCCAGGGGTTGCCCTGGCGCTCCATGTTGCGCAGGGTGTCGCCGATAGGTTTGGGCATCTCGCCGGTCATCAGAATCGCGTGGCGGCGGATGTCGATGACGCGTTCCGGGGGGCGGATAAAGGCTGGACAGACTATCAGGCAGGCTCCGCAGGTGGTGCATGACCACAAGGCTTCATTCTCGAAGAGATGGGCGGGCAGCTCTTTCGTGGAGCCGTTCCCGTTCCCGCTGGGGGTGCCCAGGGTGTCTATCATGGCATCGCGCAGCTGCATGAGCAGGGTTTTGGGCGAATAAGCCATGCCGCTCTGGGTGGCCGGGCAGACATCTTCGCAGCGTCCACAGCGCAGACAGGCGTCGAACTCCAGTAGGTTCTGTGGTATGAACTCGGTGATCTTGCCAACCCCGAGAACTTCGGCGGTCTCCAGATCTTCGACTTTGGTCAGCGCGCCGTAAGCGCGGCGGGGGTGCAGGATGATGTTCAAAGGGGCATTGACCAGATGGCGCAGCTTGGTGAAGGGGATGCAGGCTGCAAAGGTCAGCGCTAGAAAAATGTGGATCAGCACTAAAATGGGGTGGAGGCTGAACGCCGTTTCGGGTGTGAGGCCTGTTGAAGTCAGCCATCTGGCTAGAGCATTGCCTACAAAAGAATACCGCGCCCATTCTGGTGCAGCTGTGATCAAGCGCATCGATTCGGTGAAGAAGCCGGCGATGGGCAACAAGGTTAGCATGATCAGGGCATAATAATCGTCCCATTGGGTGGGCAGGCTCTTTGGACGCAGTACCAGCCTCCGGAAAGCAGCCATCAACCCCCCCCCCAGGATGAACAGCCCTGCCAAATCCATAATGAACTCGTAGGCGAAGTACAGGTTCTCCCGGGGAAAATTCTCCAAAGCAAAAGGTGTAAAAAGGGCCATCTGCATCAGGTTGATGGCTGTGCCCACAACCTGGATGGTCACGCCCCAGAAGATCAACAGGTGCATGATCCCAGGGTAGGCTTTTTTCAAGATGCGAACCTGGCCGATGGCATGAACGAAGAAATCCCGCACGGCAGTGGGCCACTGTTTACTGTTCACTGATAACTGATTACTGGTTGCTGTGCTCATGACTCGTCTCCAGCGCTGACGTAGATGTCGCCATCTCTGATTTCGGTTTGAAAGGGGGTAAGCCCTTTGGGAGGCGGCCCGGAAATTACGCTACCATCGGAGGGGTCGAAATAGCCATCGTGGCAGGGGCAGATGATCTGCTCTTTTTCGGCATCCCATTTGCAGATGCAGGCGAAGTGGGTGCAGACCGCGGAATAGGCCTTTAGCCCGGCGGCGGTGTTGATCACCAGGGCCGGATAGCGCCCAAACGAAACCGTCCGAGAGCTGCCAACGGTCAATTCGGATTCGGATGCCACAAGTACAGGCTCGGCGGGGGTTTCTTCCAGCTTGGGTGGATAGAAATAGGCCAAGACGGGGCCAAATACGGCGGCCAGGCCGGTAGCAGCCAGGACGCGGTTGACGATCTTCAGAAAGTCACGTCGGGTTACTTTACTCATGGCTAACTCACCTCTCCCCAAACGGTCAGGGCGATCAGGATGACCATCAGAGCGCTAATCACAATGAAGCGCACGCGGGCTGTTTTCTTGGATTTATCGGGTTTGCTATCCAAGAAGGGCCAGATCATGACAATGCCTGCAAAAATCACCGGCAGAACCGCGCCGGTCGTTTTTGGTAGATATTTGATGATCTGGTACAAAGCCAGGAAGTACCATTCTGGTTTGACGTGGGCGGGCGTGTTCAAGGGGTCAGCGGGTGGCTGCAGACCCACCGGATTGAACAGGCCAATGATCCCGATGATCACCAATAAGATACCAAAGCCGAGGGCGACCTTGGCTTCGTTGGTTGCATGATCGGGGTAGAAGGGGATGGGGTTTTCTTCGGGAGATATGTTTTCAGACATGGTTTTTCTCCGGATAGTTGATTAGGTATTGGGTGGCTAGGTATCAGGTATTGGGTATTAGGTTGGGAATAAACCTAATTACCTGATACCGGATTACCTGATTACCTAAAGTGGTTTCATAACGCCCTGGCGACGCACCATGATGAAGTGCATCCCCATGAAGGTCACAGTAGCCAATGGGATGACCAGGACGTGCAAGGCGTAGAATCGGCTGAGGGTCTGTGCGCCGATATTCCAACCCACGCGCAGGAAGACCAGGGCCAGATTTCCAATGGCCGGCATGCTCCCAGCGATCTCGGTAGCGACGGTTGAGGCCCAATAAGCCCGCTGGTCCCAGGGGAGCAGGTAGCCGGTCAGGCCGAAGGCCAGCGTCAGCACCAGCAAGGTGACTCCGCTGACCCAGTTGAGCTCGCGCGGTTTTCTATACGCTCCCATGATGAATACGCGCAGCATATGGGCGGTACACATGACGATCATGCCGTTGGAAGACCAATGATGGATCATGCGGATAGCCGCCCCGAAACGCACCTCGGTTTCGATGAACTGAATGCTGGCATAGGCGGCCTCCGGGGTGGGCTGGTAATAGAAGGCCAGCATAATGCCGGTGATGCCTTGCATGACGAACAGGAAGGCGGTGATGCCGCCCAGGCAGTACCACCAGCGCCGCTGCCAATCGGGGACGGGTTTGGCGAGCATCTTAGAGAGCGGATCGGAGATTTCGTAACGCTCGTCGATCCACTCACCGACGCGGGCCAGGATTGGCTTCCAGGGAGCGCGGGTCTTCCACATGCTGGCGCTTTGGACGATCCCGAAGACGAGGATCAGCCCGGCAGTGCCAAAGATGACCCAGCGAGCTAAAGGAGTCCAGAGACCTTTCTCCTCCCCGGCGATGTGGCAGTGTAAGCAGGGGTCTTGCTTGGGGGGCGGCGGCAAGCCGGGCAGGCTGGACGAGATAGCCGGGACGGCCAGTACTGCATCTGAAGATGCATCTGTAGGTGCGTCCGAAGAATCTCCTGACGGCAGCCCGGCGCTCTGCCGGGCCAGTTCCCAGTTAGGCTCAGTGGCCCTGGCCTGGCTCTGGTGGGCGAAGAGCAATAGCAGCGCGGTCACCAGTACAAAGGCCACAAGGCCTAGAAGAATTCGGCGATAAAGTAGTTTCATAGGTCACCTCGGTTTGGATATCAAGGTAGTGCTTTCTGACGCGCGTGGAAAATACCAAATGTGAGCTTAGTCACAATTACAGCATATAAGAAATATGCAGATAGAGCAATATCGGAAGTCTGAAATGAGATCGGGTGTTAACCTTATTTTTTTGGAATATCCACCCTAGAGGGAACACACTCCCCCAGGATTGGCAGGGTTGTTCAGTTCTACCTGGACAATCGAATAAATTCGAAGCTGGCTTGCAAAATCCACCTGCGTGGATTGGGTTATCAACCGACGCAGGTCGGTTTCGCAAGCCAGAATCGATTTCAATCGATTTGGTGCTTAGAACTGAACAGCCCTGCCAGGATTGGGGGTCATGCGAAACCTGCCTGGCCGGAGGCCCGCAAGGCGCGCAGGTTGAATTCCAGTCGCCGCGCTCGCTTTGCGCGCCTCTGGCGTGCGGGCCTTTGGCCAGGGCGACTTCGCAAATGTTGGTGCAGTTCCGCCTATGGCGTGCGCCCCTAAGGGGCAACTGCCGCATTATCCTTCGCCAATCTCCTTGACAAATGCGATAAATCCAGGTAACATTACAGAACCCTACCCCCCAGGGGGGGGTATCCCATGAGTCAGGGAATAGGAGCAAGGCATAGGAGGCCGCCACGATGAAGCACGAAGAAGCGCTGCACCGATTGAAAAATGTTGAGGGGCACATCCGTGGTATCCAGCGGATGCTCGAAGAAGATAAATACTGTATTGATGTGATTCGCCAAATCCACGCCGCCCAGGCTGCCCTCAATAAGGTCAGTACCATGATCTTGGAAGGGCACTTGAATTCCTGCCTGATCACTGCCGTGCGCGGCGATGACCCGGATGACCGCGAGCGCGTACTTCAGGAGATCATCGACGTCTTTGAGGCGGCGACGAAAGTGTAGAAGGTAACTGGTGAATTAGTAAATTGGTAGATTGGTAGATTGGTAAATGGTTTCCTCGAACCAATCTACCAATCTACCAATTTACCAATCTACCAATCAAATAATATCCAAACTAAAGGAGTAACCCACATGACAACTGTAACTTACAACATCCCTGGTATCAATTGTGGACACTGCGAGCACACCATCAAGATGGAAGTTGGCGATCTTGAAGGTGTGCAATCCGTTGAAGCCAGTTCGGAAAGCAAGACAGCCACAGTCGCCTTCGATGCGCCTGCCACTGAGCAAGGCATCAAGGATCTCTTGGCTGAAATCAACTACCCGGCTGTAAATTAGTATTTTCAAATCAATCAACGTGCAGGGGTGTTGATGAGCAACACCCCCCCGCATGTTCTTATCGGTAATAAAGGAGTCCAATATGTGGTTCAATCATGGTTATGAATTTGGTTGGGGCGGCATGATTTTCGGTGGGTTGATGATGCTGGTGTTTTGGGGTGGGTTAATTGCACTCATCTTTTGGGGAGTGCGATCTCTCATGTCGAGTAAAAACTATCCCCAAACGGATACTCCCGAGCGAGTCCTGAGCGCCCTCGAGATTTTAGATCAGCGCTACGCGCAGGGCGAGATCAATCGAGATGAATATGCAGCGATAAAAGGGGATATAGCCCACTGATGTCCGATACAAAACAACTTACGTTGCCAATCACTGGCATGACCTGCGCCAATTGCGTCGCCGCCGTGGAACGTAATATCAAGAAGGTGGATGGTGTGCAGGTGGCAAATGTCAACCTATCCTCCGAGCGGGCCACGATTGAGTTTGATCCCGACCAAACAGGGCTGGGCGATTTCATGGCCCGCATCGAGCGCGCCGGCTATGGTATCGCTGCTGGTGAAGCGGATTTTATGATCCAGCGTATGAGCGATGATAATGATGCCCGTCGCTTGGAGAAAGCGTTGATGGCTGAAACTGGCGTCTTGGACGTCCAGGTCAGTTTTACCAGCGCGCGCGCGCATCTTGAATATATCCCTACTATTATCAGCCAGGCTGAATTGCGCGATGCTGTCAAAGCGGCCGGTTTTGATGTGGTCGTTCTGGGCGGAGATGCAGAGGACGCCGAGGCCCAGGCGCGCGATAGGGAAATTGCTGAACAACGGCACTTACTGGTTGTCGGTTTACTGTTCACCGTTCCACTGTTTCTTTTTTCCATGGGCCGTGATTTTAGCTTTTTGCCTGCCTGGGCTCATCAGCCGTGGGCAACTTGGTTGATGTTTGCCCTGGCGACCCCGGTTCAATTCTATGTCGGTTGGCAATACTACGTAGGTGCATTCAAATCCCTGCGCAATCTTTCCGCCAATATGGATGTCCTGATCGCCATGGGATCATCAGTGGCTTATTTCTACTCTATCTTCATCGTGCTTGGGCTGCTTCCCGGGCATGTGTACTTCGAGACTGCGGCAGTAATCATTACTTTGATCAAGGTCGGCAAGTTCCTGGAGGCGCGTGCCAAAGGGCGCACCAGCGAGGCGATCAAAAAATTGATGGGCTTGCGCGCCAAAACAGCCCGCGTTGTTCGAGATGGCGCCGAGATCGAGATTCCCGCCGATGATGTTGTGGTAGGCGATATGGTTATCGTTCGACCCGGAGAGAAAATCCCTGTCGATGGCGTGGTGGTTGAAGGTCGCTCCTCGGTGGACGAATCGATGATCACAGGTGAGTCTCTACCTGTAGAGAAAGGCCCTGGAGATGCGCTGGTCGGCGCCACGCTCAACAAGCTGGGACGACTCAAATTAGAAGCCACCAAAGTTGGCAAAGAAACCGCCCTTTCGCAGATCATCCGTCTGGTGGAAGAAGCCCAGGGCAGCAAAGCCCCCATCCAGAAACTGGCAGATCAAGTTTCTTCGATCTTCGTTCCGGCGGTGATCTTGATTGCGGCAGCCACTTTTCTAGTCTGGTATTTTTTGATCCCCATGTCTCCAGGGGCTGAGATGAGTCTTTTCACGCGCGCCCTGATCAATATGGTCGCCGTATTAGTTATCGCCTGTCCCTGCGCGATGGGGTTGGCGACGCCGACTGCGGTCATGGTCGGTACCGGCAAGGGCGCTGAGATGGGCATCTTGCTCAAATCGAGTGAGGCTTTAGAGCGCGCCGGTCGATTGACTACGGTGGTGCTGGATAAGACGGGTACGATCACCAAAGGGCAGCCGGCGGTTACTGATGTAGTGGTCAGTGAGCAGTGGACAGTGGGCAGTGATGATGAATTGCTTCGGTTAGCCGCTTCTGTGGAGCAAGGTTCCGAGCATCCCCTGGGTGAAGCCATCTGGGCGGAGGCGGGCAACCGCTCCCTGAGTCTCAGCCAGCCCGAGGGTTTCAAAGCCCAAGTCGGCCATGGCGTAGAAGCGCAAGTTGATGGCCTTGAAGTGTTGGTTGGCAATATGCGCATGATGGAAGCTCGTCAGATGTCGCTCAATGCTCTGGAGGGCGAAGTAAGACGATTGCAGGCCGAAGCCAAGACGGCTATGTTGGTCGCTGTCGATGGACAGGTCTGTGGGGTGATCGCTGTAGCCGATACCGTCAAAGATGGTTCAATCGAGGCCATTGCTCAGTTGAGAGAAATGGGATTGCGCGTAGCCGTGATCACGGGAGATAATCAGCAGACCGCCGAAGCCATTGCTGCCCAGGTTGGCATCGATGATGTTTTAGCTGAAGTCCTGCCCGGCGACAAAGCCGCTGAAATCAAAAACCTACAGGGACTGGGAACAAGTGACCAGGGATCAGTCTCCGTCTCCCGTCCCCCGTCCTCGGTCATAGCTATGGTCGGCGACGGCATCAACGACGCCCCCGCCCTGGCCCAGGCCGACGTGGGTATTGCCATCGGCACTGGCACCGATGTTGCTATGGCTGCCGCGCCGGTTACCTTGATTAGCGGCGATCTGCGCGGTGTGCCTAAGGCAATTGCGCTTTCGCGCCGAACCCTGCGTACCATCAAACAGAATCTTTTCTGGGCTTTTTTCTACAATGTGATCCTGATCCCCGCCGCCGCTGCCGGATTCTTGAATCCCATGCTGGCCGCGGGCGCTATGGCTTTTAGCAGTATTTTTGTTGTCAGCAACAGTTTGCGATTGCGACGCTATCGCATGAAAATTTGGAGGATGATTTGAATAACAAAACTTCTTTTACTGGTAGATGGGGCCGCTTTTTAGTGGTTGGTGTACTGATATTGTCCGCAGTGCTGCTTCAGGCTTGCAGCAGTGAGACGGGCTTGCAAGTTGGCGCTGATGCGCCTGCTTTTTCCCTGCAATCAGCAGATGGTAGTACAGTGTCCTTAGATGAATATGCGGCTCAGCCGGTGCTGCTGTACTTCCATATGGCGATGGGCTGACCGCCCTGCATGCAGCAGATCGTTGATCTGCAAAACGACCCGGCTTTTCAAGCGTTGAACGTTTCCGTTATAAGCGTTTCTTTTGATCCGGCAGGCGAGCTATCTCAAGGGGCATTAGAATACGGCATTCACAGTATTCCTTTGTTAGTTGACGCTGATCATTCAGTCTCAGAAGCCTATGATGTGCTCCAGTGGGCCGTGGGAACAGGCGAGCCAGGGCACACCTTTATCCTTGTAGATGCGGATGGAGAGATCGCTTGGATCCAAGATTATGGCGCGCCGGAGAACCGCGGCGTGATGTACGTCCCTGTGGATGAACTCACTCGCGAAGTGAGCGCCCACCTGGAAAATTGAAGAACCACCCGAAAAAAGGGGTGTGGGGCGTGCTTGCTTTGCACGCCCCACACCCCTTTTTTCGGGTAATCCGCTCCAAGGCTTAGCAGTTAGTGAGCTTAGCTCGTTTGTCCGTTTCAGAATGCCAAAGGTGTGTAACCGATACTCCTTTGGCATTTTGTTTTGGGACTGTTGATGTGTATAATTGAGAAGAAACATAAATACTCAGCCTCGAACCAGATGAGACCGAAAAAGGGGTGTGCGGGGGGGGCACGCTTTGCGTCCCTTCAGGAACACCCCCGTACACCCCTTTTTTCGGAATTCCTGCTGCGAAGGCTTTATCCTGAACAGTTGCGAAGAGACTAATAAAGCAAGGAGTGAAGCATGAAAGTGTTAACGCTCATGGCGGACACCCCAGATTTTCAAAGATTTGTAAAACGACTGGCCTCAGATGGGTATCAGGTCGTCCAGGCCAATAACCATGATGAGGCTTGTGAATATCTCCAGAATGGTCAGATTCAAGCCGCAGTGCTTGATTTTGACATTGCCAGTGCCGAACTTGTCAGGAGGATTCGCGATGTTGGCGCGCCGGATTATATCTATGTCTTTGGTTTGTTGTCGGCGGCTGGAACTGGGGCAACGAATAAGAAGTCAGGGTTATTGGCGGACGAGTATATCTTCAAACCCATGGAACCTGATGAGCTCATCGCCCGTTTGGTTATCGTTGACCGTTATATCAAAACTCTGACAGATATCCGCGCCAAGCAGAAATATCCTGAACCCATACGCGATGCTGTCACGGGCACTTTTAGTCAATCCACCATTCATGAATTATTGACCACTGAAGTGAGTCGTTCTAGAAGGACAAGAAAGAAATTTGTTTTAGCTGTCTTAGCCTTGGATGGTGCCAGCAATATTCGGGTGAAGCATAATCGAGATAGTCTCAATAAAGCACTCTCGCAGGTTGCTCTCAAGATTTGGGCCAGCGTTCGAGCTTACGATCTGATTGGTCGCTGGGGTAAGACTGGTTTCATGCTCCTATTGCCAGAGACAACGCTCTCAGGTGCCACCGTAGTAGCGGAGCGCATACGTCAAAATGTGAGTAGCGTTCCCCTGGGTTTGCCCGATGAAATACAGCTTCAATTGAGTGCCAGCATGGGGTTTGTCCAAGCCAGTTCACGAGATTTTATATCGGTGGATGATCTTATCACCGAAGCGGAAAATTCCCTGGCTAAAGCCGAACAGGTTGGTGGTAATCACATCGTATTTGCCTGGGATGCCTAAGTCATTATCAATAGGGTGCGTTTCAAACGAGTTGGAGAGGTTATTACGTATTGCGTATTGTTTATCGACGAATACGCAATACGCAGCAAGGCGTTCAATGAAATGAAACACTCCCGTATCATTAGTAAGCATTCGGAAGGATTGCTCATGGAAGTATTGATCGTTGAAGATGATCCAATTTCGCGCAAGTTACTGGCTCGCACACTCGCTAAACTGGACTATCAGGTCATCGATACCAAGAATGGCATTGATGCCTGGGACATACTTCAACAAAAACCTGTCCAATTAGTAATCACCGATTGGCTCATGCCCAAGATGGATGGCCTGGAGTTGACGCGCGCCATCCGTGAGGCTGAACTGCCCAATTATGTCTACATCATGATCCTGACCAGCCAGGAGGGGATTGATAATGTCATCGATGGTTTGGATGCTGGAGCAGATGATTACTTAGTCAAGCCATTCAATCCAAGGGAGCTAAGCGCTCGCCTGAAAATTGGAGAGCGGGTATTGGATTTGGAACAACGTTTGAGGGGTGCTCACGATAAAATGAAGTATCTGGCCATGCACGACGAATTGACTGGGCTTTGGAATCGCAGAGCTTTCTATAGTCATGCTTTAGCTGAGTTGGATCACGCTGCTCGTGGAGATCTTTCCTTATGTATCATTATGTTGGATATCGATCATTTTAAATCAGTCAATGATCGCTTTGGGCACTTGGTCGGTGATCAAGCCCTGAAGATGGTCGCTGATACACTTATGAAACATGTGCGGCAATATGATCGGGTAGGGCGTTGGGGGGGCGAAGAATTTATCGTCATATTGCCGACAACCACCTTGGAAGAATCCATCGATGTTGCTGAGCGTTTGCGAGTAAAAGTAGCTTCAGCGAAATTGCCGTTAAAAGAACCTGAAGGCGATGGTGCCCTTCAGGTGCAGATCAGCCTGGGTGTGGCTTGTACCATAGGAGATGAAGGCATCGAATTAGATACCCTTGTTGATCGCGCAGACGAAATGCTTTATCAGGCAAAAGAAGCAGGGCGCAATCGAGTTTGTGTTTATTCAGAAACAACTGGCGAGTAAGAGTAAGTGTAACTGCTCAGCCATAGAGAGAAAGTTAGGGTATCTCTTCCTTGGCCCGAGTAGTTACGAGTAAGTCAATGAGGAGACCCTCATGAACAAGATTAGTCAGTGGATGACGGACAATAAGAGCGCATTGATAGCGGCCATTTCGGTGCTATGTTTGTGGGGGTTCATCCCTCTCTATGGGCAGATCGGGGAAACAGCAGTGGTGTTGATCGTGTTGCCAACAATCCTGATCGGGTGGCTTTACGGGATGCGAGCTGGCTTTGTCGCTGGTTTACTCAATTATCCAACATTCTTGTTGCTTAGGGCATATGCAACAGGTGTTTTCTCGGGGTGGATTGATAGGGATTCCCTCATTCGATCTATCATGGCTGCCATAATTGGTGGAGTGATAGGTCGCTTATGCGATATGATGGAACAAATGAGCCTTAGTCTGATCAGCCGCCAGCAGGTAGAAGAGAGCCGTCGCCTGAGCGAAAGACGCTATCGGGCTCTATTCGAAGATGCTCCGATCTCTCTTTGGGAAGAGGATTTTTCAGATGTCAAAATGTATATTGATGGCATCAATGAAAAAGGAATCACAGATATTGAAGCTTACCTTGATGAGCATCCTGAAGAAATCGAACATTGCATATCATTAGTCAAGGTTATCGATATCAACCATACCACGCTGGAGATGTTTGACGTAGAGAATAAAGATGAACTGCTAGGTAATCTCGACAAAATCTTCGGGGTAGAGTCGGTTGAAATATTCAGGCAAGAGTTAATCGCTTTATCAAAGGGGGAAACTGTCTTCGAAAGTGAGGGCGTCAATTACAATCTCGCGGGGGATGTTATCTATGTGCATGTCAAATGGTCTGTTGCGGCGGGATATGAAGATACCTTAGAAAGAGTGCTCGTATCTATCATTGATATTACCGATCGTGTACGTACTGAAACAGAAGTCAAACGACAAGAGCAATATTTCAAAACTTTGGTGGATTCTAATCCCGTCGCAGTGGTGATATTAGATTTGGAACACAAGATCACTGGATGCAATCCTGCTTTTGAAGAGTTGTTCGGCTATTCGATCTCTGAGGTGGCCGGCGATAATCTCGATGATTTAATTGTTCCCGAAGGTGTGCGCCAACAAGCGCAACAATATACGCAGAGCGTAGTAAATGGCAAAAGTGTACGACGGATTGCTCAGCGCCAACGCAAGGACGGTACGCTGGTGGATGTGGAAGTTCTTGGGGTGCCAGTTTTCGTTGAGGGGGAGCAGAATGCCATCCTGGCGCTCTACCATGATATTACTGAACTGCTTCAGGCACAGCGAGAGGCTGAGTCCGCGGCCCAGGCCAAAGCGGATTTCCTCGCCAACATGAGCCATGAGATCCGCACACCCCTCAACGCGGTGATCGGTATGACAGGCTTACTGCTCGACACACAGCTGGACGCGGATCAGCGCGAATATGCCCAGACAGTACGTACAAGCGGTGATGGGCTGCTGTCGATCATCAATGATATCTTGGATTTCTCGAAGATCGAAGCTGGCAAACTCGAATTAGAGAAAGAGCCTTTCAACATCCGCGATGTGATTGAAACCAGTCTGGATCTGTTGGCTTCGAAGGCCTCTGAAAAAGGTTTAGAGATCGCCTATCTGGTTGAAGGTGAAGTTCCTAATGCTGTTGCCGGGGATGCCACCCGGGTGCGTCAGGTATTAGTCAATCTGCTCAGTAACGCAGTCAAATTTACGGAACAGGGAGAAGTTGTCACGCGAGTAACCAGTGTGCCGCTAGATGATGAATTCTATCGATTGCACCTATCGATTCAAGATACCGGCATTGGTATCCCAAAAGATCGCATGGATCGCTTGTTTGCCTCTTTTAGCCAGGTTGATGCCTCTACCACCCGAAAATATGGCGGCACAGGGTTAGGATTGGCGATCAGCAAACAGTTAGTCGAATTGATGGGCGGCAGGATGTGGGTTGAAAGCGAAATGGGGGTTGGCAGCACTTTCCATTTCACATTCATGGCTGCCTCCGCGCCTGGAACCCGCCGAGTAGATACCGCTAAGGCTCATGAGTTATTGAGCAGTTCCCGCGTTTTGATCGTCGATGACAACGCCACCAATCGCTTGATTCTTATTCGACAAACCAAATCTTGGGGTATGCGCCCCCGCGCTGCTGCCAGCGGGGCAGAGGCCTTGGAGTGGATAAAGGATGGAGAAGAATTTGATTTCGCCATTCTAGATATGCAAATGCCGGAGATGGACGGCGTCATGCTGGCCGCGGAGCTGCGCAAGTATTGCAGTGAAGAAGCCTTGCCTTTGATCTTGCTTACATCATTAGGCGGTCTGGAAGAAATCCCTGAAGAGATCAAATTCAGTGCTCGCCTGAACAAGCCTATCAAATCATCCCTCCTTTATGATGCTATTGTCACTGTCATCAGCCGTCGGGCAGAAGTTGATGCGCCTGAACTTCCCAAGAAAGAAGAACCCGTTTTCGACGAGAGCATAGGCGCGCACCATCCCTTGCATATCTTGCTCGCTGAGGACAACATCATCAACCAGAAGGTTGCTTTGCGGATCCTGGAGAAATTAGGCTATCGGGCTGATGTAGCCGCCAACGGACTTGAGGTGCTGGATGCTTTAGAGCGTCAACACTATGATGTTGTACTGATGGATATTCAAATGCCTGAACTGGACGGCGTGGAGGCCACCCAACAAATTCAAGCGAAAATGTCCCCAGATGAACGCCCTCGGATCGTTGCCATGACAGCTCATGCTCTGGAAGGAGATCGTGAGCGATACTTGAGGGCAGGTATGGATGACTACGTTAGCAAGCCCGTGCGCATTCAAGAATTAGTCGATGCGCTGGAGCGCTGCCGTCCACATAATCGATAGCAGAAGTAAGCTACCAAAAAAAGTGTGCGCAGGCGGCGTAGCCGCCTGCGCACACTTTTTTCGGGTCACCCGGTGATGAAATCTTCTGTCATCTGGCGAGCTTCGTCATCTGTGAATTGCTCGGGGGGGGATTTCATGAAATACGAGGACGGCGCGACCAGCGGACCGGCGATACCGCGATCCAGGGCGATCTTGGCGCAGCGCACCGCGTCGATCATTACCCCGGCAGAATTAGGCGAATCCCAGACTTCGAGTTTAAGCTCTAAATTCAGAGGTACATCCCCAAAAGCGCGCCCTTCCATGCGGATGTGGCACCACTTGCGGTCGGTCAGCCAGGGCACGTAGTCGCTGGGCCCAACGTGGATATTCTCTTCCCCAATATCATAAGGTAACTGGCTGGTAACGGCCTGGGTCTTGGATATCTTCTTGGACTCTAAACGCTCACGCTCCAGCATATTGTAGAAATCCATGTTGCCGCCGAAGTTGAGCTGGTAAGTGCGGTCGATGTGTACGCCGCGATCCTTGAAGATATTGGTCAGCACGCGGTGAGTGATGGTGGCCCCTACCTGACTCTTGATGTCATCGCCAATCACGGGCAGCCCCTTTTCCTCGAAGCGTTTGCTCCAGTAGGGGGAGGTAGCGATAAATACGGGGATTCCATTGACGAAAGCGCAGCCAGCTTCCAGGGCCTGTTCCACATACCATTTGGTGGCCATTTCCGCACCAACCGGCATGAAGTTGACCACTACATCGGTATTGGCTTCCTTCAGGATGCCGATGATATCGTCGGTAGCGCCTTCGGCTTTTTCCACACGTTGCAGCAAGTATTTTCCTAGACCATCATGGGTCATGCCACGGGATACGGGAATGTCCATATGGGGCACCTCGGCGAACTTGGTTGTGTTGTTGGGGTCTGCCCAAATCGCTTCGCTGAGGTCCAGGCCAACCTTGCTGGCAACTACATCAATCGCGGCGGTAATTTCAATATCCCTCACATGGTATCCGCCCGCGCTGGCGTGCATCAGGCCGGGGATTTCGACATCGTCAGCGGCGTTCTTGTAATATTCGAGACCTTGTATCAGTGCGGAGGCGCAGTTGCCAATACCAATAATCGCCACCCGGACTTTGTTATCTTTCTTTGCCATCTTGTTTCCTTTCTATTGTAAACATCGTCATAGGAACGCGGTTCCTGCGCCTGAAGACGTGCTATGCAAGGAACCGCGTTTTTGGATTATACCTTATTTATTTCTCGTTCCACCGCTCTATTATCCCACTCGTTCCACCGCTCCTATTCATTACTCGTTCCACTGCTCTGCGGTGGAACGCCGGTTTGACGCTCCGCATCCCGTGCTAACGCGGAGCGTTATGAGCGGGGGCTACCACGCAGAGCGTGGTAACCAGTATTTCATGAGCAAGCCAAAGCCCTTCTGAGCGCGGTCATATTCCATGACACGCTGGCCGCATCATCGAAGACTGCTGAGCCAACCACCAGTATAGATGCGCCCGCGGCGGCGACCTCGGCGATATTGTGCGCCTTGATGCCGCCATCGACTTCTAGCTCTACGTGTGTCAGTCCGCGCTCATCCAACATTTGGCGCAGGCGGCTGATTTTCTCCGTGCTGCTGGGGATATAGGATTGCCCTCCATAGCCCGGCTCAACGGACATGATCAGGACTAAGTCAACCTCGGGGAGTATCTCTTCGATGGTATTCAGCGGGGTGTTGGGTTTGAGCGTCACCCCGGGCCGGACGCCCAGACTCCGGATGTGTTGAATCGTGTTCTTCAGGTTGGTACACGCCTCAACGTGAACGGTGATAATATCCGCGCCTGCCTCGGCGAAGCTGGGGATATGTTGTTCGGGGTGCTCGATCATCAGGTGTACATCGAGGATAGTGTCAGTCTCGTCGGCGATAGAACGCAGGGCGGAGACGATCAGCGGGCCGATGGTGATCGGGGGCACGAAATGCCCGTCCATCACGTCGATGTGGATGAAATCCGCGCCAGCAGCGATAGCTTCGCGAACTTGATCTCCCAGGCGGGAAAAGTCGGCGGTGAGGATCGAAGAGGCGATTTTGACATTCACTCTATTTATCCTATACTCTTGAAATTGATAAGGGTGTGTTTCATTCCAGTGGAAGTAAACCCGGAAATAGGGGTGTGCGGGGGGTCGCAATGCCAAAGGCACGCAAAGCGAAGCGCCCCCGCACACCCCATTTCCGGAACTTTTCCGCTCGTTTGAAACATACCCAATTGATAATTATTTTCGCTCCATGATGCGAATGCCTTCATTTCCGGCGATGATGATGGTGTCTGCGATATCCAAGAACAGGCCATGGCCGATAACCCCGGGGTGTGTGGATAACGTCACTGCCAACTCGTAAGCATCGGCGATGCCTTCTTCGAACCAGCAGAGGGCCAGATAGTTGCCGTTGTCCGTGATGGCAGGTGAGCCATCTTCTTCAAGCCACAACTTGGCGGTACAGCCTAACCCTAGGGTGTTCAGCCAGTGGATATGGGTCTCGTGCTCGAACCGCACGATCTCAACGGGCAGAGGGCCGCGTCCTAATTTCGGCACCAACTTTGACTCGTCCACGATGACCACAAATTGTTCGGCGTGGCTCTCGACGATTTTCTCTCTCAAAGCAGCGCGCCCTAAACCCTTGATCAGGTTCAAGTTTGGATCGACCTCATCGGCGCCGTCCACCGCCAAATCCAGGTTTGGATACTCCCCTAAATTAGTTAGAGGGATACCCCACTCCAGGGCGCGTTCCGCAGTGGCTTCGGAAGTGGGCACAGCGCGGATGTCGGTCAGCTCGCCTGAGCTAACCTTGACGCCCAGCATATCCACAAAATAGGCTGTGGTAGAGCCGCTCCCCAACCCGAGGGTCATGCCGCTTTTGACAAATTCCAGGGCGCGCCTTGCCGCTGCTTCTTTATGGTTCATACATGCAAACCTGCCCACATGCAAACTTGCTCACTTTCCCAGTATTTCCTTCGCCTTCTCGACCACATTCTCCGCCGTAAAGCCAAACTCCTCGTAGATCGTCTGATACGGCGCAGAAGCCCCAAAACGATCCAGACCGATCACAGCGCCATCCGGGCCCACGTAATGCGACCAGCCCAGGGAAACACCGGTCTCGATAGCCAGGCGGGGGGTGTCGGGCGGCAGCACGGAGAGGCGGTATTCGTCCGTTTGGGCATCGAAAAGCTCCCAACTGGGCATAGAGACCACACGCGCGTCGATGCCTTCATCAGCCAGTTTGGCTTTGGCATCCAGGACGATCTCGACCTCGGAGCCGGTGGCGATCAGCACGATCTCCGGCGCGACCCATTTGGGTTCAGATAACACATAAGCGCCCTTGATGAGATCGTTATCCGAAGGAGTGACCTGCGGCAGACCCTGACGGGTGAGCACCAGGGCTGTGGGGCCGTCTACCCGTTCCAGGGCCGCCTTCCAGGCCTGGGAGGTTTCGTTGCCATCCGCGGGGCGGAGTGTTAACAGGTTGGGGATGATGCGCAGGGAGGCCAGTTGTTCAACAGGTTGATGGGTGGGACCGTCCTCGCCCAGGCCGATGCTGTCATGGCTGAAGATATAGATCACCGGCAGGCCCATCATGGCCGCCATGCGGATGGTGGGCCGCAGATAGTCGGCGAAGACCAGGAAGGTGCCGCCGTAGGGGCGCAACCCGTGTAAGGCCAGGCCGTTCATGATCGCCCCCATGCCGTGCTCGCGGATGCCGTAGTGGATATAATCTCCGTTGAAGTCGTCGGGCGCTATCGGTGTTTGGCTCTTGGCCTTGGTCTTATTGCTGCCGGTCAGGTCAGCCGAGCCGCCCAGGAGAGTAGGCAAGACTGGCGCAATGGCATCCAGCACCTGGCCTGAGGTGGCGCGGGTGGCCAGGGGTTTGCTATCGCTGAAATCGGGAAGGGCCTCTTCCCAGCCTGCGGGCAGTTCGCCTTTGACGTAGGCGTCCCACTGCGCGGCCAGGTCAGGGTATTCCTGACGATATTTTTCAAGCAGTTCTTTCCATTGTTCTTGTTTTTCTGCGCCCAAAGATGCCTTTTCCGCGAAGCGGGCTTTAGATTCTTCTGGAATGTGGAAGCGCGGCTCTGTGGGCCAGCCGAAATGTTCCTTGGTGGCGTTCAGGCCCTCGTCGCCCAGCGGCGTGCCGTGGACTTTGGCGGTATCCTGCCCGGGGCTGCCATAACCGATGTGGGTCTTGCAGGCGATGATCGTGGGCTGTTCAGTTTCCGCGTCCGCGTGCGCCGCCCGGATGGCCTCGTCAATAGAAGCCATATCATGGCCGTCAGCGCGCAGGGTCTGCCAGCCGTAAGCCTCGAAACGCTTGAGCACATCGGTGCTCCGGGTCAGGCTCGTATTCCCGTCGATGGAGATGCTGTTGTCGTCGAAGAAGACGATCAACTTGCTCAAGCTCAGGTGACCAGCCAATGAGCAGGCCTCGTGGGAGACTCCCTCCATCAGGTCGCCGTCGCCGGCCAGCACATAGGTGTAGTGATCGACGATAGGGAAGTCGGGCTTGTTGAAGCGCGCCGCCAGCCACTGTTCAGCCAGGGCCAAACCGACGGCGTTGCTGATGCCTTGTCCCAGCGGACCGGTGGTGACTTCGATGCCCAGATCAGGCTCGTACTCGGGGTGCCCGGCGGTGCGGCTGCCCCACTGGCGGAAGTTCTTGACTTCATCCAGCCCGAGGGGATAACCGCTCAAATGCAGCAGGGCATAGAGCAGCGCCGATCCGTGACCGGCCGAGAGCACAAAGCGGTCGCGGTCCGGCCAGAGGGGGTCGGATGGGTTATTCTTTAGGAAGCGCGTCCACAAGACGGTGGCGATATCGGCCGCGCCCAGCGGCAGCCCCGGATGCCCAGAGTTGGCTTCCTGTATTGCGTCAACGGCTAACATGCGCAGGGTGGTGGCGATCAGTTGGTCGGTTTTGTCGTAGGTGGAGGGAATGTTGGTCATGGGTATAATGCTCTCTTTTTATGTAGGGACACGGAGAACGCAGAGATTGAATTAGTACTGCTCTGTTCTCTCTGTGGCTCTGTGCTTTTTCATATTTGACGTTTGATTCGAGTTGATTCTTACTCAGTGCGATTCTAACAATCCTTAGCGAATGATACCAGAGGATTGCCTGCCAGCAACTCCCAAATCGAAAGTAGAAGAAGAGGTTTATTGTACAATATAAAAATATGGTCACGCGAGATCGATTCGAACCGAATTTACCCATACCCATGTCCCTGGCCCCCTTCTTCCAGGAATATGATCTGGCGACTCTCGATGTGCAGCGCTCCGCGAACACCATTATCGAAAGGGTGTTGCAATACGGCAATCGCGCGGAAATCCGCTGGCTGTTCCAGGCATATCCACGTCCGCGGGAGCTGCCTGGGTGAGCAAGTGGGGAGGTTACGCCTTGCCCGAACCGCACCTGACTTTTTGGAAACTGGTTTTAGAGTTAGAGGGGGCTTCGTGATGGGCACAAAATCTGAAGGGCATGTTTATTGGGAAACCGTCTCGACCGAAATGCGTCAGGTGGTGTCAGCCTTTGCGGGTTCTGATATTGGGGCGCGCTTTTACCTGGCGGGAGGCACAGCTCTGGCCTTGCAGTTAGGCCATCGCCGTTCTTACGACCTGGATTTTTTCTCGTCAACGGAAGATATTCCTTCCATCCGCCAGCCTCTTGAATCTGCTTTGGCTTCCTTTGATCCCATTCTAGCCGATGCTGCCTGGGGAAATCTGGTGTACCTGGCTGGAGATGTGCGGGTGGGTTTTTATGGCTACGGTTATCCCATGGTGACGCCCTTCATCGTTGCTGATGGAGTTCGGCTGGCGAGTGTGCTGGATATCGGCTTAATGAAACTGGATGCCTTGCAGGGGCGTGCCAGCCGCAAGGATTTCCATGATTTATATGCCATCTGCCAACTGGTTTTTTTCGAGCGTGCTGATCTGGAGGAGCCACTGACCTTGCTCGAAGATGTACTGTGGGAAACAGTGAAAGCGTACTTTCGCCAGCAAGCTGTTGAGATGGGAAAGAGTTGGCTAGAGTAGCAAGAATAATAAAGGTTGGACCAGATGACTCCTAAAGATCACGTACTCATAGACATGGCAGAATCCAGCATCAAAGCCCTGGGGGTTACGGTTTGTATCGTCTCGCTCAATGAGCCTAAAGAATCGGCTTTCGCGGTCATTCAGGCCGCCAGTCCAATAAAACGACGAGAGCCTCTGGTGTTGGATTTAGCGCCGAATAGTTTTATCAGGCTTTCAAGAGGGGCCAGGTTGACGATTTTCCGGTTGAACCTGAGGTCGTCAGGGAAGCAAATCTCCTGCGATCGGTAGATCGTGGTTTGGATTTGCCAGAACCGCTCAACTCGGCCTTACAGGTGCCATTGATAGTCAACCAAAAAATTATCAGTTACCTCGTATTCGGGGAAGCGCGCAACTGGGAGCGTGGCCCCTTTTCCAAAGAGATGATCGAGCGTGCCAAAGCTAAAGCCAGCAACGTCGAAGATTATTTGGAGAGGAAATACTCCCAAGCGAGTTAGCATAAGAGAACCCCTTCGATATGATGTCCGAACGTCTGCCAGTAGGGCCGCACGCCACGCCGAAGGCGGGTCTACGACCGGCGCGCGCACCGTAGGTGCGCAAAGCGAGCGAGCGCGGTGATCACGAATGGATATGAATTATCCGAATGACACGAATAATATTGTGTTTTACTTGATCAGCAACGGACAAAGAAAAAAATCCGTGTTCGCCGTAGGCGTGCTGCGCATCCGTCAAATTCGTGTCCTTTTTTAAGTTTTGGGATTAGTGTTTTCTGACTGTATTCAGCATATCTAGGGAGTAATCAGCAAGTGGATTGTAAAAGTCGTCCCCACATCCACTTCGCTTTCGACCTCGATATGTCCCCCGTGGCCTTCGATGATGCGTTTGACAATTGAAAGCCCTAAACCAGTGCCTTGGGACATACGCTCGGAACCGGGCACCCGGAAGAATTTGCTGAATAACCTGTCTAAGTATTTTTGGGGGATACCAACACCCGTGTCGCTGATCGAGATGTGAATTTCATCAGGAGCAGCTTCAGCTTTGAGCAGCACTCTGCCGCCTGCAAGGGTGTATTTGATGGCGTTGCTCAAAAGGTTGAGCACAGCTTGTTTGATTTTGTCACAGTCCCCTTTTATCATAGGCAGTTCATCGGGAATCTCGATATTACAGAATAAGCCGCTCTCTTCGGCCTGGTCGATGATCAGTTGGAAGCATTCGTTGAGTAGAACGTTGAGATCGAAAGCATCAATCTGGAATTGGGAGCGACCTGACTCCAGCCGGGCGACATTCAAGAAATCGGTCGACATCTCCGCCAGGCGCACCCTCTCTCTTTGAATGTTTTTTGCTAATTGTTCCCTTTTGTCGTCTGTGATCTCTGGATGGGTGAGTAGGTGAGTGGCAGTGCGCAAGGATGCCAGGGGGGTGCGCAATTCGTGCACGAATTCAGAGATCAGGTCGAATTGTTGGAAGAGACGCGAGTTTTCTATCGCCACAGCCGCTTGGACGCCCAGGGTCATCAGGGCCTCCTGGTCATCTGATGAAAATTTTCCATTGCGCTTATTGATAGCTTCCAATACCCCGCTGACTTTATCCTTGGCGATCAAGGGCACGCCCAGGAGAGACTTTGTTGTAATCCCCAGCGACTGGCCTACCTGTTGATAATGACGTTCATCTTGCTTTGTGTCATGGATGATCATGGGTTGGCGGTTCTTGACGATCCATCCGGCGATGCTGCTTTCGACGGGCACATCCAAGCCCCGCAGGAGGGGACCATCAAATTGGGAGGCAACTTGGAAGTAGAGCCGTTCTAACCTTTCATCGTAGAGCAGTATCGAAGCCGCCTCGGCTCCTGTCAACTCGGCCGCAGCCTGGACGATACGCTTTAGCAGGATATCCAGATCGAGCGTCGATGCCAAATCGCGGGAGATCGAGATTATCTTTTTGTAACGAGATATTTGCGAAATTTCTGCTTTATCAGTCATTGAGAATCTCGGCGGCCAGGGATGGGATAATATCAGCGACATCGCCAGTCAGCACGGCGGAAGCCTGCCCATCGACATAAGTTTCGGATTTGTTGATCACGATAATGTCCGAGCCATTTTCCCTGGCTTTGGCCGGTAAGCCAGCCACGGGCATAACAGCTAATGAGGAGCCTGCCACCAACATCAAGTCACAGTTTTCACTGGCCTGACGGGCCTCAAGCCAGATTTTAGCTGGCAGCTGTTCTTCGAAGAGCACCGCGTCGGGTTTGAGGATGCATTCGCAATCCGGACAGCGGGGAATATCGCCGTGTTCGATATATGCGCCTATAAAATCGCTTGATGGATACTGATGATAACAGCCCACACATGTCAGCGTATTCAACGTCCCATGCACTTCCAGGACATGTTTCGAGCCAGCGCGCTGATGCAGGCCATCGATGTTCTGGGTGATGATTGTGCGGATAAAGCCGCCGTTTTCCAATTGGGCCAGGGCCACATGCGCGGGATTGGGTTGAGCGTTGAGCATATGGCTGGCCAGCGGGCGCAGCCATTCAAAAAACCGTTCCGGATGATATCGGAACGATGATAACGAGGCTACTTCCATGGGAAGGAAACGGGTCCATAATCCACTACCCGCTGATCGGAAATCTGGAATTCCGGAGGAAGTTGAGCTGCCCGCCCCCGTAAGTACTACAGCATGTTGAGCGTTTTTAATAAGATCAACGGCTCTATTGAAAGCTGTATCCTGGGGGCGAGTCGTCATCGAAGGAGTTTTGACAATGCAAAAATCTTGGAAATTTCGATTTTCTTGTATGTGCAGTTATTATTTAGGACTTACGCACTTGCGCAGGAAAAGCCCGAAAATAGGGGTGTGTGGGGTG